>JACRBQ010000027.1 GCA_016213135.1 Chloroflexota bacterium | reverse complement strand
GGCGTCGCCGGCGTTGATGGCCTGGGGCTTGCCCCACAGTTTCCACACGGTGGCTCGCCCCCGGCGCAACGGGCTTTCATCCTGTATGTCGTCATGCACCAGCGAGAAGTTGTGGATCAGTTCCACCGCGGCGGCAAAGGGCAGGGCATGAGTCCAGTCGCCGCCGCCGGCCGCGGCACACAGCAGCGTGAGCATAGGGCGGGTGCGTTTACCGGCGACGAGCGCGGGCTGGCCCTCGTCGATCCAGCCCATGTGATAGTAGAGCATACGGGCGTAATCGTCCGGCGGCGGCAGGCAAAAGTCGAGCGCGGCCCGCAGTTCGGCGTCGAGGGCGGGGGAGAGGGTGGCGAGTAAGGCGGAGAGCATGTTTGAAACGATGAATGCGGAACGATGAATGATGAATGTTGACGCCCGACTTCTGACTTCTGACTCCTGGCCCCTGCCCACTATCCACTGACCACTGTTAACGGGGTTGCTTGCAGCGCGGCGAGGTCTTTTGCGCCGGTGGCGAACATGACGATGCGAATCTCGCGCACAACTTCGTTGATGGTTTCCACCACGGCGTCGACGCCCCGGTCGGCGGCTTTGAGGAATGGCCCGGCCATGCCGCCCAGGGTGGCGCCGAGGGCAATGCATTTGGCGATGTCGAGGCCGTTGCGCAAACCGCCGGAGGCAAACACCGGCAGTGAGGGGGCGGCCTCGCGGACGTTGGCGATCGCGTCGGTGGTGGGGATGCCCCACTGAATGAACGATGCGGCCACGCGAGCATGGGAGGGGGTGGGAGCACGGTGCATCTCCACCTGGCTCCACGACGTGCCGCCCGCTCCGGCCACGTCAATGGCGCTCACCCCGGCTTGGGCCAGCCGCCGCGCATCGGCCTTCGAAAATCCCCAGCCCACTTCTTTGGCGATCACCGGGACGCCGTCGGCGGCCAGAGCATTGCATACGGCTTCGACCCTGGCCAGCAGTCCGGCGAAGTTCGTGTCGCCCTCCGGCTGCACGGCCTCTTGCAGAGCGTTGAAATGCAGAATGAGGGCATCGGCTGCGGCAATTTCGAGGGCGCGGCGGCACTGATCGATTCCGTAGCCGTAGTTGAATTGCACCGCGCCCAGGTTGGCGAAAAGCAGAATGTCGGGGGCGGTAGTGCGAACGTGAAAAGTGTCGGCGGTGTGGGGGTGCTCGATGGCGGCGCGCATGGAGCCGAGGCCCATGGCAATGCCGGTAGCCTGAGCCGCGGCGGCCAGGGCGCGGTTGATCTGACCGGCGCGCGGCGTGCCACCGGTCATCGAAGAAATGAGCAGCGGGGCGGCAAGGGGTTTGCCGAACAGGGTCAAACCCGGCGAGATGTCGGCCAGGTTGAGTTCGGGCAACGCGGTGTGCGCGAAGCGGTAGCGCTCCAGCCCGGTGGTGAGGCCGTGAAACTGCACATCCTCCTCAAGGTTTATTCGGATGTGATCGTCCTTGCGGGAGGGCGTGCCCGTAACTTCGGCCATAAGATGGTGTTCCAATACCGTGAAGGTGAGCGGCGGCCATGTTACCAGTGCGACAAAGGCTTGTCAATCAAATGGCGCACGTGTCCCTTGACAGCCCTTGCCGCCCCTATACAATTGGGTAAACTTGCCCACTAACTTAACCAGGAGGACTTCAATGTCAGATACGCAGGAACGGATTACCAAAATCATCGTCAATTTGCTTGGCGTCAAGGCCGAGGATGTGACGCCGGAGAAGAAATTCCGCGAAGACCTCGAGGCGGATTCGCTGGATCTGGTTGAATTGATTATGGCGTTTGAGGAAGAGTTCGGCAGCGAGATTTCTGATGAGGACGCGCAGAAAATCACGTCCGTCGGCGAAGCGATTAACTACGTCGATACTCGCATGAAGAAATAGCTCCTTCGCGGAGCATGCTGTGCCTTGAACGGGCGGCGGCCAAAGAGCTGCTGCCCGTTTTTGCATTAACCTGCCAGCGCCTTACGCAGCGCGTCCAGCGCCATATTAGCGGCCCACTCCGGGGCCAGCCCGGGATGGCCGCCAAAGCCCCGCGCCCACCGTCCGGCTTTTCCGGCGCGCCACAGCCCCACGGATACTTCAACGGTGTTATTCTGCGCCCGCACCACGCAGGCCAGCCCGCAGGCTGCGCCGAATTGCTCTGCCGCGTCACGGGCCAGCGTTTGCGCATCCGCGCCGGGGTCGAGCGCAGGTTTGGTTTGACCGCCCCGGAACGTGCCCCGCCCGTTATCGGCCTGCGCCAGCCGCCCGGACAGCCGCCCCAGTGTGCCGATTTCAACCACGGCCACCTGTTCGCCACGCCCGGCCAGCCGAGCCAGGGTCACCCCCTCCAGCGTGTCGGCGTCTGCGCCAAACACCGCGTCGCCCAGCTTTTCGCGGGCAGCGCGTTCCACCTCGGCGTTCAAACGGTCGGCTTCGGCCTCCGAGTCGGCGCGGGCGGTGATGCGAATATCCACCACTCCGGAGTGGGCGTTGAGGCCCACGGTCGGGTTTTCAAGTTTTTCCAGATCGCCCACTTGCTGATCAACCACGCTCTCGCCCAAACCGGAGACGTGCAGCGTGCGACTTTTGATGATGCCGGTGAGACTGAACCGCCGGCGCAAGTAGGGCAGCACCGCGCTGTCGAGCAGGTATTCCATTTCGCGCGGCACGCCGGGCAGCGAGATGACGACGCTGCGGCCCGTATCCACGATGAAGGATGGCGCGGTGCCCACCGGGTTTTCAATGACGGCGGATCCCTCGGGCCGGAAGGCTTGCCGCCGGTTGTTCTCGGTCATCGTGCGCCCCCAGCGCAGGAAGCGTTGCTCAATTTGCCCCAGCAGCGCCTCGTCGAAGATGAGGGCGCGGCCCGTGGCCCGGGCCACCGCCTCGCGAGTCATGTCGTCCACGGTAGGGCCGAGGCCGCCGGTGGTAATCACCACCTCGGAGCGGCTCATGGCCAGGCGGATGCTGTCGGCGATGCGGGCTTCGTGATCGCCCACGGCGGAGGTGTAAAGCAGTTCCAGCCCGATGGTGTGCAAACGGCCGGCAATGTGCGGAGAGTTGGTGTCTACGATCGCGCCGAGGAGCAGTTCAGAGCCGATGGCGATGATTTCGCAGCGCATGATCTCTTTCAATAGTCGTCGTGAGGAGCATCAGACGACGTTATATTCTTTGTTCCCTTTGCCTTCGGCGAAGCGGTTGTAGCCCAGCGACGAAATGTCCACGGAAGTGGCCCGGCCATCCACGATGATTTCGGCCATGAGCTTGCCGCAGATGGGGCCGTGCATGAACCCGTGGCCGGAGAATCCGGTGAGGAGGTAGAAGCCTTCCACCGGCGACGGGCCGATGATGGGGTGGGCATCGGGGGTCACTTCGTACAGCCCGGCCCAGCGCGAAGCCACGCCCGCCCGCTCCAGCAGCGGCATGCGCGCAACAGCGGCTTCCATGTGAGTCAGTTCCCACGCCGGGTCCACGCTCTGGTCGAAGCCCACGCGCTCGTTGTTGTTGGACATGCCGGTGAGCAGCCCTTCGCCCTCGCGGTGAAAGTACAGGCTTTGGCCGAAGTCGATGACGAAGGGGAAATCCGGCGGCAGCTCGGGCAGAGGGGTGGTGGTGAGCCACTGGCGGCGGAGGGGAGACACCGGGATCGGCGCCCCGGCCATTGAGCCAATGGGCGCGCTCCACGGCCCGGCGGCGTTGACCACGGCCTCAGTGCCGATGGTTCCCTGTGACGTTTCCACGGCGGACACTTTGCCGCCCGTGACGCGGATGCCGGTCACGTCCACATCGGTGAGGCAGGCTGCGCCCAGCCGCCGGGCGGCGCTGATGTAGCTCATGACCACGCTGTTAGGGTCGGCCATGCCGTCGTCCGGGCAGAACGTTCCGGCCAGCGCGTCGGGGAAGCGGCAGAGCGGGATCATCTTCCGCACGTCGTCGCCGGAGAGCCATTGGGTTCGCACCCCGAGCGACTGCTGCAGGGCTGCGTTCTTCTCAAACTGCGCCACGTCGGCGGGCGTGTTCAGCACGAACAGGTAGCCGCACCGGCGGATGAGGGCGGGCTGTCCGGTTTCGGCTTCGAGTTCGTCCAACATGCGGAGGCTCTTAATGGAGAGCTTGATATTGACCGCCGTGGCGAATTGGTGGCGCACGCCGCCCGCGCAGCGGCCCGTGGCTCCGAGGCCAAAGAAGCTTTCTCTTTCAAGCAATACGATGTTTTTGACGCCGCGCCTGGCGAGGTGGTAGGCGGTGCTGGCGCCCATCACGCCGCCGCCGATGACGATAACGGTCGCGGTTGAGGGCAGATGACTCATGGAATGAACAATGAAACAATGAACAATGAGCAATGCTCAAGATATTCGGTATTGGGTATTGAGTATTGGGTATTCATACTTCGACTTCCGTTCCCAGCCCGAGCGCTCTGGCCCGGCGCAGCACTGCGCCTCCGGCGGATACATCCTGCACCGCCACGCCGCAGGATTTGAAGAAGGTGACCTCATCGGTGGAGACGCGGCCCGGATGCCGGCCCGAGGCCACGAGCCCGATTTCGATGAGGTCGGCTTCGGCAAGGAGGCCGTCGCGCAGCGGGCCGGCGAGGTCGCCCGCTTCGGCAAGGGCGGAGTCGCGGGTGTCCACAAATACCCGGCCCGCGCGGCGCACGGTTTCGGCGTCCACCTCAACCATGTCCAGCCTGTACGAGCCTATGCCGTTGATGTGCGCGCCGCGTTTGAGGCTGTTTCCATCGAATACGGGAATTGTGGAGGTGGTGGCGGCGCAGATCACGTCGGCTTGTGAAACGGCTTCAGCGGGGGAGGAAGCGGCTACCAGTTCCCCGGCCACCATCGGCTGCATGTCGGCAATGAACGAGTGCACGTGATCCGCGGAGCGGCTATAAACATACGCGCGGCGAATGGGGCGGGCTTCACACACGGCCAGCAATTGCGTGCGGGCCTGCGCGCCCGCGCCGATGATGGCAGCGATGGCCGAGTCCGGGCGGGCGAGCAGTTCGGTGGCGGCCCCCGCGCCCGCGCCGGTGCGCAGGGCGGTGAGGTAGGTGGCGTCCATCAAGGCGAGCGGCCGGCCGGTGTCCGAGTCGATCAGGATCACCACGCCGTGGATCATGGGCAGGCCGCGCGCCGGGTTGTTCGGAAATACGGAAACGATTTTTGCGCCGAGGTCGTGGCCGACGCGAGCGGGCATGAAGAGCGACGCGGCGTTTTGGGCCGCGACGGGCACGGCGGTGCGGAGGGGCAGGGCGGCGTTGCCGGTGGCGAGGGCGGCGAAGGCTTGCTTTTGCGAGTCGATGGCGGCGCGCATGGGCAGGGCGCGGCGGACATCGGAGGCGGAGAGGAGGAGCATTTATTCAATGAACAATGAAGAATGAAATAATGTACAACGGCGCGAGTTGTTCATTGTCTCATTGTTCATTGACGCGAGCGGATTTAGTGTTCGCCCAGATACGTCTTGCGCACATCCTCGTCGTCGCGGAGTCTGGCGGCCGGACCCTGCAAACGGATTTCGCCGGTTTGCAGCACGTAACCGCGGCTGGCAATGGACAGCGCCATGCGGGCATTCTGTTCGACGAGCAAGATTGTCGTGCCTTGCGCGTGCAGTTCGCTGATGATCTTGAATATCTGCTCCACCAGAATTGGCGACAGGCCCATCGAGGGTTCGTCCAACAGCAGCACGCGTGGGTTTGCCATGAGTGCGCGGCCCATAGCCAGCATTTGCTGCTCGCCGCCGGAGAGTGTGCCGCCTTTTTGGCTGATGCGCTCCTTGAGGCGCGGGAAAACCGTAAAGACGCGTTCCATATCGCGCTTGATGCCGTCTTTATCCTTACGGGCGAACGCGCCCATCTCCAGGTTTTCCTTCACCGTCATGCGCGGGAAGATCAAGCGGCCTTCGGGCGACTGCGACACGCCCTTGCTCGTGATCTCGTGCGCCGGGACCTTCGTGAGGTCTTCGCCGTTCAGCGTGATCGTGCCGTGGCGCGGGCGGATCAGACCCTGAATGGTGCGCAGGGTGGTGGTTTTGCCCGCGCCGTTCGAGCCGATCAGGGTGACGATCTCGCCGTCGTCGACGGTGAGCGAGATGCCTTTGAGGGCGTGAATGTTGCCGTAGTAGGTGTGAACGTCCTTGAGTTCGAGCATATTTTATTTTCCGACACTGCCTTTCCCCAGGTACGCTTCGATGACCAGCGGATTTTTCTGCACTTCTGCCGGGGTGCCCTCGGCGATCTTTTCACCGTGATCCAACACGGTCACCCGATCCGAAATGCCCATGACGACACGCATATCGTGCTCGATCAACAGAACGGTGAGGCCGCGCTCGTCACGCAGGCGGCGGATAAAGGAGGTGAGGTCGCGTGTTTCGGCGGGATTCATACCGGCGGTCGGCTCGTCGAGCAGAAGCAGTTTAGGGTCGGTCGCCAGCGCCCGGGCAATTTCCAGCCGCCGTTGCAAGCCGTAAGGCAGGTTCTTGGCGGTTGTATGAGCCTCTCTCCGCCCCAGGCCCACGTAATCGAGCAAGTCGAGCGCTTTGTCATGCGCGGCTTTTTCTTCGGTGATGACCGGTTTGGCGGCAAAAATAGCGCCGAATAAACCGTCAATCAAATTGGAGAGCAACATAGCGCTAATCACGGCGCTGAGCAGGCCGGCGATGACCAGCGCATAAGGCAGGAACACCGACTGCGTCGCGAAGTAGATCGGCACGGACAGCAAGATCATTACCGCGCCGGCGCCGAACCACAATGCTTGGACCCGGCGCGGCAGTTTCGCCAGCGGCGACCCGCCCAGCAATCCGCTGTGCATGCGCACCTGGCTGCCTACCATGACATTTTCCAGCGCCGTCATATTGGCAAACAGGCGGATGTTTTGAAAGGTGCGGGCGATACCCAGCGCGGTGATGTCGTGCGGCTTCCGGCCGATCAAGTTGTTGCCGTCGAACACGAGCGCGCCGCCGGTGGGCTGGTAGACGCCGGTAATGTCATTGAAGAACGTCGTCTTGCCGGCGCCGTTCGGGCCGATGAGCCCGGCGATCATGCCTTTCTCGATGACGAAGTCTACGGCATTGACGGCTGTGAGGCCGCCGAAGGTTTGAGTGACTTTGGTTGCTTGTAGTAAAGACATAGTGAGTATGGGAGTGTGGGACGCTTCGCGTGGGCGTCAGTGGGCGGCGACTTCCGCTTCCAGCGGCGGCGCGCCGGCGGCTTCGTCGCCGGCGTGCAATTCCGCCCGGCGTTCCGCGCTTGGCACCAAGCCTTCGGGCCGCACGATCATCATTATAACCAGCACCAATCCGAACAACATCAAGCGGAACTGGATGGGGTCGAGACTGAACGTGAGAAAGTCGCGCAGGGCGGGGTGGCTGACGTTCGGCAGAACGGTGGCGGTCATGAAGCCTTTAAGCAGAGTGGCCATTTGCGGCAGGAACAGGCGATCAGTTCCCATGATCAAGATGCCGCCGATGATGACGCCGACCATATTGCCCAACCCGCCGAGGATGACCATGCACAACACAATGACCGAAACGCTGAAATCGAAGACGCCCGGGAAGATGGCAGAGATGTACGAGCCGTAAAACGCTCCGGCAAAGCCGGAGAAGGTGGCGCCCATGGCAAAGGCCATGAGTTTCGTTTTCACCGGGTCAATGCCCATTTGTGAGGCGGCCAATTCGTCTTCGCGGATCGCCATCCAGGCGCGGCCAATGCGGGACTGATGCATGCGGCGGATGAGGAAAATGGAGAACAGGATTAATACTAAGATCAGGAAATACCAGGGCAAGTAATTTGCGCCGAACAGGTTCTCGGGCGTAAACGGAATAAGAGGACGCCCAATGGGGTTGATGCCCTTTTCCCCGGCGGTCAGATCGAGCGGACCGGTACAGGCATACAGGCACGCGTTGCGGACTTCTTTAACCGGATCGCAACCCACAAAGCAGATGCGGGTGATCGGCTCACGGAGAGTGACGGTGATCAAGTTGCGGAAAACGACTGGCACAATTTCGCCGAAGCCCAGGGTGACAATTGCCAAATAGTCGCCGCGCAAGCGCAGAGTGGGCGCGCCCAGGGCCAGCCCGGCCACCGAGCCGACGGCGGCGGCAATCCAGATGACCAGCCAGAAATTCCAGGAGATATCAATTTGCGGCGAATTGAGCAGGCCGGCGGTGTACGCGCCGATGGCAAAGAACGCGGCGTATCCCAGATCGAGCAGGCCGGCGTAACCGACCACGATGTTCAACCCCAGCGCCAACAGAATGAATATCTGCACGGTGATGACGGCGGCCATCCACTGCATGTTGGTGATTTGTTCGAAGAACGGGAAGATGAGCAGAAAAACGACCAGGACAATGATCAGCCGCGCGCGCCGCGTGTGCTCCGGCAAGCCCTGAATGGATGCCATGTACCACGAAGCCAACGCGCCCAGCAGGACTCCGGCGACAATGCTGATCATCAGGACGAAAAAATAATCCATCCTGACGGCTGTTTTGCCGAATTTGAGGAACAGGGAATAGGCCAATGGCTTGCCGACTGCCGGCGTGACCACGTATGAAAAGACCACCCCGCCCAGGACTACCATTCCGGCGGCCACCAGTCCGGGCACAATGGCTTCTTGCCCGATTTCTCGCGGAGTGCGTTTGAGCGAGCGCTGGCCGTAGTTCAGTCCGGTCATGGCTCCGGCGAGCAGGCCGATGACCACGATAGACCATCCGCCGAAGAGGAAGGTGACGAACGCGGCGGCTAAACCGATCGTAAGTGCGGGACGTAGTTTTAGCATAATGTTTACGCTTTTTGTCCGACGCTTTCACCGAGCAAGCCGGTGGGGCGGAAGACCATCACCATCACCAGCACGGCAAACACCCAGGCGTTTGTCCAGCGCGACGAGAAGTATTGGTCGCTGAAGGCCGCCAGGATGCCGATGAGCATGCCGCCGAGCATCGCGCCGGTGATGTTGCCGATGCCGCCGACGACGGCGGCGGTAAAGGCGCGCAGGCCGGCCGTGAAGCCCATCGTAAAGACGGCTGTGTTGTTGTACAAACCCACCAGCAAGCCCGCCGCTCCGGCGAGCGCGCCGCCCAGGAGGAAGGTGAAGGAGATAACGCGGTCAACGTCAATGCCCATAATTTTTGCGGCATCGCGGTTTTCGGCGGTGGCGCGCATGGCCTTGCCCAGCTTGGTGTATTGCACGAAAAGCCGCAGGCCGATCATTAAAACACTGGCCATGACGATCACCAGCAGGTCTTTGGTGTTGAAGGCGATGGGGACGTCAATGTGAAGGATGTCCTTGAAGACGTCAATGCGCCCGATGAGATCGGGGAAGGCTTTGGGGGCGGCAGAGTTGACTCCCATGATCGGGAAGAACGCGCGCAGACTGCCCCAGAACAAGCCGACGTTTTGCACAATGAATGACATGCCGATGGCCGAGATCAACACCGCCAGGCGGGGCGCGTTGCGCAGGCGGCGGTAGGCCACTCGTTCAATAAGCGCGTTGACCCCGGCAGTGAACACCACCGCGCTCAAGAAAGCCACCACGATGGCAGTGGCTTTAATGGCCGGGCTGCTGCCCTTATCCACATTGAATGCGCCGATCACGGTGAGCGACATGAACGCGCCCAGCATGTACACGTCGCCGTGGGCGAAATTCACCAGCTCGATGATGCCGTACACCAGCGTGTAACCGAGCGCAATGAGGGCCAGCAGTGAGCCGTTGGCCAGGCCGATGAGGAGTTGTTGGAGAAGCGTGGAGGGTTTGTTGGCGATCTCGCCAATGACGCGGAACAGGTCAAACCCGGCGAGCGGGCCGAAGAATAACAACAGATAAATTCCTACGCTGGCTAGCAAGACTCGTTGACCGATACGCATGGGCGCCTGCCTGTCTGTAGAGACGCCCCGCCGGGGCGTCTCTACTGGGTGTGCTGTATTCTATTTTGAAAACGGGAGCGAGCCGGTCGAACCGGCCCGCTCCCTGTTGTTGCAAACTACCTAATTCTTAGCCACCACCGAGCAGGCTGGAGAAGACGAATTCGCCGTTTTCAACCACCGAGCCAGACATCGTGGTGATCGTGGTGTCGCCGTTGGCGTCAATGGAGAACTTGCCCAAGACGCTATCGAAGTCCTTGGTGGCGAACACTGCGTCGCGCACAGTCTTGCGGTCGGTCGGGGAACCGCCGGCGGTGCACACGCGCTCAAGGGCGTCGACGAGCAGGGTTCCGGCTACGTAGCCGTACACCGTGTACACTTCGGGGTCGCTGCCGAACTTGGCCTTGTACGAATCGCGCCAGGTCGCGGCCGCGCCCTGCAGTTCACTCGGGGGCACGCCACCGAAGGTGAGGTAAGTGCCTTCCGCGGCGTCACCGGCAGCTTCTAAGAAAGCGCCTTCGTAGATGCCATCGGGGCCCATCAGCAGGCCGGCGTAACCGACGTTGCGGATGTCTTTCCACAGTTGGCCGGCGTTGTTCTGAGTAATGCCGCCGAAGTAGATCAGGTCGGGGTTCAGTTCATTGACTTTGGTCGCCAGAGCTTTGTAGTCGGCGGCTTTGCCGTCAATGCCTTCGTGGCCCAACACGGTCAAACCGATTTCATTCGCGCTGGCGTCAAACACATCGGCCAGACCCTTGCCGTACAGTTCCTGGTCGTCGAGGATGTAAACACTGGTCGCGCCCAGGTCTTTGGCCCAGTTCGCGCCCACCGCGCCCTGCAGGTCGTCAGCGGGGACGACGCGGGCATAGTTAGGCGTGCCGTTCGGGAAATACTTGCCGGGCTCGTCCGCTTCGCCCTTGCCGGGTTTGGTCAAGCCGGGGTAAGTATTGGCCGGGGAGATCATGGCCAGATTCTCAGGATTGAGGATCGGGATCATGAGCTTGGCGGCGCCGGAGTTGAACGTGCCGATGACAGCCACGATGCTGGAGTCAGCCGCATATTGCTTGGCGTTAGCCGTCACTACGTCCGGGTCCCATTTGCCGAGGGCTGCGGAGGCATCGTCGTGCGCTTCGAACTGGATCTGCCACTTGCCGCCGCAGACCTTGTTGCCCGTGGCTTCGAACGCCTGGGTGATGCCGTTCACGATGGTCTGTGTCTGGCCCAGGGACGAACCGGTCATGGGCAGGTCCGACACGACCTTGATGGTGCCGCCTGTTGCCGGAGCGGCGGCGCCGCCACCGCAGGCCGTGAGCACGAGGCTCACCAGCACCGCCATGGACAGCATGAGATAGGTAGAGCGTTTGTTCATTTTCTTTTCTCCTCCGTAAATAGAGTAAGGATACGTCCCGCCTTACTTCGGCGGGTGAAATCTAATACTCACGCTTGAAGCCGAACACTAAGGTGAAATCACCGTACCGTGATCATCACCTCCTTTCGCCACTCAAGCACATAGCACAAAGGACGGCGCTAAAGGACTGTTGCTGACGTAATACATCCCCCATAGCCGTCCTAGTAGTCCGCCAATGTTAGAACGCCGTGTAGTTTAGCGCCTTGTGCGCGTGCGCCGCCCACAAGGGGCTAGGCTACGACTATGCGATCCAAATTTGGTGAACTACTAGTAGGCGATAATAGACGAATTTGAAGCGTAGGTCAAGCAACGTTTTGTTGTACAGTCATCCGGGCGCTGGCGGCGCACAATCACGACCCACGGGAGTTCAAACGTGCGCTGTAGCGTGCGCTTCGAGATCGGTTTATGGATGGAGATGGCGGCGGCGAAAACACGAAGCCCGCCGAGGGCGGGCTCAGATCTTGTCACTCGCGGCGGAAGGGTCAACGAATTTCGCCGCAAGGTGATCGCGTCAGGCCATGCCGAGGTAAGCCTTCTGCACCATTTCATTCTGGCGCAGATTGCCGGCGGTGTCGCTCAAGATGATCTGCCCGGTCTGCAACACGTAGCCGCGGTCGGCGATCTGCAGCGCCATGCGCGCATTTTGCTCGACCAGCAGGATCGTGGTGCCGGCGGCGTGCAGTTGCACGATTGTTTCGAAGATGCTTTGCACCAAGATCGGCGCGAGTCCCATTGACGGCTCATCCAGTAGCAGGACGCGCGGACGGGCCATCAGCGCGCGGCCGATAGCCAGCATCTGCTGCTCGCCGCCGCTGAGCGTCCCGGCCACTTGGTTGTGCCGCTCTTTGAGGCGGGGAAACAAGGTGAACACGTGCTCGATGCCGTCGGCGATGCCACTGCGGTCGACGCGAGTATATGCGCCCATCTCAAGATTTTCCGAGACGGTGAGGCGCCCGAACACGCGCCGCCCCTCCGGCGCTTGCACCACGCCCTTGCCTACGATCTCGTGTGCTTGATAGGCGGCCAGATCTTCGCCTGCCAGCCGGATCATTCCCTGCTTCGGGTGCAATAGGCCGCTGATGGTTTTCAACAGCGTGCTTTTGCCGGCGCCATTCGCGCCGATCAGTGTGACGTTTTCGCCTTCGTTAACCGTGAGCGATATGCCCTTGAGGGCGTGGATGTTGCCGTAGTAGGTGTGAACGTTTTCGACTTCGAGTATGGCCATGGTGGTTGGCTCCGCAACCCGTTACGCGGTTTCCGCTTCGCGCCCGAGGTAGGCTTCGATAACTTTGGGGTTGTTTTGAATCTCGGTCGGAGTGCCTTCGGCAATTTTGACGCCGTAATCCAGCACCGAAATGCGTTCGGAAATTCCCATCACCACGCGCATGTCGTGTTCGATCAGCATGATGGTGATGCCCAGTTCGTCGCGCAGGCGGCGGATGAAGTCCATCATGTCTTCGGATTCGTGGGGGTTCATCCCGGCTGTGGGTTCGTCCAGTAGCAGCAGCTTGGGCTTGCTGGCCAGGGCGCGCGCCACCTCCAGTCGGCGCTGGTCGCCATAGGGCAGGTTCTTGGCCAGAAAGTCGCCCTTGCCTCGCAGATTGCAGAAGCGCAACAGGCGGCGCGCCTCTTCATGCGCTTCTTCTTCCTCCTTCACAGTGCTCCGGTCGCGCAGCACCGCGCCGATCAGCCCGGCGCGCATAAGCGGGTGCTGCCCCACCAGCACGTTCTCTATAGCGGTCATGTTTGCGAACAGGCGGATGTTCTGATACGTCCGGGCAATGCTGTGCCGCGTAATCTGATCCGGAGCCAGGCCCACGATGGAGGCCCCGTCAAACGTAATGTCTCCCCCCTCGGGCCGGTAAAAGCCGGTGACACAGTTGAAGAAGGTTGTCTTTCCCGCGCCGTTTGGGCCGATGATGCTGTAAATGGACTGTGGCGGAACGTCCACCGAATAGTCGGAGACGGCCGTGAGGCCGCCAAAGCGCTTAGTGATGTTAGTGGCTGTCAGTATCCCCATCGCTCATCCTCGTCAATTCGTCCCTACGGCCGCTTCCGACGCGGGTTCTGATTCGCCGCCCTCGGCGGCGTCGTGCAACTCACGGCGGCGAGTCTCCTCCGGCCACAGGCCCTCCGGACGTAAAAGCATCATCGCCATCAACGCCGCGCCATAGACCAGCAGGCGGAATTCGGCGAACTCCCGCAGCAGTTCCGGCAGGCCGGCCAGCGCCAGCGCGCCGATGATGACGCCCGGGATGCTGCCCATGCCGCCGACGATGATCAGCGACAGCGCATTGATCGAAATCAGCAGGCTGAAACTGTGGGGATAGATGCTGCCGAGTTTGCTGGCGAAGATTGCGCCGCTCAGACCGGAGAAAGCCGCGCCCGTGGCAAACGCCAGTAGTTTCGTTTTCACCAGGTCAATGCCAATCGCCTGCGCCACGTCTTCGTCCTCGCGCATCGCCATCCAGGCGCGCCCTATACGCGAATCCTTGAGCCGCGTCGAGACGAACGCGGCCAGCAGGCAGCCCGCCAGCACCAGGTAGTAGAGCGACTGCGGTTCGTCGAAGGCAAAGGAGCCGATCTGGCCGACGCCCACCCCGACAATCCCCTGAGAGCCGCCGATGTACGGTTTCAGGAAGTCCGAGATGGCCAGGATTCGAATGATCTCGCCGAAGCCCAGGGTAACGATCGCCAGATAGTCGCCGCGCATCTTGAGCACCGGGATGCCGAGGATGACTCCGGCCAACACGGAGGCCAGCACAGCCAGCGGCAGCGCCTGCCAGAAGTTGAACCCCGGCGAATACACAATCAGGCCGCTTCCCGTGCCAACTGCCGTGGTCGTGGCGACGCCCATCACGTAGGCGCCGATGGCGAAGAACGCCACGTACCCCAAGTCCAGCAGGCCGGCGAAGCCGACCACGATATTAAGCCCCAAACCCAGTAAGACGAACAAGCCGATTGCGTTTGCGACTTCGCTGAGATACACGCCCAAAATGTTGGGCAGGGAGAACAGGATTAGCGCCACCAGGGCCAGGCTACCCCAACGCACCGCGCGCTGGCGGTCGGGCGGCAGACTGCGCGTCCAAGCGCGCGGATTTACATTCCGCGCCGTCCACTGATAATGAACGACGGCCACGACCGCGAACACCAGGACTGCGCCCACAATAGACAGCCCTTTTTGGCCGCCAGTGCCGAACATCCAACGGAACACGCGAATCGCGTCGCCGCCCAGCGTCAGGCGCAGCAACTCCTGCAAGAGGCCGAGTGTTAACATCCAGACCGAGGCCACAATGACCGTGCGGCGGGGGCGGGATGGAAGTTGGCGCAATAACGCGCCCGCCACGCCGACGGCGGCGGAGACGACCAGGAGTATCCCTGCCCCCGTCACGACGCCCTGGTCAAAGGTCAAAATCTTATACAGTTCGGGAGAGGCGCTGACAAACATCGCTCGCAGGTTAATGACCGACCCGAGCAGCACCAGAGCCGCCAGACAGGCGCCGGCCGCCAGACCCGCCAGCCCGCCCTGCAACAGGCCGGCCCAGCGCGAGCCGCCCGTTGCCCGGCGCGCGGCGATATAGCCGGCGATGAGCAGAATCAACAGGATCATGATCTGGCCCAGCGAAACGACGCCGGCGATGATGCCCCGCTCGTTAAAGACCTTGACCATCCCCACCAAAGAGACCAACACCGCTCCCGCGCCGCTGATCAGGCCCAGGCGCATCGCGTCAGGCACGGTGAACCGATACTTGTCTGCCTTCATGCGTCACCTCACGCTTTGGCCCTCGCCAGCCGCTCGCCCAGAATGCCCGTGGGGCGGAAAATCAGAATCAGCACGAGCATCGTGAAGGCGATGGCGTCTTTGAGTTGATAGGGGGCCGGAACGCCCAGCCCGTCGAGGAAGAGAATCGGCCCCACGGATTCGAAGATGCCCAGAAACAGGCCGCCGAGCATTGCGCCGGGGATATTGCCGATGCCGCCCAGCACGGCGGCTGTGAAGGCCTTGATGCCGGGGAAGAAGCCCATGAAGAAATGCACCTGCCGGAACATTAGGGCGTAGAGCACGCCGGCGGCCCCGGCCAGCGCCGCCCCGATGATGAACGTCTGGACGATCACGGCGTCCACGTTTATGCCCATCAGCGCCGCGACATCTTTATCTTCGGACACGGCGCGCATGGCTTTGCCTGCCCGGGTGCGTTGGACGTAGGTGTACAGAGCCAACATGAGCAGCCCGGCGGCCACGATCACCAGCACCTGAATGCGCTGAATGCTGACAATCCCTCCCCATACCCAACTGCCTTGCAGAACCGGCACTTCGGGATAAGATTTGAAGCCGGAGCCGTAGAAACCGCGGAAGGTGTATTGAAGGAAAAAGGACGCGCCGATAGCGGTGATGAGCGGCACCAGACGCGGCGCGCGGCGCAGAGGCCGATAGGCCACGCGCTCCAAGATCACCGCCACGGTGACCGAAGTCGCCATGCTTACGGCGAATACGGCCAGCAGACCCAGCAGCGGATTCTGGCCGAGGAAGCCGGATTTGCTGAGGGCGTCGGCG
Organism: Chloroflexota bacterium; assembly: GCA_016213135.1. Classification (GTDB taxonomy): domain Bacteria; phylum Chloroflexota; class Anaerolineae; order Anaerolineales; family VGOW01; genus VGOW01. Next base: position 61,547 of record JACRBQ010000027.1, on the reverse strand, counting down.
ACAAAAAAAGCCGTATACGCGCCGCTCATGAAAACCTCGCCGTGCGCGAAATTAATCATGCGCAAAATGCCATAGACCAGCGTGTAGCCGAGCGCGATCAAGGCATATACGCTGCCCTGCGCCACGCCGAAGATGAGGAAGTCGGACCAGTGCCGGATTGAATATTGGCCGCTGCGAATAGTGGCCACCGAGCCTACCAAGACAATACCGATGATCGAGCCCCCCACGATCCACATAAAAACATCGATGAGACTGATGCGTTCCAGCGCGCGTCGCATGAAATCACCTCCCAGATCTGTGGGGGCGGGCCGCTTCGCGCAGCCCGCCCTCCTGGGCGGACTCTAAAGTCCGCCTCACGTTCCGAACACAGAATGAGCCGGGCGCATGCCCTTGCCCGGCTCATCCCTTCATAGACTATACAGCCGGTCACGCAGACCGGCCGTCTGGCGCGTCTTTAAGGCTGCCAGAACACGGGCGGCGGCCAGGCGCCGCCGACTTCGGCCTCGGTGAGTTTGAAGACGCCGAGGGCCTCGCCGGTGGCGCAGTCGCCGTAGACGTCGCAGGTGAGTTTGCCCGTCAGACCGTTGAAGTCCTTGGTGGCGTACACCGCGTCGCGCAGGGCCTGGCGGCCGACGTGCAGCGTGCCGTCGGCATCCTGCACCGCCACCTTTTCGATTGCGGCCAAGAGTATGTTCGTCGCGTCATAGGCGTGCGCGTGGAATCCGCTGGGCGGCGGGCCGCCGAACTTGGCCTTCCACTTGGCGATGAACTCATCGTAGGCTGCGCCTGCCACGTAGGGGCCGGACAGGTACATGCCGACCGCCGCCTGGCCGGCGGCTCCCGGGAAGGAGACGGCGAACAGACCGTCCGCGCCCATCAAGATGGTGTCCTCCAGCCCGGACACTTCCTTCGCCTGCGCGGCCATGAAGTCGCCCTCCGGCTCGAAGATCGGGAAGTAGATGATCTCCGGGCTACCGGTGGAAATTTTGGTCAGCACTGGCTTCATGTCAACGTCGCCCACGTTCACAGCTTCCTGGGCCGTGATTGTGCCGCCCAGTTCCTTGAAGACGTCGGCAAAGACGTTCTGCAGGCTCTCGGCGTAGGGGCTGCCGTCGTGAATAGTCGCCGCCGACTTAACCTTCAGTTCGTTGAAGGCGAACTGTGCCGCGATCCGACCCTGGAACAGGTCGTTGTGCGCTGTGCGCAGGTAGCCGACGTGGTAATCAGGGTGATCCGGGTTGCTCAGGTCGGGGTTGGTGGCCGACGGCGAGATCATGACCATGCCGGCGCCGGTAACCAGGGGGCTCGCCGTGCGGGAGGCGCTGGAGCAGTTCGTGCCGACAACGCCCACGATGGTCGGGTCGGCGGCGAGTTTGGTGCCGGCCGACTGGCCGCCATCGGCGCTGCAGCCCGAGTCCTCGCCCGTCAGCTCGATCGTGTGGCCGAGCAGTTTGCCGCCCTTGTCGTCAATTGCGATCTCGATGCCGCCTTTGCTGTCCTCGCCCAGGAAGGACGTCGCGCCCGAGACGGTGAGAGCATAGGCGATGTGGACGGACGCGTCAGGGGCGATGTCCACACAGCCGATGGTGTCGGTGCAGACAAATGGCGCCGCCGTCGGCGCCGACGGCGCGCAGGCCGCCAGCACGATGCTGGCCAGCACGATGACGGACAACGTGAGATACATGCGCTTAGACATTTGTTTTCTCCTCCATAAAAAGAGAACAAAATTTTCCTGCCGCGAGTGCGGCGGGTCGATGCCGCAAGTCAGAGATGACGGGCACGCTTCAGTAGTGAAGTAAATTTTTTGGCGTGAACACTCCTCCTTTCTTGTCGGGTCTGTACTACATTGACAGGCAGTTTCACCAGTGGCGCAAATACCCCTCGCCTAAATCCTGCCGATCTGTCTCTTGACAAACGATGATAGACGAAATTTGAGCATAGGTCAAGCACGGCTTTGGCGGTTTGGCGGGTGTGCGCGTAAAATGTGTCAGCCGCGGCGCTGGTGGCCGTAGAGCAATTCTTCGCGGATTCGCATGTCAGTGTTGCGGATTTTCAGCGCCAGATCGGCGGCCAGGTTGCGCATGAGCCGGTAGCCCAATTGGGGATAGGTGTCGCACAGCACCATCAGTTTGTCGCGCGGGATGATGAGAAGCTGGGTATTGTGCTGGGCGCAGCGCGCCGTGGCCGAGCGCAAGCCCTGATCCACCAGCGCCACTTCGCCGAACGATTGCCCGCGCCGCAGCGTGGCGATGGTCACCGTCGACACCGCCTGGGCCGTACTGTCGCCCACCAGCGAGGGGTCCACCTGAATTTCCACCTCGCCCTGTCCGATAATGTACAACTCGTCACTCGGCGAGTTCTCTTCAAATATCACGTCGCTCGTGTTGAATCTTTGTTCGCGGCAGAGCGACGCGATTAACTCCAACTGCGTGGGCGTCAATTCGAAGAAGATATCGGCTTGCTTGAGAATGTTGGCAAAAGACATTGTTGCCCTCCGCGACGGGTATGGCCTAAGTGTATTCGCAGACAGGGGGTTGTCAAGTCGAATATCGCCGCAGCCTTGACGCGCCATCACCCAGCGGGTACTATCGTTTTTGCACCGACCACGAGCGCCGCCGCCACTAACCCTGGCGCGGCGAAGAGGCAAAAGCCTATGCGTATTGGCATGCTGGCAGACGTGTACAAGCCGCACATTAGCGGGGTGACCCACTACATTTCGCAAAATAAGAAAGCGCTGGAAAAATGGCGGCACAAAGTCTATGTGTTCACGCTCGGCAACGAATCCTTTGAGGACGACGAGCTTTACGTCGTTCGCTCTCCGGCCATTCCCCTGTCGGACACGGGATACAACCTTGGCTTTCGCTACTCGCGCCTGGCCCAGCGGAAACTCGCTTCCATGGATGTGGCCCACGTGCATCATCCCTTCATCAGCGGCCAGCTCGCCATTCGCTACTGTCGAAGGCGCAACATCCCGGTGGTGTTTACCAACCACACCCGGTACGACCTCTACGCCCAGGCCTACCTGCCCATGATGCCCGGCGCCCTCAGCGAGAGCTTCCTGCAGGTATATATGCCCAACTTCTGCGCCGCGTGCGACATGGTCATTGCCCCATCGGCGGGACTGGTCAAGGTTCTGCGATCGTTTGGCGTGGAGTCCCTGGTGGAAGTGATCCCCAATGGCATTGATCTTGCGCCATTCCAAACCGTTGCCGAGGCGCACGCTCGCGCCGAACTGGGCCTCGCCGATCGCGACCGCGTGCTCATCTACGTGGGCCGCCTCGCGCCGGAAAAAAACCTCACCTTTCTCATGAGAGCGTTCGTTGGCGCGCAGTCCGCCGTGGAAAACCTGCACCTGCTGCTTGTGGGTGATGGCCCCGAGGCGGATAATCTGCGCGACCGGGCTGCACTGGCCGGCGTCAGCGACCGCGTTCACTTCCTGGGCGCCGTGCCCTATGAAACGGTGCCCGGCCTGCTCAAGCTGGCGGATGCCTTCGTCACCGCGTCCCTCACCGAGGTGCATCCCTTGTCGTTGATTGAAGCACTGACGGCGGGCTTGCCGGCGCTGGGCATTGCGTCGCCCGGCATCGAAGATACCATCATTGACGGCGCGAACGGCTTTTTGTGCCCCAACGACATCGCCGCATTTACCGGCAAGCTGACCCGCCTCATGCTCGACGATGAACTGCGCCGCCGATTCGCGGCGGGCGCGGCGGCCTCGGCGGCGCAGTATGACGTCCGCATCACCGCCGCCGCTCTGCTGGCCTGCTACGAGCGCGTCATCGAAGCCCGCCTGCGCCAACCGGCCCGACCCGACCTCGGCCAACAATTGCGGGACCTTCTCACATGACCAGCATCCGCCGCTCGCTGGGCCAATTGGGCGAACAGTTGGCCGCCGACCACCTCGCCGCGCGCGGCTACGAAATCGTCACCCGCAACTACCGCTGCCCCAGCGGCGAAATTGATCTGGTGACCCGCCTGCGCGATCTGTGGGTGTTCGTGGAAGTGCGCACCCGGCGCGGCAACGATTTTGGCACGCCGGAAGAATCGGTCACCGCCAAAAAAAAGCAGCACGTCATGGCTGCCGCCCAAACCTACCTGCAAGCCCACGCCGCGCCCGATGCCGATTGGCGCATCGACTTCGTGGGCGTCGAACTTTCCTACAAAGGTGAGCTGTTGCGGATCGAGATCATCGAAAACGCGGTGAACCAGCTTTAGGGCCACGCAGCCCCAATCCCTCATTCGTCATTTTCCATTTTCCATTTTTCATTCGTCGTTTCCCACTCGCCCTTGCCCCCCAAACTCCTCGTCCTTGTCGGCCCCACGGCCGTTGGCAAAAGCGCGCTGGCCATACAACTGGCCGAGCGCCTCGGCGGCGAAATCATCTCCGCCGATTCGCGCACCCTCTATCGCGGCCTCGACATCGGCACCGCCAAACCTTCGCCGGAAGATCGCGCCCGTGTGCCTCATCACCTTATTGACGTGACCGATCCCGATCAGCCGTGGTCGCTGGCCCAATATCGCGACGCCGCCCTGGGGCACATGGCCGCCATTTGGCAACGGGGTCGCCGGCCCATGCTGGTCGGCGGCACGGGCCAATACGTGCGCGCAGTGCTGGAGGGTTGGTCCATTCCGCCGCGCCCCGCCGACCCCGCATACCGTCTGCAATTGGAAGCGCTGGCCCGGCAGCACGGCCCCGATGCGCTCTTTGCCGAGTTGCAGGCTGCCGATCCCGCCGCCGCCGAACTCATCGACAAGCGCAACCTCCGCCGCGTCATCCGCGCGCTGGAAGTGATCCACGCCACCGGGCAGCCCTTCAGCGCCCAGCGCCAAAAGCAGCCGCCCGCCTACCCGTCGGTCATCGTGGGGCTAACGCTGCCTCGCCCCATACTTTATGCCCGAATTGACGCCCGCGTGGATGCCATGCTGGCCCACGGGCTGGTGGACGAAGTGCGCTCGCTGGCCGCCCGCTACGATTGGAGCCTGCCCGCCCTCTCGGCCATCGGCTACAAACAGATCGGCATGTATTTGCGCGGCGAGTGCGACCTGGCTGAAGCGGTGCGGCTGATCAAACACGATACCCGCCGCTACGTGCGGCAGCAGGCCAACTGGTTTCGGGCTGCCGACCCGGCCATCCACTGGCACGATGTGGAATCATTGGACGCGGATCAATGGGCTGCCGAAATAAATCGGTTACAATGACGGTCACACCTTGCTCTATGCCTCGCCCGATCCGTTTACTCCTCATTCTGGCCCTGCTCGCTAACGTGCTCGGCGTTTCCATTGCTGCGGCGTCGCCCGCCGCCCAAACGTCCTCCCCGGTGGATCCGGAAGTGGCTCGCATCCTCGTCGGCCTCACTCCGGAACAACGGGTGGGCCAGTTATTCCTCGTCACCTTCAACGGCGCCACCGTGGACGAGTCCTCTCACATTTATGAACTCATCACCAAATACCATTTGGGCGGCGTGGCCCTGCTGCCCGCCAACGACAACTTTGCCGATGTGGGTGCGTTTGCCACGCAGGTGCGAACGCTCACCGGCGCGCTGCAAGGGGTGGCTGCGCAACCCGGCGCTGCTCCATCGCCGGCCACCGAAACGCCCAGCCTCGCCCCGAAGCAATACATTCCTCTTTTCATAGCGGCCTCGTACGACGACGACGGCTACGGCAGCAACACGTTCCTGCCCGGCCTCTCGGGCCTAACCCCGCTGCCCAGCGCCATGGCCCTCGGCGCAACGTGGAATCCTGACAACGCCAAAACCTCCGGCCAAATTGTGGGCCAGGAACTGTCGGCATTGGGCATCAACATGCTGTTCGGGCCTACGTTGGACGTGGTCGAAACACCGCAGCCCACCAGCGCCGCCGACCTGGGCGCGCGCGCCTTTGGCGGCGACCCCTATTGGGTGGGACAAATGGGCCGGGCCTTCATCGAAGGTGTCCACTCGGGCAGCGGCAGCCGCATGGCGGTGGTGGCCCGGCACTTCCCCGGCTACGGGGCCAGTGATCGGGCGCTGGCGGATCAAGTCCCCACCGTCAGCAAATCCCTGGCGCAGCTTACCGCCATCGATCTCGCGCCCTTCTTCGCCGTCACCGCGCCCGACCCCAATAACCCGCTGGTGAACACCGACGCCGTGCTGGTGTCGCACATTCGCTATCGCGGCTTTCAGGGAAACATCCGCGACACCACCAAACCCATTAGCTTCGATCAGCAGGCGTTGGGTGTGCTGTTGGGCTTGCCGGATTTTGCCGCGTGGCGCTCGCAGGGCGGGGTGATGGTCAGCGATGCGCTGGGGCTGCGCGGCGTGCGCCGGTTCTACGATGTCACCGGGCGAACCTTCCCGGCCTTCAACATTGCGCGCGATGCATTTCTGGCGGGCAACGACGTGCTCTATCTTTCGCAGTTTGGCGCCACCCCCGATGCCGATCAAACCGACACGGTGAAGGCGGTCATGACTCGTTTCGTGCAGAAATATGAGGAAGACCCGGCCTTTGCCTTGCGCGTGGACGACGCCGTGGCGCGCATTCTCAAGCTCAAGCTGCGGCTCTATGGCAAGTTTACGCTCGATGCGGTGAAGCCCACGACAGGCCCCGAAGTGCTGGGCAGCCACACGGCCAACACCTTCAACGGCACGCGCGATGCTGCCACGCTCATCAGCCCTACCGGGCCGGAGCTGGCCGACCGCTTGCCCGTGCCGCCCGGCCCGCGCAACAAGATCGCCTTCTTCACCGATGCGCGCACCGTTCACCAATGCTCCACCTGCACAGCTTACCCTACCATGGCGGTGGATGGCTTGCAGCAAGCCGTATTGCGTTTGTACGGGCCGCAGGGCACGCGCGAAGTGGCCGGCGCCAATCTATCCAGCTTCTCGTTTGCCGACCTGTCGAACTTTTTGGATGGCCAGCCGCCGCCGCCCACCGCCGTTGCGCCCACGGCGGTCGAGGGCGCGGCCACTGCCACGGCTGCGCCTGCGCCCCCCGCTGTGGGGGATGTTGTGGCACAAGCCGATTGGCTGGTGTTCGCCATGCAAGATGTGAAGTCGGGTGTAGCCGCGTCCAATGCACTCAACAGGCTGCTGGCCGAGCGCCCCGACTTCATCCGCGGGCGCAAAGTAATCGTGTTTGCCTTCGACGCGCCCTACTATTTGGACACCACCGAGGTGGCGCAACTGACGGCGTACTACGCGCTCTATAGCAAAACGCCACAGGCCGTCGAAGTGGCGGCGCGGATTCTATTTCAAGAGATCAGCCCGGTGGGAGCCTCGCCGGTGTCGGTGCCGGCTACGGGCTACAACCTCATCGAGGTCACGCAGCCCGATCCGGATCAGGTCATTCCATTATTCACCGATGCCGAACCGGCCGAGGGGGCCACCGCCGTTCCCAATGTGACTCCCACGGCCCCGGCCTTTGCGGTGAACAACGTGGTGATGCTGCGCACCGGGGTCATCGTGGATCGCAATGGGCGCAAAGTGCCCGATGGCACGCCGGTGAAATTTATGGTGACGCATTTGGCCGAGGGCCTCACCGGCGTGCTGGCCGATACCACTACGGTGGACGGCGTGGCCCGCGCTTCGTTGCGGCTGGATCGCACCGGGCTGGTGGAAGTGAGCGTCACCAGTGAACCGGCGCTGTCGTCGTACCAGTTGCAGTTCAACGCGCAGGAAGCTCCCAGCACCCCCATAGTGATCACGCCCACCCTTGGGGCCACCGACACGCCGTTCCCCACGCACACCCCCGAGGCTACGGCCACCCCGCCCAGCACACCCGTGCCGCCGCTCCAGCCCGAGGCTCGGCGGGTGTCCACTGCCGATCTGCTCACGGCGTTGTTTGCGCTTGCCGTGCTGGGCGGCGCCGGTTGGCGGCTCACCAACAGCCGGGGCCAGGCCGTATCGTCGGGCGTCAAACTGGTGCTGGTGATTGCGCTCGCCATTTGGGCTGCCTACGATTATTACGCTTTGGGTTTCCCCGGCGCCGGGGCGCTGGAACTGCTCGGGAACGCCGCGGCGCCCATGGTGATTTGGAGCGGGGGGCTGGTTGGGTTCGTGGCCGGTTGGGTGTGGTTCAACAAACCGGGCAGGTAGGCGCGGCTTCAGCGGGGAACGAGGGTGATAAACACGGCGAGCAGCGCAAACAACGCGACGAACACGGCCAACCAGCGCTGGGTGCGATCGGCCATGGCCCGCTCGAGCCATTCTTGGAGCGAGGCCGGCACATACACCCGGTTGCCGGTTTGATCGGGGAAAATGCCTTCGAACAGCGCGTCGCGGAAATGGCCCACGGTGGGCGGCCGTTCATCGGGATGCAGGCTTAGCGCCCATAGCACCGCCCGTTCCGTGCGCTGGGCAATCAGGGGATTGATGTCGCGCAGCGCGGGCAGGCTGCTCGGTTTGAGAAACCGTTGCTTGGCCTCCATCGGCGCTTCGTTGGTCAATAAGTGATACAGTGTGGCCGCCAGCGAGTAAATATCTGAGCGCCCGTCGGTGTGCCCGGTGTCGCCGCCGTACTGTTCCAGCGGCGTGTAATGCGCGGTGCCGCGCCCTTGCACAATAGTCACCGTGCGCTCATCCGGGTCCAATAACTTGACTAACCCGAAATCTACGAGTTTAATCGTGCCATTGGGAGTCAGCTTTAAATTGTCGGGTTTGATGTCGCGATGGAGCACCGGCGGATCCTGGGTGTGCAAATAAAGCAGGGCATCGATCAACTGCCGCGCCCAACCCAGCACCGTGTTCTCCGGCAGGAACCGCCCTTCGTCGCGGGCCGCGCTCACAATATCCGAAAGGTCCTGGCCCGGCACAAAATCCATGATCAGATATTCGCGATCGTCCTCTGAAAAATAATCGGAGACTTTGGGCAGGCTGGGGTGATCGAGGCGCGCCAAAACAGAAGCTTCGCGGTAGAATTGTTCGCGCGCTTCTTGTTGGGCTTGAGGCGACAACGTGGGATCGCCGATGACTTCCTTGACGGCGCACAGGCGGCCGGTCAGGCGCACATCATCGGCCAGATAAATGGACCCCATGCCGCCCTGGGCCACAGCCTGCTGGATGCGATAGCGATCGCGCAACAGATCGCCGGGGTGCAAAGCCATGACGGTGTTCCCTCCGGGAGGGGAGATCGACTGGTTGACATATGCCCCGGTGGGGGCATAGTCCACAGAATAGAACTGGGTTTGGAGAGCGAAGGAGAGTTATGGCTCCGGCGCGGGACAGCTCTCCGATGTCCCAGAGCAACTCCCGTCCCGAATTATACTCTCGCTTTCCATTCTTGCGGCTAGCTCTGGGCCGGCGTTGGACGACAGTCTCGCGGAGAAGTGCATGGGTGAAAAAGCTGACATTCCGGTATTGATCGCTCAAAGCGGCCCGCTGACGGGGCAGCGGTGGTCCCTCAACAAAAGCGAACTGGTCATCGGCCGCGGGGCCGATTGCGACGTGATGATCAACGACAAGGTGGTCTCGCGTTACCATGCCCGGCTCAAACACGAAGGCGGCCGCTGGGTGGTGTACGACGAATCGAAGAACGGCACCCATGTCAACGGGCAACCGGCCACCGTCGCCCAGCCGTTGCAGGATGGCGACGTGATCGCCATTGCCACCGCGGCCAAGTTGGTTTACGTCGGCTCCGATGCCACCGTGCCGCTCTCGCTCGAACTGCCGCCCGCCGGGCGCCTGGTGCTGGATATTCCCGCCCGGCGCGTGTGGGTTCACGGCATAGAAGTGGACCCGCCATTTTCACTTCCGCAATACCGCCTGCTGGAATTGCTTTATGCGCACAGCGGGCAGGTGTGCCCGCGCGAAGCGGTTATTGAAGCCGTGTGGCCCGACGCGCAAAGCGACGGCGTTTCCGAACAATCCATCGATGCCCTGGTGCGGCGGCTGAGAGATCGGCTGACCGAAACCGATCCCGACCACCAGTATATTGTGACCGTGCGGGGGCACGGATTCAGGCTCGACAATCCGAGCGATTAGGACGGAGGAATCCGCCATGGCCCCATCTCGATCCATCGTCGTTGCCGCCCTCGGATTCGTGCTGGCAGCCTGCGGCATCGCGGTAGCCGCCGACGCCACGCCGCGACCTTTGTTGCCCGTCGTCGCATTCATCAACACCAACACCCCGCCGCCCACGCGCGCGCAGGCACTTCAGGGCGGCAACCAGAGCGCGGCGGTCGCCGCGTCAGGCGATTTGTCCGGTGTCGGCGCTGCCGCGATCGCCACCGGCACGCAAACGACCACGCCCACGCCGCCTTCAAAGACCGTCAGCCGGTCTGCCACGGTCAAGGAGTTGACCAATCAGGTATTCACTCGCGCCAATGTCGCCGCCGCCGAACAGTCGGCCGCGTTGGGGCAGGTCATTTCGGTGGGCGGCTCGGTGCGAACACTCGACAATAGCAAAGCGCGCATCGATCTCACCGAAGGCACCATTGTCCGGCTGGCGCCGCTCACCTCGTTCACCGTGTCGGCCTTGAATAAAGACGCCGTGAACCCGCTGACCCAACTGCAACTGCTGTTTGGCAAAATCTGGATCATCCTCAAGGGCGGCACCTTGGACGTGCAAACGCCCGTCGGCGTGGCCTCGGTGCGCGGGTCGTTCATGAGCGTAGCCTACAACGCCGCCCTCCAGCAGACCATCATCACCTGCCTCGAAGGCCTGTGCAATGTGTTGTTCAACAACGTCGAGTTGCCCATGACCGACGCCGAGCAGATCACCATTCCGTTCCCCGGTCGCGTGGGCGGCATCGATCCCTTTGAAATACTGGACTGGCTGGCGAACAACCCGGAATCAGAGGCTGTCGTCCCCACCAATACCCCCACGCTTTTGCCTCCGCCGGCGACGGCCACCAATACACCCGTGCCGCCTAATCCGGCCACCGCCAGCAAAACACCCACGGCAACCATCACCCGAACCCCGACCGTCACCGCCACGCAAACCCCCACGGCCACCGTTACCCAAACCCCGACCGCCACGGCCACCGTCACCCAGACCCCGACTGCCACCTCCACGCCGCCAACGTCCCTCGTGGTAGATTCGGTGGCCGATGCGGTGGATGCTTCGCCCGGCGATGGTGTGTGCGCGACGGCGATTAACGAATGCACTCTGCGCGCGGCGATCATGGAAGCCAATGCGCTCACCGGCTCGCAGACGATCACGTTCAGCGCCGCCACCAACGGCACGCCCATCACTCTCGCGCTGGTTGGCACGGACAACACCGCCGCCGCGGGCGATCTCGATATTACCGATACGTTGACCCTCACCGGCAATGGCGCGGCAAATACGATTATTGACGGCAATGGCGGGGCCATCGGTGACCGTGTGTTTCACGTCAATCCCGGTCCGCCATACACACTCACTGTTTCTATTTCGGCGGTGACGATAAAGAATGGAAAACCGGGAGGCCCCGGCGGCGGCATTTTCAGCAACGGCAATTTTTCGTTGTCCGATTCGACGGTGAGCAACAACCTGGCGGCGGAGGGCGCGGGTATTTACGCCGATGGAACGCTGACGCTGACTAACGTCTCGATCAATAGCAACGGCGACGCCGGCACGCTCAAGGGCGGGGGACTGGTGAAGAACGGCGGCACCGGGACGTTGACGGATGTGACGATTGACAGAAATCAGGCGGGCGGCTCGTCGGCCAATGGCGGCGGCCTGCTGGCCAATGGCGCTATGACATTGTCGAGAGTTACCATTAGCAACAATTCAGCCACCGGCGCCGGCGGCGGCATTCACAACGCGGCGACGATCACCCTGACCAACAGCACGATCAGCGGCAATACGGCCATTGGCAATGGCGGCGGGATATTCAACGGGGGCACGTTGAACCTGACCGACTCCACGGTATCCAATAATCAGGCCATGGACGGCGGCGGCGTCTGCAACAATTCAAACGCGACACTGACCAGAGTGACTCTCGACGGCAACCTGGCCAAGAATAACGGCGGCGGGGCCATCAACGTCAGCACGATGACCGTGGTCGACAGCACGGTCAGTGGAAACACCGCCAACTCCGACAGCAGCGGCTCCGGTGACGGCGGCGGCCTCTACCAGGCCGCCGGCACACTCACGGTCAGCGGCAGCACGATCTCGGGCAATACCGGCAACGGCGGCGGCGGTATGTGGAGCGGCAGCACATCCAACGTCACGAATAGCACTTTCAGCGGCAATACGGCCGCCAACGGACCCGGCGGCGGGCTGGATGTGTCGGCGGCCACTGCCACGTTTAACAATGTGACCATTGCCAACAACACTGTGAGCGTCGGCGGACTGGGCGCGGGCGTGCATGTGTTCGCCGGCGGCGCGGCATCGGCGCAACTCAAGAACTCGCTGCTCGGCAACAACGGGCCGGGCGACAATTGCTCGGGAACCGTCACCTCTCTGGGCTACAACCTCTCCAGTGACGCGAGCTGCGGCTTTGGCAGCACGGGCGACGCGAACGGCATCGACCCGTTGCTCGATCCGTTGGGCAGTTATGGCGGGCCAACTCAAACCGTCCGTTTGCAAGCGGGCAGCCCGGCCATTGACACCGCCGACAACGCCAGTTGTGAGGCCACGGACCAGCGCGGCATTACCCGCCCCGTTGACGGCGATGCGACTCCCGGCGCAGTGTGCGACAAGGGCGCGTACGAAGCGCCCTGAGTTGCAGCGCGGCCGCCAACATTAGACGAGGCTAAGAATAACTTGACTTTGCTTCAAATTACGCGGTATAGTGACTAGCGAAGTGGCCGCCAACGGGCGGCCATTTCAATGACAGGGGTGTCCTGGGGACGAGCACACGGCGGAATTCGGGCGGTGTGCTCGTCTGTTGTCTCCTTCCGCGCCGACGGCGGTGCGCGAGGAAAGGATTGTGCAGATGATTCAAGTTGAAGGGCTTACCAAACGATACGGCCAGCGTCTGGCGATCGACCGACTGACGTTCCACGCCGGCAAGGGCGAAGTGGTGGGCTTCCTGGGGCCGAACGGCGCCGGCAAACCACCACCATGCGCATCCTGAGCGGCTACATGCCGCCCTCCGAGGGCAAGGCCACGGTGGCCGGGTTTGACGTGTTCACTCATTCGTTGGAGGCGCGCAAGCATATCGGCTACCTGCCCGAAACTGTGCCGCTCTACCCGGAGATGTCGGTGTGGCAATACCTCGACTTTTTCGGCGAACTGCGGAAAGTGCCCAACCGCGACGATCATGTGGAAGAGGCCATGGAGGCGGTGCACATGACCGACCGCGCCGATTCGCTCATCGGCAACCTTTCCAAAGGCATGCGCCAGCGGGTGGGGTTGGCGCAAGCCATGCTGCACAAACCGGACGTGCTGATCCTCGACGAGCCGACCATTGGCCTCGATCCGGCGCAGGTCAAGGACGTGCGCGAACTCATCCGCGAACTGGGGCGCGAGCGCACAGTGATGCTCTCCACCCATATTCTTTCCGAGGCCCAGGCGCTGTGCAACCGTGTGCTCATTATCAACGAGGGCAAGATTGTTGCGGAAGACGCGCCCGACAAGTTGCGCTCGCGGTTGAGCGGCGGCGACCGCGTGGGGCTGCGAGTCGCCAGTGACGGCGCCGGCCTGGCCGAGGCGTTGAGCGCCGTATCGGGCGTGACCTCGGTGCGGGAAGTGAAAGACGGCGAGTTTGAAATTGAGACCATTCCCGGCGGCAACGTGCGGCCCGAACTGGCCAGGGTGGTAGTCAACGGCGGCTGGGGGCTGCTGGAATTGAAGGCCATGGGCCTGAGCCTCGAGGAAATATACCTTCAACTCATTCAGGCCGAGGTGACCGAGGCCGAAACCCAGTCGCCGGTTGGGGAGGCTGCTCATGCGTAACGTGTGGACAATCGCCAAACGCGAGTTTGCGCACTATTTTGTGTCGCCCATTGCCTATGCCGTGGCGACGCTGTTCCTTTCCATTCTGGGCCTGCTGTTTGTAGTCAACGTCAACAGCCTGGCGGCGCAGGGCGGCGAACCCAGCATGGGCTTCGTGTTCGGGCCGCTCACCAGCCTCATCCTGTTTTTTGCCCCGGTGCTCACCATGCGCCTGATGGCAGAAGAGCAGAGCAAGGGCACGATGGAATTGCTGCTCACCGCGCCGATCAAGGAATGGGAGTTAGTGATCGGCAAGTGGTTGGGCGCATGGTTCTTTGGGTTGGCGCTGGTGGCGACGACCGTGGTTTTTCCGCTGGTGCTATTGGCCTACGGCAACCCGGATATGGGCCCGGTGTACTCGGGCTATTTGGGCATGGCCCTGCTGGTGGGCGCCATTCTGGCCGTAGGATTGCTGGCTTCGGCCCTCACGGGCAACCTCATCGTGTCGGTGGCCATTGGCTACACCTTCGTGCTTACGATCTGGATCATCGGGATTGCCGGCGATTTGCTGACGGCGTTTACCGGGCAAGCCACGGGCATCCTCAGCAGTCTGGTGAACTACCTTGATTTCTCGAATCATTTCTCGGCCACATTTGGGCGCGGCGTGATCGACACGGTGGACATTGTTTACTACCTCAGCGTGATTGCGATTGCGCTCTTTTTGGCAACGCGCGTGGTTGAAGCCCGGAGGTGGCGCTAAATGGAACAACTCGAACGCAAGCATTACTACGGGCTGGCCGCTATTGGCGTTAGCGTGGCGGCGTTGTTGTTTGGGCTGGTCTCATGGTTCATCAATCAGAAGATTGATATGCCCGTGCAGGTGGCGTTTGCCGTGGCCCTGCTCGGCATGGCCTTGTTTGCCTGGCTGGAAGTCGACCTTCTCACCCGCGCCCTCGGCACGCGGCAGGCCCGCTTCGGGGCCGAGACGCTGGTGATGGTGGTAGCCTTTCTCGGCGTGGTCGGACTGCTCAACTACATCTTTACGCAGGATCGGTTGAAGAAGCGTTGGGATCTGACCGAGAATCAGCAGCACACTCTTGCTCCAGAAACGCTCAAGGTGCTTTCAGAACTCGCGGCCCCGGTCAAGGTGATCGGGTTCTACACGGCCAACGCCAGCTTCAGCCAGCAGTCGGCGGAGGATCTGCTGAGCGATTACAAAGCCAATAGCGGCGGCAAGCTGGCTTACGAATTCGTAGACCCGCAGGTGAAGCCCACCCTGGCTCAACAGTACGGGATCACGCAGGACGCGTCATTGGTGGTGGAGAGCGGATCCCAGCGCGAGCCGGTGGATTTCGCCAACGAGTCGTCGCTCACCAACGCCATCGTCCGCCTCAACAATCCCACCGTGCGTACCGTGTACTTTGTGAGCGGGCATGGCGAACTCAGCGCCGACGACACGGCCCAAACCGGTCTCTCGCAACTCAAGACAACGCTTGAGAGTGTGAACTTTCAGGTGCGTACGCTGGACGTGATCACTCAGACGCTGCCCTCGGATGCCTCGTCCATTGTCATTGCCGGGCCGGTGCAGGCCTATACCGAGTCGGAAGTGAAGGCCATTGGCGCTTACCTTGCGGGCGGGGGCAAAGCGGTTATGCTGATCGATCCAAGCCCGGTGATGGGGCTGAAGGCCGGCGACCCGGACCCATTGGCGGCGTATCTTTCGGCGACGTGGGGCCTCACCCTGCGCGACGATATTGTCGTCGACTCGACGCAGTACATTCCGGATTTGGGGACGCTGGCCCCGGCTACTATCAGCTATGGCGCCAGCCCAATCACCCAGGACCTGGATCGGGTGGTGTCGTTCTTCCCTACGAACCGCAGCATTGCCGTGCCCGATGGCGTCGCCGTTCCCGCCGGAGTCAGTTTTGTGACGCTGGTTAAGAGCGGGCCGGACGCGTGGGGCGAAACTAACTTCGATTCGATCAGCGCCGGCAACGCCGCGCCTGATGACGCCGATGCGAGTGGCGAGCTGGCGCTGGCGGTGACGGCAGAGAACTCCACGACCGGCGCGCGACTGGTGGTGTTTGGCGGATCGCAGTTCGCCATTAACGGGTTTGACCGGCAAGGCGCCAACTCACTGTTGTTGCTCAACGCGGTCAAATGGGCTACCGTGGCCGACCAGTTGATTGGCCTGACGCCTAAGGACACGGTTTCGCGCTCGCTGAGAGTGATGACTTTCAAGGACACGGCCATTGCCTTCATGCTGTCGTGCATTCTGCCGCCGCTGCTGGTGTTGGTGGGTGGTGTTGCCGTGTGGTGGTCGCGTCGCCGGCAGGCGTAGGGTACACATGAATCGTCGAACCACTGTAACTCTACTCGTTGCATTGGCGCTACTCGCCGTCATTGCCTATTACCTCAAGTCGAATCCCAGTGTGGCCGGGGCCACCCCTACGCCCACCGTAGACACGGGGGGGCAGGTGCTGTGGGCGGTGGACGTCACCCAGCTTGCCGCGTTCTCGGTGACCGACAGCTCCAACGGCGCGACTTTTGAGGCCGTTGTGGACGACCAGGGCCTGTGGGAGATTACTCAGCCGCGCCCCGGTGAGGGCGACCAGCAGCAGCTTTACTCGGCCTATATGGCGTTGGGGGCGTTGTCGGTGAGCCGCACCCTCACCGACGTTGCAAATCTGGCCGATTTTGGCCTGGTAAATCCGGCGTATGCCCTCACGGTTACCCAAACGGATGGGGTGGTGTTACGGGCCGTTATCGGCGCCAAAGCGCCCACCGGACCGGCCTATTATGTGTTGCGTGCAGGGGAAACGCAGCCAGTACTGGTGCAAAGTTACAGTCTGGATCCCCTGCTTAATATGGCGAAAAACCCGCCTTTTGTGACGCCTACGGCCACTTTGGCGCCGCTTCCGGGCTCGAGTGGTACTCCCGCGCCGGTTTCTACACCGTGATTCTACCCTGTTGCCTCTAACCTTAAAACGGAGTATCCTACTTGGGATGACGAAACGCAAAGTGACTACACCTACAAAGAAAACCAAGACAACGAAGGCCGCTACCCAGACCATCCGCCCGCGAACCACCGTGGTTGGCCGCAAGTCGCTGCTCAAGCAAACCGATGAATCGACGACGGCAGCCGCCGTGCTGGCCGAAGACAACGCCGCCTCCGAGGAAGACAGCGCGGCGATCAATCAACTGCTGGAAGTGGGCCGACAGCGCGGCGCGGTGACGTACGACGATATTCTGCATTTCTTCCCCGATGCCGAACGGGATATTGAGCAGCTCGACGAAGCGTATACCGCGCTGCAGGCGGCGGGCATCGAACTAGTGGATGTGTCGTCGGTGGACGACGAGCCGAGCGACGAGGAAGTGGAAGAGCTGGAGGAAGAAGACACCAGCCTGCGCGACCTCTCGCAGGACGACACCTACCTCTCGGCCATCGATGCCGACGACACCATCGGCCTGTATCTCAAGGAAATTGGCCGCGTGCCGCTGCTGGTTGCCGCCGAAGAAGTGGCTCTGGCGAAGCGCATGGAGAAGATGAAGTTCGCCCGCGAGCGATTGGCGAAGGGCGGCAAGATCTCCCCCAAAATGCGCTCCGACATTCAGTCCGATATTGACGATGGCTGGGCGGCGCGGGAACACCTGATCACCGCCAACTCGCGGTTGGTCATCAGTGTCGCCAAAAAATATATGGGCCGCGGGGTGCCGTTTCTCGACCTGATTCAAGAGGGCAACATCGGCCTGATCCGGGCCTCGAAGAAGTTCGATTACAAACGCGGGCACAAGTTCAGCACCTATGCCACATGGTGGATCCGCCAGGCGGTGACCCGCGCCATTGCCGATCAAGGCCGCACCATCCGCGTGCCGGTTCACATGGGCGACCAGATCAACAAGCTGCTGCGCGTATCGCATTCGCTCACGCAGGAACTGGGTCGCGATCCCACGACCGAAGAATTGGCCAACGCCCTCAACGTGACGCCGAAGAAGGTCGAGTCCATGATCCAGATCGCCCGGCGGCCGTTGTCGCTGGAAACCCCTACGGACGAGGAAGAAGACTCCGTGCTGGGCGATTTCATTCAAGACGAAGACAGCCCGGCGCCGGTGGAAGTGGCCACCAAGAATTTGCTGCGCGAGCAGATTGCGGAAGTGTTGGCGACATTGCCTCCCCGTGAAGTCAGAATTCTGCAACTGCGCTACGGCTTGCTGGATGGCGAGAGCTACACGCTGGAGGAAGTGGGCAAGAAAATGGGCGTCACCCGCGAACGGGTGCGGCAGATTGAAGCCCAGGCCCTCAGCCGGCTGCGCCATCCCTCGCACCGACGCAAACTGCGCGACTATCTGGTCGAATAACGTCTATCGCTTTACCCAGGGGCGCTTTCACAAAACTGATCGCGCCCCTTTTCGTTTTGCTCGATTAATGAATTGACTTCGCTTGCACTCCGGCTATACTATTGTCATACATTTTCAGCGGCACGGGAGGCTTGGCTACTATGGGCTTTGTGTATGCGGGCAGAATTTTGCAGATCGACCTCGGCACGGGCGAGCATTCGATCCGGCCAATTACGGACTCGGAAGTTCAAACCTACCTGTTGGGCAGCGGACTAGCCGCAAAAATTTACCTCGACTGGATTGAGCAGCACGACCTCGTCGACCCGCTCGATCCCCGCAGCCCGCTCATTGTCCTCAACGGCCTGCTGTCGGGCACGTTCAGCCCCACCGGCTGCCGCTCGTCGTGGTGCGGCCGCTCGCCCCTCACCGGCATTTGGAACGAAGCCAACCTCGGCGGCCACTGGGGCGCGGAGCTGCGCTTCGCCGGCTACGACGGCCTCATCCTCACGGGCCGCTGCGCCAAACCTACCTATCTTTGGCTCAACGGCGACACTCTCGAATTCCGCGACGCCTCGCACGTGTGGGGCAAAGACCAGTTTGACACGCACGATATTCTATTGGCCGAAACCGACGACAAAGCGCGGTGCGCCTCCATTGGCCTCGCCGGCGAAAAGCTGGTGAAGATTACGGGCGTGGCCACCGGCGGTCATTCGCACTCGCGGCTGGCGGCGCGCGGCGGCATGGGCGCGGTGATGGGCTCCAAGAATCTCAAAGCCATTGTAGTGCGCGGCAGCCAAAAGCCCACGTATTACGACGCCAAAGGCTTTCACACCACAGTCAAAGCGGCCAACAAGTTCATCATGGCGCACGGCCCGGCCGAGTCGCTGCACCTGGTGGGCACGGCAGGCGGCCATCCCACCACCGACAAATTTGGCGACAACGCCATCATGAATTGGCGCGGCGGCAACTGGACGGAAGGCACCATCAAAACGTCCGGGCAGGAGATCGCCAAGACCATCTTCTCGCGCCACACCTTTTGCCACGCCTGCCCCATCGGCTGCGGCAAAGCCGTGGAGGTGAAAGAGGGCCAGTATGCAGGCGTGTCGGGCGAAGGGCCGGAATACGAAACGCTCTGCGGTTTCGGATCGAATTTGCAGTGCGACGACGTGAACGCCATTGCGGCGATGAACGATTGGTGCAACCGCTACACCATGGACGTGATTTCCGTGAGCAGCGTGCTGGGCTTTGCCTTTGAGTGCTACGAGAAGGGACTCATCACAAAAGCAGACACCGGCGGCGTGGAACTCAAGTGGGGCGATGCCGAGGCCATCATCGCCATGATTCACAAGATTGCGAAACGCGAAGACATCGGCGACTTGCTGGCCGAGGGCACGCGGGCGGCGGCGAAAAAGATCGGGCGAGGCTCCGACAAATTTGCCATGCACGTCAAAGGCATGGAACTGCCCTACCACGACCCGCGCGGTTTCGTGAGCATGGCCGCCAACTATGCCACCGCCGCGCGCGGCGCGTGCCACCTCGAGGCCATTTCATACTGGCGCGGTGTGGGCATCGAGTGGGAAGGCTGGCAGGAAGGCGAGAAGCAGGAGTGGATCGACGCCAAACGGTTCGACTCTGCCCTGGCCGCCGAGCAAGCCGTAGACTTTCAAAACTATATGTCCGTTTACAACCCGCTGGGGCTGTGCAAGTTCATAGCCAAAGGCAGTTTCGCTCCGGCGCAAACGGCCGAACTGGTGAACAAAGCCATGGGCTGGTCGTGGACGGGGCAGGAGCTGCTCGACATGGGGGCGCGCCTGTTCAACCTCAAGCGCCTCATCAACATCAAGCTGGGCATCAGCCGCAAAGACGATGTGCTGCCGCATCGCCTTGAATTCGAGGCCCGGCCCACTGGCACGGCGGCGGGCATGCTGCCGGATATGAAACGCATCCTGCCGGACTATTATCGCCTGCGCAAGTGGGACGACGACGGCGCGCCGACCGCCGATGCCATGTTGCCGCGCGAGCCGGCGGCTGCATAGCGCCGACGCAAAGCTGTATTTTTCTGCACCCGTGCCAAATTCTACATTGGCCTCCGGTCTCGTCGTCACACAGGAGTTGCATGGATAAATCCGTTGCGGTTTCTCGGAACGATATTGGTTTGGAATCCCCTGCCGGGCGAAAATTGCCGGTCGGATTGCGCCAGGTCGTGGCCTTCGTGTTGATTTTGCTGGCGCTTGTCGCCCTGTGGGAGGGCTACAAGCTTCTCGGCGCGGTCACTGCCGGTTCCATTCCAATGCCGGTGCGCCCGGACGACCGCTCCATGCCTCACATTTGGAGCATTGTGGGCGCGTTGTTCAAGCCCGCGCGGCGCGGCGGCGAGGACATACTGCTGATCATCCTGCTTAGATCGGCGGTGTTCACATGGCGCGAGGCCCTGGCCGGGTTCACCATGGGCAGCGTGGTGGGTTTTGCGCTCGGCGTAGTCTTCGTCCGGTCGCGGCTGCTGGAACGCGGCCTGATGCCCTATGTGGTGGCCTCGCAAACCGTGCCGCTGCTCGCCATTGCCCCCATGGTCGTCATTTGGGGCAGCAGGCTCGACTGGCCGGCGTGGACGGCCGTGGCCATCATCTCTGCTTATCTCACCTTCTTCCCCGTCACCATCAATACTCTGCGCGGCCTTCGTTCGCCAGACCCCACCGCGGTAGAGCTTATGCAATCCTATGCGGCCTCGGAGTGGCAAGTGCTCTGGAAGTTGCGCCTGCCCGCCGCGCTGCCCTACATTTTTACCGCCCTCAAAATATCGGCCACGGCCAGCGTCATCGGCGCCATCGTCGGCGAATTGCCGTCAGGGATACCCGATGGATTGGGCCGCGCTCTGCTCACCTTCAGTTACTATTACGTCAGCGGCCCCGAGAAACTCTATGCGTCCATCATCATCTCGGCCTTGTTGGGCATCGTGTTCGTGGTCATCGTCATGTTAGTTGAACGAATGGTTGTTCCGGCGCAGCGACGATTGGCTGAGTAAACGACCCGGATTTGAGGAGACTCCACTTTTGACAGACCAAACCCCAGTTGTTTCAATCCGCGATGTTTCGAAGGTGTTCGACCTGGGCGGCAACAACCGGTTGCAGGCGCTTGCCAATATTAATTTCGATATCTTTCCCGGCGACTTTGTGGCCCTGCTCGGCCCCTCGGGCTGCGGCAAAAGCACCCTGTTGCGCCTCATTGGCGACTTGATTTCACCCTCGAGCGGCGCGGTGCAGGTGAACAACAAGCCCGCACACCAGGCCCGGTTGGATCGCGACTACGGCATGGTTTTCCAGCAGGCCACCCTGTACGATTGGCGGACGATTTACGGCAATGTGCAGTTGCCGCTGGAAGTGATGAATTATCCGCGTGACAAGCGCATGGCCCGCGCCCGTGAAATGCTCAAGCTGGTGCAGTTGGAAGAATTTGGCCGCCACTTTCCCTGGCAGTTGTCGGGCGGCATGCAGCAGCGGGTGGCTATTGCCCGCGCCCTGTCGTTCGAGCCGTCGTTGCTGTTGATGGATGAGCCGTTCGGTGCCCTGGACGAAATGACTCGCGAGCGCATGCAGATGGAATTGCTGAGCGTCTGGGGGCAGACGAACACCACCGTGGTGTTCGTCACCCATAGCATTCCCGAAGCGGTATTCTTGTCCAGCCGGGTGGTGGTCATGTCGGCGCGACCCGGGCGGGTGACCGGGGTTATCGATATAGACTTGCCTCGCCCGCGGTCGTTTGAAACACGTGAATCGCCGCGCTTTTTTCAGAAGATTACCGAAGTGCGCGAATGCCTGCGCCGCGATGAAGTAAAGGGTGCTTCCTCATGACCAACGTCGCCGATCTCACCCCCGCGGTGGAACGCGAACTGCTGCCCGACCGCGGCCGCCCGGGCCGACTGGCCCAGCGCCTATGGCGATATGTGCCCGCTATTGCGCTGTTCATTATGGCGCTGGTGGTCTGGGAAGTGGTCTGCGACTATTTCAAAATCCAAACCTTCCTGCTGCCCAAACCGAGTCTGATCGCCGCCACCTTCATCCGCGAACTCCCGGTTATATCGCTGGCCGGCTTCTTCACTTTGCGCGAAGCAGTGGGCGGGTTTGTGCTGGGCTGCACTCTGGCCATCGTGGTGGCCCTGGCTACGTCCCGCTGGACGATAGTCAGCGAAGGAGTGATGCCGTTTGCCATCGCCGTCAATTCCACGCCCATTGTGGCGGTGGCGCCCATCATGAACAACTGGTTCGGCATCACCAATCCGGTCGCCAAGATGAGCATCGTGGCCGTCATCGTGTTCTTTCCGGTCATGATCAACATGGTGCGCGGCCTCACGCAAGTTAACGCCAATTCGCTGGAACTCATGCGCTCCTGCGCCGCCGGGGATTTCACGGTGCTCGTCAAGCTGCGTATTCCCAACTCCATGCCCTACCTGTTCAGCGCCTTCAAGGTTTCCAGCACGCTCAGTATTATCGGAGCGGTGGTGAGCGAATACTTCGGCGGTTCGCGGGACGCACTGGGCGTGTACATCTCGCAACAGGCCGCCCTGTTTCATTTTGCCGAAGCGTGGGCGGCCATCATTATCGCCTGCATCATGGGCATCGCGTTTTACGCGGTCTTGCTGATCATCGAGCGGCTGGTCATGCCCTGGCATGTGTCGATGCGCGCCGTGGAAAACTAGAATTGGCGGCTGCGGCGCCCGCCGCAGAAGTGCCGGGCCGCGCAGGAGTCGAGTGTTTCGTTACGGGCAAAGGAGGTGATGACAAACGCTACCATGTGTGCCTTTAGCGCAGGCCAAAACAAGCGATCCCGTTTTGCTTTTAGTATGGAGGAGACGAACAATGAAAGTCGCAGGTAAGTTAGTTATCGGATTGGCGCTTATCGCCGTTCTCGTTGCCGCATGTGGCGGCGCCGCCACGACGCAGGCCCCGGCGGCCACGCAAGCCCCGGCCGCCACCTCGGCCCTGGCGGCGCTTATCCCCATCACGCTGCAACTGCAATGGGTCACGCAATCCCAGTTCGCCGGCTATTACGCCGCCGTGGATCAAGGCTTTTACAAGGCCGAAGGGTTGGATGTGACCATCAAAGAAGGCGCTGTGGATATTGTGCCGCAGCAGGTGCTGGCTTCCGGCCAGGCCGACTTTGCCGTGTCGTGGGTGCCGAAGGCCCTTGTGTCGCGCGAAGAGGGCGCCAAGATTGTAGATATCGGCCAGGTATTCCAGCGCAGCGGCACGTTGGAGGTCTCGTGGAAGGATTCCGGCATTACCTCACCGGCAGACTGGAAAGGCAAGAAGGTGGGCACGTGGGGCTACGGCAACGAATTTGAGCTGTACGCCGCGATGAGTGCGGCCGGCCTCGACACCCAGAAAGACGTGACCATTATCCAGCAGCCGTTCGACATGTCGCTCCTGCTCAACCGCGAAGTAGACGCCGCGGAAGCGATGACGTACAACGAGTACGCGCAGGTGCTGGAGCAGACGGACCCCAAGACCGGCAAGCTGTATCAGCCGGGCGACCTGACCGTGATCGACTTCAACAAAGTCGGCACGGCCATGCTGCAAGACGCCGTCTGGGCGCAGGAAGATTGGCTGGCCGACGCCAAGAACCAGGACATCGCCGTCCGATTCCTGCGCGCAACGTTCAAGGGCTGGATCTTCTGTCGCGACAGCTTCGAGGCCTGCGTGGATATCGTGCTCAAGAACGGCCCGACTCTGGGCAAGGGGCACATGACCTGGCAGCTCAATGAAATCAACAAGTTGATCTGGCCTTCGGCTAACGGCATTGGCGTGATGGACAAGGCTTTGTGGGATCAGACGATTAGCGTCGCCACATCGCAGAAGGTCATCAAGGCCGCGCCCGATGCGAATGCCTACCGCACCGATCTGGCGGAAAAAGCCGCGGCCGATCTCGCCGCGGCCGGCGTGGACGTGAAAGGCACGAGCTACACACCGCGCGTGGTGGAAATCACGCCCGGCGGCGAATAGTTAGCGGGTAAAACCAACCTCCGGCTCCCGCGCGCGCGGGAACCGGAGGAACTTTGGCGCATCGTCATTCAGAGGAGGCGGTTACAATGGCACGGATGGTACGCGGCGCGCTGGTGCAGTGCACTTACACCGGCGACAAGAAATCCATGATCGACAAGCACGTTTCGTATATCGAAGAAGCGGCCAGGCAGGGCGCGCAGGTGATGTGCCTGCAGGAACTGTTCTACGGCCCGTATTTTTGTCAGGTGCAGGACCCCAAGCATTACACGTGGACCGAGAAAATCCCCGACGGGCCTACGACGAAACTGATGCAGGATGTGGCCCGGAAGAATAAGATGGTCCTCGTCGTGCCCATGTACGAGGAAGACAACACCGGTGTGTATTACAACACCGCCGCAGTCATCGACGCCGACGGCAGCTACCTCGGCAAGTACCGCAAGACCCACATTCCGCACATCAACGGCTTCTGGGAGAAGTTCTACTTCAAGCCGGGCAACACGGGCTATCCGGTGTTCAACACGGCGGTGGGGCGGGTGGGTGTGTACATCTGCTACGACCGCCACTTCCCCGAGGGTGCGCGCATGCTGGGCCTGCACGGCGCCGAGATGGTGTTCATTCCCTCGGCCACCTCGCGCGGCCTCTCGCAGCACCTGTGGCGCATCGAGCAGACCTCGCACGCCATCGCCAACGGCTACTTCGTGGGCACTATCAACCGCGTCGGCAAGGAAGACGAGTTCGGCACGAATGACTACTACGGCCAATCGTACTTCTGCACCCCGCGCGGCGAGTTTGTGGGCGACGTGGGCAGCGACCGGGACGAGCAGTTGATCGTCCGCGATCTCAACCTGGACTTGATCGCCGAAGTGCGCAACACCTGGCAGTTCTACCGCGACCGCCGCCCCGACATGTACGGCGACATCGTCGCGCCTTAGCCAACCGAAAGGAACCTTCGCGATGGACTTCGGCATCACTTTCAAATCCGACATACCGCCGCAACGGACGGTGAAAATTGCCCGTCAGGCGGAGGCCGCCGGCTTCTCGTACATCTGGGCTTTCGACTCGCACGTGTTGTGGCAGGAAGTGTACACCCTGCTGACGCTCTGCGCGCTGAACACCAAAACCATGAAGCTGGGGCCGTGCGTTACCAACCCGCGGGTGCGCGACTGGACGGTGACGGCCTCGATCTTCGCCACGCTGCAGCGCATCAGCGGCGGCCGGATGCAATTGGGGATAGGCCGGGGCGATTCCTCGCGGCGGGTGCTGGGCAAAAAACCGACCACCGTCGAGGTGATGGAAGAATGCATCCAGTACATCCGCGACCTCACCGCCGGCAAGGCCGTGCAATACGAAGGCACCGAAGCCCGGCTCACCTGGGCCGATGGCGGCGTGCCGCCGGTGTGGGTGGCCGGCTATGGCCCCAAAGCTCTCCATGCCGCCGGCCGTGTCGCGGATGGCATCATCCTCCAGTTTGCCGACCCGCACCTCATCAAATGGTGCCTGGGCTTCGTGCGCGAAGGCGCCGAACAGGCCGGGCGCGACTACTCCAAGATTCAGGTCATGAGCGCCTCGGCCACTTTCGTGTCCGACGACCTTGAGCGCGCCCGCGACAAAGTGCGCTGGTTCCCGGCGCTGGTGTCGAACCACGTCGTGGATTTGATCTCCAAGTACGACCCGGCGCAGTTGCCGCAGGAACTGACTGCTTATGTGCGCGACCGGCAAGGCTACAACTACCTGCACCATGCCGAGGTCGGGTCGAGCAACGCCCAGTTTGTCACCGACGAGATCGTGGATCGCTACTGCGTCATCGGCTCGCCCAGGGAGCAAATCCGGCGGCTGGAGGAATTGCGCGACCTGGGCGTGACTCAATACAACATCTACCTCATGTGCACCGAGGAAGAGAAGCAACTGGCGCTGTACGGCAAGGAAGTCATTCCGCACTTCAACAAGAAAACAATGCGACTTGCCAAACCGGCGAAGAAAGCGGCGAAGAAAGCTCCGGCCAAGAAGAAAGCCCGGCGTTGAGTTGAAAGTGTAGGTGATGAAATAACGGTGGTAATCGAACGCCCACCCAAAATGGTCTATGATGAAACAGGCACTCTGGTTGAGGTGATCCTGTCGGCAGAGGATTTCCGAACGTACCTTCGGGCTTTGTTGGCCGAAGCGGACTGGGAAGCTCTTCCGTCGCACTTGCAGGATGCAGTTGATCTCCTGCTCGTAGACGAAGTCCGCCATGAGAAGGAGGCGGCTCGCGAGTTTGACGAAATACTGGCCGAGGAATAGCCACCGGCATGATTACCGGATTGTCTATGAAATTGACGACTCTGCCTTAGTTGTAACGGTGTGGCGGATCGCTCACCGCCGAGAAGTGTATCGGCCTTAACAAAAAAGGAGATGCCCCATGAAGACTCTCATCAAAAATGGCACGGTGGTCACCGCCGCCGAGACGTACCGCGCCGACCTGCTGATCGACGGCGAGAAGATCGCGCTCCTCGGCATGGACCTGCCCGCCGACGGCGCCAATGTGGTGGACGCTTCGGGCAAGTACATTCTGCCGGGCGGCATTGACGTGCACACACACCTCGAGCTGCCGTTTGGCGGCACCGTGGCTTCGGACGATTTTTACACCGGCCACAAAGCCGCGGCCTTCGGCGGCACGACCTCGCACATCGACTTTGTGATCCAGGGCAAAGGCGAAAGCCTGCACCAGGCCGTCGAGAACTGGCATCGAAAGTCCGACGCCAAAGCGGTAGTGGACTATGGCTTCCACGTCGCCGTCACCGACCTCACCGAGGCGGTGATGAACGAAATCCCCTCCATGGGCAAAGAGGGCGTCACCTCGCTCAAGTTATTCATGGCCTACAAAGGCTCGCTGCAAATCGACGACACCACGCTCTTCAAAACGTTGATGAAGGCCGCCGAAGCCGGCATGTTGGTGATGGTGCACGCCGAAAACGGCGACGCCATTGACGTGCTGGTGAAGCAGGCGGTTGCCGGGGGCCACCTTACCCCCGAGTGGCACGCCCTCACCCGCCCGGCCTGGGCCGAGGCGGAAGCCACCATGCGCGCCGTGGCCCTGGCCGGGATCGCCGGGGCGCCGCTTTACGTGGTGCACGTGACCAACGGCATGGCGGTTGACCAGATTGCCTATGGTCGGGCGCGGGGCCTCAACGTGATGGGCGAGACCTGCACCCAATACTTCTTCTTCAGCATTGACAACCTGCGCCGGCCCGACGGCGCCAAGTGGGTGTGCTCGCCGCCCATGCGCACCGCCGCCGACAACGAAGCCCTGTGGACCGCCGTGCGCAACAACTCGCTGCAGGCGGTGTCCACCGATCACTGCCCCTTCTTCTTCGACGGCACGAAGGAAATCGAATACGAAGGCAAGATGGTGAAGATTGCGGGCAAGGAACTGGGCGCGCGCGACTTCTCCAAGATTCCCAACGGCGTGCCCGGCATTGAAGACCGCATGCCCATACTGTGGACATACGGCGTGGGCAAGGGGCGCATCTCGCTCAACCGGCTGGTGGAACTGTGCTGCACCAACCCGGCCAAGGCTTTCGGGATGTATCCACGCAAGGGCACGGTTGCCGTCGGCTCCGACGCCGATCTGGCAATTTGGGATCCCACGGCGAAGAAGACCATGGGCCAGAAAACTTCGCAACAGCGCACCGACTACAACCTGTACGAAGGTTGGGAGGTGACCGGCTGGCCCACCCAGGTGTACGTGCGCGGAAACCTGCTGGTGGATGGCGACACGTGGAACGGCGAACCCGGCGGCGGCCAGTGGATCAAGCGCTCCACTCATGCTCCCGTGGTGTAGCCTCTACCCGAACAGCGCCGGGCCTGACCCGGCCAGCTCGAGTGGCTAGCCGGTTCTGATAATGGGACGACATGGAAGAGACAAAAGCGGGCCGGAGCGGCGGGGTGAATTTCAGCGCCAGCGAGGCGGTGAATGTCGGTCGGGATGTCGTCGGACGCGACATTATTTACAACGTCCAGGGCGTGGACCCCGGTGTTTTGAAGGACCTCGAAGAGCGGCTGAATAATTTCCTGGCGCAGTTTGTGGTGCTCCACCGACAGTTGGAAGAATGGAAAGACCTGCACAACGTTCTGCAGGATTTGCAGGTGCGGTTCACCACCTGCCGCAGTTACGCCCTGGAACTGGGCCGCCGTGACGAAGATGAGGGCGGGGTGCTCGGACGGCTTGCCAATGCCTCGGGCCGGCGCGCGCAACGTGTCGAGCGTCTCCTTTATGACCTCTCTCTCAACTGGCAGCAGTGCAAAATCACACTGGACCAATTGCGCCGGTTTACGATGGGCCTGCGATTCACCGGCCCGGCCTACGAACCGCGCGCGCAGACCGGCCCCGAACCTATGAAGGCCCTCGACCGACTCCAACTCGAAATTGACGGGGCCCTCCATGACGGAGACCGTTATAATCTCGCCGATGTGATCGGCGAGTTCGCCAAACAGACCGATGATTATCTCTATCTGGCCGACAAGGCCTTGCGCGACGTGGCTAAAGAGATCAATCAACTGCCTCAGCAAGTCCGATTGACGACCCGTCCATGAAACTTACCTACGCTCAAATCATCACTCAACATCAAGCCCTGCAAAAAACCGAGGCCGGCCCGGTCACGCCGGAACTCGTCGAGCAGGTCAAGGCTTTCATCGCGGCTGTGACCGCCGCCGGAGCCGACGTGGCCGACCCGCGCCAGCGCGAGCAGTTGCGCAGCACCCTGCGCTATTGGAGTGCGTGGGTGTACGACCAGACGAAGGAGTTCCCGCCGTCGCAGTTGGCCCCGTTCTACGGCACCGGATACGGGGGCGCGTCCGCGCGCCAGACCACGCCTGCCTTGCGGTTAATCGCCGGATTGGGGCTGGTGGTGTTGCTGGGGGTGGCAACCATCTTTGTGGTCAGCCTGGTTCAGACGCCGGCGGCCGTCTTCCCCACGCCGGCTGCGACTGGTGACCAGAATACACCGGTCGCGGTCGGATTCACGGCGACGAATGTGTCCCCAGAGAATTCGCCCACGCCCGCCCCAAGCGACACTCCGGCGCCAATCCTCCCCTTATCGACGGCGACTGAGTTGCCCACTCCACTCCCTACGTCGATTCCGACCGCGACGCCCGTGAGTCAGGAGGCCGGTTACCGATTCACGCTTACTGGCAATACGGATATTGTGCTGGCGCTCGATTTCGGCCCGGATGGTCAAACACTGGTTTCCGGCAGCCGCGACGGCTTTTTGCGTGTGTGGGACCTGGCGGCGCAAGCAGAGCGCAGCGCCGTGCAAGGGAATGCCATCCTCTCGTTGAAGTTCGATCCTCGGGGCCGTTTCTTTGCCACCGGCGGTTTCGGCGGGGCGCTGGCGTTTTGGGACGCGCAAGCGTGTCTCGCCGACTTGAGCGGCAAGGCGTGCCAACCGCAATACGATCAGAAGAACATCGTGGGAGACCTGTGGGGCATCGCCTTCACGGCGGATGGCCGGCTCATGGCGACCGGAAGCACGCCAGAGACCACGGGCAACACCCAGCCGACGATTCGTCTGTGGGATGCGGAGGGCCGCATCAACAGCCCGGTCCTCATCAACTACATTGACCCGATCGTGAGCGTGGGCTTGACGCCCGACGGGACTCAGTTGATCTCCGGCGGCACCAACGGCGAACTGCGCCTGTGGGATGTGGCGAGTGGCAGATTCATCCGCAGGTTGGGCGCGCATAGCGGCGTCATCTGGAGTCTGGCGGTCAGCCCGGATGGAAGCCGTGTGGTTTCGGCGGGGCAAGATGGCACGCTCCGCCTGTGGGATGTGGCGAGCGGGCAACTCGTCGCAATGTACGAATCGGCGGGCAAGGAAAAGCCGATCATGTACAGCGTGGCCTACAGCCCCGATGGCAAGCTCATTGCCAGCGGCAGCGCGGACGGCGAGGTGCGCTTCTGGAACGCCGCCGATTTGACTGCGCACGGTGACCCGTTGGCAGGACACACAGGCTCCATCCGCGCCGTGGCGTTCAGCGTGGATGGCAAGACGTTGGCCTCCGGCAGCGCGGACAAGACCATCATCGTCTGGGCCGTGCCGGAAGGGCCGTGAACCGGGTTCGGAACTTATTTTCAAGTGAGGTGTTCAATGTTTGATTACCGTTCCATGTTTGATCTTCATGGCAAGACTGCGCTGGTGGTGGGGGCGGCCAGCGGCATTGGGCAGGCGTCGGCCCTGGGGGTGGCGGCCTTTGGGGCCAACACCTTTTGCGCCGATGTCAACCTGGCCGGCGCCGAAGAAACGGCCCGGATGGCCCGCGAGCAAGGCGGGCAGGCGCAGGCAATGCTGCTCGACATGCGCGACTCGAAAGGAATGGCCGACGCGCTCAAGGACGTCGCGGCAGACATTCTGGTGAGCGCGCCCAGCATTAACGTTCGCAAACCGTTGCTCGACATCACCGACGAGGAATTTGATCGGGTGATTGGCCTTAACCTGAAAGGCACGTTCATGCTGCTGAAACAGGTGGCGCGAGGCATGGCCGAGCGCGGGCGGGGGAGCATCATGGTGTTCTCCAGCATCCGGGCCGAGGTGGTGGAGCCGGGGCAGGGCGTGTACGCGGCCACCAAGGCCGGGGCGCGGCAAATGTGCCGGGCGCTGGCGGCTGAACTGGGGCCAAAAGGTGTGCGCGTGAATCTAATTGCGCCCGGTGTAGTAGAGACACCGCTCACCGCGCCGATCAAAAGCAAGCCGGACTGGTACGAGGCTTACGCCAACAAGAGCATTTTCAAACGCTGGGGGCAACCGCACGAGATGGTGGGCGCGGTGGTGTTCCTGGCTTCTGAGGCCAGCTCGTACGTGACGGGCGCAGTCATTACTGTAGACGGCGGCTGGACGGCGGCAGATGGCCGCTTCATGCCACCCCTGTAAATTATGAATGATGAATGATGAACGATGAAGGATGAACGTCGATTCGTCCTTCATCCTTCCGCCTTCATAATTCATCCTTTTTGAATGCCACCGATTATTCGAATCGAAAACCTTTATTACACTTATCAACCCGAAAACGGCGAGCCGGTTCCGGCGCTGCTGGGCATCGACCTGACGGTTGAGCAGGGCGAGTATCTTGTTATTCTCGGCCACAACGGATCGGGCAAGTCCACGCTGGCCAAGCATCTCAACGCGCTGCTGCCGCCCACCAGCGGCGACGTGTGGGTGAAAGAGTGGAACACGAAAGAACGGGAGCATCTTCGTGATGTCCGTTCCACCGTGGGCATGGTCTTTCAAACGCCCGACAATCAGATCGTCGCCACGATTGTCGAGGAGGACGTGGCCTTTGGCCCGGAGAATCTGGGCATCCCGCACGATGACATTGTCCAACGGGTGGATTGGTCGCTGGGGCGGGTGGACATGCTGCCCTTTCGCCACCGCGCGCCGCACTTGCTCTCCGGCGGGCAGAAGCAACGCGTTTGCATCGCGGGAACGCTGGCTATGAAACCGCAGGTGCTGGTGCTGGACGAGGCAACGGCGATGCTCGACCCGCTGGGCCGCCGCGAAGTGTTGGAAGTTGTCCACCGCCTGAACAAGGAAGAAGGCGTCACCGTCATTGCCATCACTCACCACATGGAAGAGGCTGTGGGCGCCGACCGGATCGTGGTGATGGAATCGGGCCGGGTGGTTCTGCAGGGCACGCCGCGCGAAGTCTTCGCCCAGTCCGGGCGTTTGCATGAACTGCAAATGGATGTGCCGCAGGTGACGCAGTTGGCGGCAACTTTGAGTCGGCGCGTTCCCGGCTTTCCACACGATTTATTCACCGTGAGCGAGTTGGTGTCGGCGGTGGAGGGAAGGGCCACCAACAGAGACGGCGCCCCCGGCGACTCTGCGCCGGCTGTTCAGGCCGCCGTGGCCGGGCAAGCCGTCGTCCAAGTCAAAGGTCTGGGTCACTTTTACATGCGCAGCACGCCCCTCGAAGTGAAGGCGATTGAGGGCGTGGATGTCGATGTGTACGCCGGCGAGATTCTGGGCATCATCGGCCACACCGGGTCGGGCAAGTCCACCGTCATCCAGCACTTCAACGGGCTGCTGCGCCCGCACGAGGGCAAGGTGACGATCTTTGGGCAGGACATGAGTGCGCCCAACCCGGACGTGAAAACGATCCGGCAGCGGGTGGGGCTGGTGTTTCAACAGCCGGAAGCGCAGTTGTTTGAGCACTACGTGGGCGACGATGTGGCTTATGGCCCGCGCAATTTGCAGTTGTCGCGCGAACAAGTGCGCGAGCGCGTGCGGCGGGCGATGGAAGCGGTGGGCCTGGGCTTTGACGAATACAAGGATCGGCTGACGTTTGCCTTGAGCGGCGGGCAGATGCGGCGCGTGGCGCTGGCCGGAGTGCTGGCGCTGGAGCCGGAAGTGCTGGTGCTGGACGAACCCACCTCGGGCCTCGACCCACGCGGGCGCGAGCAGTTGTTCGAGAAGATTCTGGCCCTGCACAGTGTGCGCCGGATGACGCTGGTGATCATTTCGCACAACATGGAAGAGCTGGCGCGGGTGTGCGACCGGGTGTGCGTGATCAGCGGGGGCAAAGTGGCGATGACCGGCACGCCGAGCGAAGTGTTTGGCCGGCCGCAGTATTTGCGCGAGATGGGCCTGGGCGTGCCGGGCGTGACCGACGTGGTGTCGCAGTTGCAAAGTAACGGCGTGGTGCGGGAGACGGGCGTGGCGCTCACAGTGCCGCGGGCGGCCGAGATGCTGGCGAAGGTGATGCAATGAGCGAGAACTTTGAACTACTGAGGAACGTCACCATCGGGCAATACATTCCCACCGGCTCGATGGTTCACCGCCTTGACCCCCGCGCCAAGATTGCGGCATTCTTCTGCATCCTGTTCGCCGTTTCTCTGAGCAGCAAACTGATCCCGGTCGCCATTTTGCTGGTCGCCATTCTGCTGATCGCTCAGGCATCGCTCATCCCGCTCAGCTATGTTTTGCGCGGTATCGTGCTGGGCCTTCCGGTGCTGGTGTTGGTCTTTACCCTGCAGTTCGTCTTTCAAGGACAGGGCGAACCGGCAGGGAAGATCTATTTTGAGTGGGGCTGGTTTCGGATTACGCGTTTTAGCCTGCAGTTGATTGGGGTGGGCATCATGCGCATCCTGTGCTTCATCTTCCTTACCAGCCTGGTGACGATGACCTCCACCATCACCGAACTCACGCACGGCGTGGAGTCGCTGCTCAAACCGTTCCGGCGGTTTGGCGTGCCGTCGCACGAACTGGCGTTGATCAACATGATTGCCCTGCGTTTTGTGCCGACGCTGGCCGAGGAGATGGAACGGGTGATGAAGGCTCAGGCCAGCCGGGGCGGCTCCATTGGCGGCCAGCGCTTCTGGCGGCCCGACAAAGCGGCCAAAGCTTACTTGCCGCTCATCGTGCCGCTCTTTTTGAACGGGCTTCGCCGCGCCGAAGAACTGGTGTGGGCGATGGAGGCCCGGTGTTACATGGGCGGCGACACGCGCACCAAGTTTGTGGTGTTGAAAAGCGGCCGGCGCGACTACTGGGTGGTGGCCCTCACCCTGGCCTTCGCGGTGTTCGTGGTGTGGTTTCGCTGGCCTGCCGTGCGCGACTTGCTGGCGCTGATCGGGATCAACGGACTGTGATTTCTTCGACGGAACAGCAGGCGCTGGATTGCGTTGATGACGACGAATTGATTCGCTGGGTGCAGGAATTGACCCGCATCCCCAGCGTGTGGCGGCCCGACGAAGGAGTTGGGGAGGAGGCCGCCGCCCGTTGGGTGGAAGCCCGCTGCCGCGAGATCGGCCTGGAGACGCATTTTGAGATCGTGGAACCGGGCCGCCCGAATGTGATCGCCTTGCTCCCCTCTCCCTTTGGGACGGTCGGAGACCGGGTTGGGGGTGAGGGCCAGACCCTGATGTTCGAGGGCCACACCGACGTTGTGACCGAAGGCGACCCGGCGCAGTGGACTGACCCGCCGTTCAGCGCCACGATTCGCGATGGGCGGATTTATGGGCGCGGCGCGAACGACATGAAGGCCGGGCTGGCCTGCGCCCTGATCGCCGCCAAAGCCATCGCCCAAAGCGGCATCCGGCTGGGCGGCGACATTCTCATCGGCGCGCTGTGCGACGAAGAAAGCGGGATGATTGGCATCAAGCACTTCGTCGAGCGCGGCTGGGCCGATCGCGTGTCGGCGGCCATCATTTGCGAGCCGGAAGAAAATCATTTGTGCGTGGCCCAGAAGGGCGTGATGTGGGCCAAGGCCGTCATTCGCGGCGTAATGGCCCACGGCGCGATGCCGCTCACCGGCGTGAACAGCGTTTACCCCATGGCGCGCTTTCTAACGATGGCACACAGTCTCGAAGAGCGCGAGATTGCTCTGCACGGGCGCAATGAATATCTGGGCCAGCCCAGCATCACGCCAAACATTTTGCTCTCGCCTGTGCGCGGTGCGGGCGAGCCGCAAAACAATGTGATGCCCGGCGCGACGGAAGCCGTGCTGGATTTCCGCCTTATTCCGGGCCAGAACCCGGAGAAGCTGGCGAAGCAGGTGGAGCGCATGCTGGCCGCGGCGACGGCGGTGGATGATCGACTGGAATACACGATGGACGTTTTGGAAGTCCGCCACCCGACCAGAACCGATAAAGGGGAATCCGTCGTGACCTCATTGGCCTCCGCCTATACCGACCTCACCGGGGCCGCTCCCGTTTACAGCGGCGTCCCCGGCTCCACCGACGGCACGATCCTCAACGCCCGCAAAGGCATTCCCATCGTCACTTGCGGCCCCGGCGACATTCACATCCCGCACCACGTGGACGAGTGGGTGAGCATTGACGAGATCAAAACAGCGGCGCGGATGTATGTGCTGGCGGCGATTCGGTATTTGGGGATGCGCGATTAAGTTGAAAATTCTGGCTCAGTTCTTCAATCGAAGGATGCCCATGAATGGAACGCTGACTGATGTGCCCGGCTTGAAAGTGGGCCATTGGACGAACCTTGAAGCCGCCACCGGTTGCACGGTGACTCTTTGCCCGCAGGGCGCGGTGGCCGGGGTGGATGTGCGCGGCTCGGCCCCCGGCACGCGCGAAACCGATTTGCTCGATCCGGTGAACATGGTGGAGAAGGTTCACGCCATCTTGATCGGCGGTGGCAGCGCCTACGGGTTGGCCGCCGCCGACGGGGTGATGCGCTGGCTCGAAGAACACGGTTACGGCTTCGATGTCGGCGTGGCCAAAGTGCCGATTGTGCCCGCCGCCATTCTATTTGATCTGGGCATCGGGTCCGCCAAAGTGCGCCCGGACGCCGCCGCCGGTTACGCCGCCTGTGAGGCCGCCACTGAGGGGCCGGTGGCCCTGGGCAATGCTGGGGCCGGAACTGGCGCAACTACCGGCAAGGCTTTGGGGTTTAATCAGGCAACAAAGGCGGGCCTAGGCTCATCCAGCAAACAAATCGCCGGTGGAATTGTGGTGGCGGCGATGGTGGCCGTGAACGCATTTGGTGATGTGTATGATCCCAAGACTCAGCAGATCATCGCCGGGGTGCGCAAGTTGGCTGGCGGCGGCTTTGCCGACACGGTGAAAGTGGCCGAAAGCCTGCTGGGGCGAACCATTGCCAGTCTGGCCGCCGGGCGAAACACCACATTGGCGGTCGTGGCGACGAATGCGGCGCTGACCAAGAGCGGCGCGACCAAAGTGGCCCAGATGGCTCACGACGGCCTGGCCCGAACCATCCGCCCGGTGCATACGATGTTTGACGGCGACACGGTGTTTGCGCTTTCGTGCGGCGACAGGCAGGCCGACCTCAACCTAATCGGCGCGCTGGCCGCCGATGTGCTGGCCGAAGCCGTGGTGTCAGCCGTCATGTCCGCCGAGTCGTTGGCCGGAATCCCGGCGGCGCGCGAGCTTGCGTTGCGGTAAATGAGAGGAGGCAGCAGGGGGAAAGAGATTCTCAGGCAACCGATGCGTCAGGCGTTTACTGATCTCGACCCAACTACCCGTAAGAGGAGACACAACAATGGATCTGAAAGGTACTTTTACCGTGCGGCGGATCGTAATCACGGGGGTGCTGGCCGCCATCGCCATTTTGCTGGGCGTCACCCGCCTGGGCTTCATCCCGGTGCCTAACACCACCGGTAATGCGACCATCATGCACGTCCCGGCCATCATCGGCGGCGTGCTGGAAGGCCCGGTCGTGGGCATGCTCATCGGCGGCATCTTCGGCGTTTATAGCTGGTTGCAGGATACGACCGGCCTGTTCAAGAACCCGCTGGTGTCGGTGGTGCCGCGCTTGCTCATCGGCGTGGTGGCCTACTACAGTTACGTCGCCGTGAAGAAGACCAATGAATATGCGGCTTTGATCGTGGCCGGCGTAGCCGGCACGCTGACCAACTCGATTCTGGTGGTAGGCGCTTTGGTTGGCTTTGGCCTCATCCCGGCAGCGGTAGTGCCCACCATCGTGCCGCAAGCCCTCGCCGAAGTGGTCATCGCCGCGGTGATCACCGTGGCCGTCGTCGTTGCCTGGAAGCGCATTGATACCGGGGCCGGCAAGTCGTCCGTCTAATTTCCAGTTTGCTGAACCTCCCACCAGACCCTGTGGATTCGCGACAGCGAACCCGCAGGGTCGTCCGTTTTATTTACCCTGTGTATAATGGGCGGCAACAAGGAGACTCCCATGACCCCGGAAGAAATTGTTTCACTCACCAAACAGCACTCGTTCTTTTCATGGTCGGCGCAGGGCGCAGTCAACCCCATCCCCATGGCACGGGCCAAAGGCGTTTATTTTTGGGACGCCTACGGCAAGCGCTATTTTGATTTGAACTCGCAACTCATGTGCGTGAACATCGGCCACGGCGACCCGCGCGTGATTGAGGCCATCAAAGCCCAGGCCGACGAGCTGGTTTACGCCGGGCCGAGCATGGCCAGCCGCGTCCGCGCCGAAATCGGCAGGGAACTGGCAGCAGTAACCCCCGGCGATCTCAAGAAATTCTTTTTCACCCTCGGCGGCGCGGAAGCCAACGAGAACGCCATCAAAATGGCGCGGCAGTTCACCGGGCGGCAGAAGATCATCGCCCGCTATCGCTCGTACCACGGCGCCACGGCGGCGGCCATAACTCTCACCGGCGACCACCGCCGCTGGGCCAACGAGCCCGGCATCCCCGGCGTCGTCCGCATTTTCGACCCCTACAAGTATCGCAGCCAGTTGTATCACGAAGGCGATACCGACGAAGTGTTCGCCGGCAAGTGCCTCGACCAAATTGAAGAAGTGCTCATGTACGAAGGGCCGCACACGGTGGCCGCTTTCTTCCTCGAAACCGTCACCGGCACCAACGGCATCATCATCCCGCCGGACGGTTACCTGCAAGGCCTGCGGCAGATTTGCGACAAGCACGGCATCCTGCTGATTTGCGACGAGGTTATGGCCGGACTCGGGCGCACCGGCGCGTGGTTTGCCGTGGATCATTGGAAGGTCGTGCCGGACCTCATCACCATGGCAAAGGGTCTCACCTCCGCCTATATGCCCCTCGGCGCGGTGGCTATCAGCAACAAAATCGCCGACTACTTCAACGATAAAGTCTTTTATGGCGGCCTCACTTACAGCGCCCACCCCATGTGCCTCGCCGCCGCGGTGGCTAACCTGCGCGTGATGAAAGAGGATGACATCGTGGGCAATTCGCAGCGCGTCGGCAAAGTGATGGCCGGCTTGCTTGACGATCTCAAAGCCGAGCACCCCTCGGTGGGCGACGTGCGCTCCATCGGCCTGTTTGGAGTGCTGGAACTGGTGAAGAGCCGCAAGACCAAAGAGCCAATGGGGCCCTACGTCGGCTCCAGCCCGGAGATGACCAGGCTGGGCGCCTATCTCAAAGACCACGGCGTGTACAATTTCACCTGGCGCAATATGCTGCACGCCAACCCGCCGCTGTCGGTCACCGAAGCCGAACTGCGCGAAGTATTCGAGATTATCAACAAAGCGCTTGAGATTACAGATGCGGCAGTGACCGACTGATAGCTCGTGAGACGTGAACCGTGAAACGTAAGGGTGTTACGTTTCACGCATCGCGTTTCACTTTGATCCATGTCAGAAAACGAGACTTCCGAAAAACTAGGCCCGTGCCCCAACTGCGGCGGCGCGTTCGAGCAAGTGCGCGTTGGCCCGTACGTCGTGGATCGATGCGCCTCGTGCGCGGGCCTGTGGCTCGACGAGCACGAACTGGAACGAGTCATGGCCGTGGATCACCGCGCCCTCAAGCAAAAGCGCAGCACGGAGCCGCCCGCCGTGCGTTCCGGCGGCAGGCGCAGTTGCCCCAGTTGCGGCGGCACGCTCATCAAACTTGCCAACTTGCACGCCAACATCACCACCGATTCTTGCTCGGTGTGCTACGGCATGTTCCTCGACGCCGGCGAATTGGATGCCCTCGATCATCCCAACCTGGCGGGGCGCATGGGGCAACTGCTCCGTAAATTGGTGGGCCGCCACTGATGCCGCCCGCGCCCTCCGCCAACCCGCCCGGCGCGCGCGCCCCAATAGAGGGCTTGCGCATGGTCGATCTCACCGAGGCCCTGGCCGGCCCCTATTGCACCATGC
Source organism: Chloroflexota bacterium (assembly GCA_016213135.1). Lineage (GTDB taxonomy): Bacteria > Chloroflexota > Anaerolineae > Anaerolineales > VGOW01 > VGOW01. The sequence continues at coordinate 22,882 of JACRBQ010000027.1, read as the reverse complement.
TGCTGGGCGACCTCGGCGCCGACGTGATCAAAATCGAGCGCCCCGGCGTGGGCGACCAATCGCGTCAGTGGGGCGCCGTCCGCCCCGACGGCATGCGGGCCTACTTTGCCTCCACCAACCGCAACAAGCGCAGTCTGGCCCTCGACCTCAAACAACCCGCCGCGCAGGACGTGATGCAACGCCTGCTGGCCACTGCCGACGTGCTGGTGTGCAACGTGCCGCGCCTCGCCAGCCTCGAACGCCTGGGCTTGCACCCGGACTCCATCCTCGCCGCGCATCCCCGGCTCATCTACTGCGCCATCTCCGGCTACGGCCACAGCGGCCCCAGCGCCGGGCTGGGTGGCTACGACCTCGTAGCTCAGGGTGAGGCCGGTCTGATGTCCGTCACCGGCACCGAGCAAAGCGCCCCCATTCGTTATCCCATCCCGCTCGCCGACATGTCCACCGGCCTCTACTCTGCGCTGGCCATCCTCGCCGCGCTGCTGGCCCGCCACACCACCGGCGCGGGCCAGTTCATCGACATGAGCCTGCTCGAAAGCCAGGCCGCGTGGGTCACCATCCTCGCCGGCGATTACTTCGCCACCGGCAAGCCGCCCCGGCCCATCGGCAACGATCACCCCAGCATCGTGCCCTATCAGGTTTTTCAGGCGGCGGATAAAGCGATGATCATCGCCGTGGGCACCGACAAACAATGGGCCGCCTTTTGCGGCGTGTTGGGCCTCGGCCCCGAAGTGCGCGATGACGCCCGGTTCGCGAGCAACCCCGCCCGGGTAGCCAACCGGGGCGAACTCACCCCGATTCTGCAGGGCCGCGTGTCGGCGCACCCCGCGGCCTACTGGCTGCCCCTGTTGCGCGCTGCCGAAATCCCCTGCGGGCCAATCAACACCGTGCCCGAGCTGTTGGCCGACCTGCACTACACAGCGCGCGGCAACCTCATTCAGTTTGGCGACTTGATCACATTGGCAACACCGCTCAAACTGGGGGGCACACCTCCGGCTTACCGGCTGCCGCCGCCTCAACTGGGGCAGCACACACAACAGATATTGGCCGAACTCGGCTATGAACCGGCAGACGTTCAGGCCATCATGCCCTGAGCTAACTTATATGCTGCGCCACAGTCGTATTTGCCACGCGCCGTAAACATGGATACAATGCTGACTTCAAATCGTAAGTCGACTAGCTGGAGGAGATAAGAATGACCCCGTCAACACGACCACCCCTGCCGCCGTGGCTTACCCGGCGCAGGATGATAGCCGGAGGCGTGACAATTGCGCTGATACTTGTGGGCGCCTGGCTGTGGAATACGCCGCTGCTCGGCCCCCAGTTGCAGGCCCAACCCACTGCCGCCGCCAACAACCCGCCGCCCACATCGCAGGTGGCCGTGGCCGTGGCTCCCACCGATGCGCCGGTTGCTTCCACCGCCACCCTGCCGCCCACTCAACCGGTTGCCGCGGCCGTGACTCCCACCGACGACCCCACGTGCGGCGCGGGTGATAGCGCGCCCATCAACATCATGGTCGTCGGCAGCGACGCGGTCAAAGATACTTACGAGGAAGGCCGGGCGGACGCCATCCGTATTTTCAAAGTCAACTATCAGGCCTCACGGATAACCGTGCTGGCGCTGCCGCGCGACCTGTGGATTCCCATCCCCGGCCTGGAAGCGCAAAACATTTACGAAGGCCGCATCAATGCCGCCTATGCCTACGGCGAGCTCTACAAGCTGCCGGGCGGCGGGGCCAGCGAACTGGCGGCCACCATGGAGGAGAACTTCGACGTCAAAATCGATCATTACGTCGTGGTGAACTTTCATGCGTTTGCCCGTGGCGTTGACGCCATTGGCGGCGTGGATATCACCCTCAGCCGCGACGTAGACGGGCGGCTGCAAGGCATGCCCTACTTCAAGGCCGGCCCGCAGCACTGGGACGGAGCCACCGCCCTGTCGTTTGTTCGCATTCGCTATCCCGACAACGACTTCTACCGCATCGAACGCCAGTCGTCGCTCATGCTGGCCATCCGGCGCAAAGTGCTCAGCCCCGAAATTCTGCCCGCCACGCCCGACCTGATTGATACGCTGCGCCAGGCCGTGCTGACCGACATGACTGCGGCCCAGCTTGCCAGCCTCCTGTGTGTTGTGCAGCACACGCCGGAGGAGGCCATTGCCATTACGCAGGTGGACGGCAACATGGTAAGCGCGTGGACGACGCCCGGCGGCGCGCGGGTGCTGTTGCCCAAGAAGGACGAGTTCGCCAGGCTCGTCGAGGCTTTCAACGCCGAAATGACTTATCCCGTCATCCCGCGATAGCCGATAGTCGGCAACAAAAAACGCCTCGGCCTGTAGCCGGGGCGTTTTTGTTTGGCGGCGGGCAGCAGCTATGTCTTGAAACGTATCTCGCCCGTTTTGAGCGGGTGTTTTGCCGTAATGTGGGCGTAGAATTCTTGAATGACGGGCGCGTCGGTTTCCAAATTGCCGCTTGGATGGAGGGTGGGGCCGATACCGCCGGTTTTGCTCTTGTAGTCGAGGTAGGCCAGCACAATGGGCACCCCGGCCCCAACGGCTATGTGATAGAACCCGCTCTTCCAGTATCCCGCGCGCTTGCGGGTGCCCTCCGGGGTGATGACCAGCATGAGGCGATCGCGCTGTTTGAAGATGTCGACCATCTGGCCGACGAGGTTTTGCGGCGAGCTGCGGTCGATGGGCACGCCCCCAATCCAGCGCATGAACTTGCCGAACCAACCTTTGAATAACGTTGACTTGGCCATGACCCCGTACGGCCAGGTGGACAGCAGGCCGAGCGCATAGGCGCACACAAGCCCGATCAGAAAATCCCAGTTGGAGGTGTGCGGGGCGACGATGAGCACCAGTTTGGGCACGTTGGGCAACGAGCCTTGCACCTGCCACCCGATGAGCTTGAGCAACAGGTTGGCGATCCCAGGCCTGGGCGGCCCAAAGCGGGGCCGATCATGAGTGGTCACGGCCCCAAGTATAAACGATTATGGGGCCGAATCGCCAATTTCGTTGCCGCGTCGCTGGCTCACATGCCAAAAGTGCTATGCCCTTTCGTTGCCTGTGGAGGGCTGGTTCTGATATACTCGGCATATTATTACCGGCTTCCGTTGAATACCGCCATGAACTGTCCCAACTGCCAAACGCCCAATCGTGATACGGCAAACTTCTGCAAGCAATGCGGGATGTTGCTGGCCCAGACCTGCCCGCGGTGTGGCGTGAACCTGCCCGATGAGGTGGTTCACTGCGACCACTGCGGGCTGAAGCTGGTGGGCGCTTCCGAGGCGTTGTGGTGGGCTGCTGAGCCAGTGTCGGCGGCCCTGGCCGCGCCCCTGCGGCGGCTTGCGCCTCAACCGGCGGCTCCCGTTCCCTCCCCGGCCCCGCGCGCGGCCCGACCCGCTGTGCCGCGCCGCGCTGCAGCCCCGCCGCCCCTTTCCGAAACAGCCTCGCAATTGCAGCGCTTCATCCCTAAAGAGCTGATGGCCAAGCTCGACAGCGCCCGCCGCAGCGGCGAGATGGTCGGTGAACGACGCGTGGTGACCGCGCTCTTTTGCGATGTCAAAGGATCAACGGCGGCTGCCGGGGATCTCGACCCCGAAGACTGGAGCGAGATCATGAACGGCGCGTTCGAGCGGATGATCAAACCGGTCTATCAATTCGAGGGCACGGTGGCCCGGCTGATGGGCGACGCTATTCTGGCGTTCTTCGGCGCTCCCATTACCCACGAAGACGATCCGCAACGCGCGGTGCTGGCCGGGCTGGAGATTGCCGCGAGCATCCAGCCGTATTGCGCCGAGATCAAACAGCGCTACGGCATCGACTTCGACGTGCGGGTGGGCATCAACACCGGACTGGTGGTGGTGGGCGCGGTCGGCTCCGACTTGCGAATGGAATACAGCGCGCTGGGCGATGCCATTAACCTGGCGGCGCGCATGGAGCAGACCGCCACGCCCGGCACGGTGCAAGTGGCGCACGACACGTACAAACTTGTCAAGGGCCAATTTGAATTTGAAGAGTTGGGCGGCATCGAAATCAAAGGCAAGAGCGAGCCGGTGCCGGCCTACCGGGCGCTGGAGCGCAAAGCGCTTGCCGGGCACTCGCGCGGCATCGAGGGCTTGCAGGCAGCGTTGGTCGGGCGCGACGCGGAACTCGCGACGCTGCGCGCCGTGGTGTCCGACCTGAAACAGGGCGTGGGGCGCATCGTCTGCGTGGTGGGCGAGGCCGGTTTGGGCAAGAGCCGCCTGGTCGCCGAGTTGCGTGGAGATGCGGCCCCGGCAAGCCTCCACTGGTATGAAACGGCCAGCCTGTCATATGAAACGAACCAGCCCTACGCGCTGTTCCATCGCTTGATCCGGCGAGTGTCCGGCATTGCCTACAACGATTCGCCGCCAGTGGTGCAAGAGAAACTCAAGCCGCTGGTAGACAGTGTCGGCGAGGAGCGCCGCCCGCAGGCCGCACAGGCCCTGGCAGCACTTTTTGGATTGGAGCGCGAGGGGGGCGGGTTGCCGCTGGAGGGCGAGGCATTCAAACGCGAACTGTTCGAGGCCATGCGCGGCTGGTGCCGCGGACACTTCGCGAACCGGCCGGCAGTGCTGGTGTTCGATGACCTGCACTGGAGCGACGCCGCTTCTGTCGAACTGCTGTTGCACCTTCTGCCTCTCACGGAGGAGATTCCGCTCGTCCTGCTGTGCGCCTTTCGCCCCGATCGGCAGGCCCCGGCGTGGCGGGTCAAAACCGTCGCCGACGCCGACTGCCACCACCGCTACACCGAGGTGGCATTGCGCCCCCTCTCGGCTGCCGAGAGCAGCCGGTTGGTGAGCCTTCTGTTGTCCAACGCCAGCCTGCCCGACCGTTTGCGGGCCAACATTCTCGAGAAGTCGGGCGGCAACCCGTTCTTTGTCGAAGAGGTGGTGCGGACGCTGATTGATAGCGGCGCGGTCGTTTCCGAGCAACGGCGCGTGGACGGCGCCAGCCGGCTTTGCTGGGTCGCTACCAGTGAGGGCGCCGATTTCGCCATCCCCGACAATCTGCAGTCGCTGCTGGCCACTCGCATTGACCGGCTCGAAGAAGACACGCGCCAGATTCTGCAGTTGGCGTCGGTCATCGGTCGCTCGTTTTTCCACCGGGTATTGACGGCGATGGCCTCGGACGGCGCGGAGGTGCACACCGAACTTGACCGGCATTTGAGCGCGTTGATCAGAATGGAGATGATTCAGGAAGCGGCCCGGCTGCCGGAAGTGGAATACAAGTTCAGCAATCCGCTGATGCAGGAAGCAACCTACCATACCATCCTGCTCAAGCGGCGGCGAGAATTTCATCGCCGGGTGGGCGAGGCGATGGAAACCTTGTTCGCAGATCGGCTGGCCGAACTTGCGCCCCGCCTGGGCTATCACTTTGCCGAGGCGCAAGACCACGAGCGGGCTTCGAAATATCTGACGATGGCGGGCGATGCGGCCTACCGCCTCTACGCTAACAAAGAAGCCATCGTCAGCTACGACCGGGCGTTGGCAATGGCCCTGAGCCTCGGCGACGGGTCGGAGCAGCTGGCGTATCTCTTCGCCCGCAAGGGGCGGGCGCTGGAGTTGAACTCGCAATTCGCCGAAGCCCTGGCGAACTATGAACGCATGGAGGCCCTCGCCAAAGAGCGCGGCGATCGTCCGCTGGAACTTTCGGCGCTGATTCTGCAGGGCACCATTCGCTCCAATCTCAACGAAATGCTTGACCGCGACATGGCGAAGGCGTTATGCGAAAGGGCGCTGCACCTGGCGCAGGAACTCGGTGACGAAGCGACCGAGGCCAAAATCCAGTGGAATTTGCTGAACGCCTATCGCAATTCTGATAGCCCGGAGTTGGCGGTTGCTGCCGGAGAGCGCTCGCTGGCGCTGTCGCGCAAGCTCAACCTGCGCGAGCAGCAAGCCTATGCCGCCAATGATCTGGCCTATCCCTATCTGTTTACCGGACGCATTGATCTGTCCGGGGCCGTGGTGCAAGAAGCCCGTGCCCTCTGGCGTGAGCTAGATAACCAACCTATGCTCACTGACAGCCTGGGCACGTCGGCTTTGTTGCGCGCTTATGTCGGCGATTTCGATGGGGCGATGGCGTTCTCGGATGAGGCGTTTCAGATCAGCGAATCCATTCACAATCTGTGGGGCATGTCCTATAGCCGGTACATCATTGGCGAAGTCCACTGGGCGCGCGGCGACCCGGCGCGCGCCATCGAAACCATGGAAGGCGCCATCCATCACGGGCGGCAAGCCGGCTTTGTGGTGGTTCTGGCCTGGACACAAGCCCAACTTGCGGTGGTTTATGGCCTCCTGGGCCGGCCGGATCTTGGGCGCGAACTGGCGGTGAGCGCACTGGCGCAGGCTGAGAAGTATATGCCCAACTTCCGCTCCCTTACGTCGGGGGCGGTAGCGCGACTGCATTTGTTGACAGGGGACGTGGATGCCGCAGCCGCCACCCTCCACCAAGGCCTGGTTGGGGTTGCACCGTTCCTGCAGGATTTCTTTGCTCCTTTTGGCGCGGGCGTGCAATCCCGGCTGGCGTTTGCCCGGGGAGATTTCGAGTCGGCGGTCCAGTTTGCCGCCCACTTTCTCGCCGTGACAGGTCAACTCGGCGTTCGCCGATATACGCCGGAAGCCAACCACCTTTATGCGCAGACCTTAATGGCCTCCGGCCGGCCCGAGGCGGCCATGGAGGCGCTGCGCGTCGGGCGCAGCGAAGCCCAAGCGATGGGCGCGCGCTGGTGGCTCTGGCAAATACTGGCCGACCTCAGTCGCGCGGAGGCCGAACGCGGCAACGCTGCGGAGGCCGCCGCGCTGCACGGGCAGGCGCGCGAAATTGTGGAGGGCATCGCCGACCATTGCCCGGCGGAGTTGCGCGAGTCGTTCTTAGGTCTGCCCGATGTGAAAAGTCTCACCGGCTGACCGCCGTTTTGTGCTACAATTCGGCCATCCTCGGCCACCAGTCGGACGACAAACTCGCGCGTCGTGCGCGAACCGGCGTCGGGCATCCTCGCCCGTCGAGAAGCGCTGGCAGCCATAATTCCTCAACCTCATAATCCTATGACTCTCTGGGAGCACTATCACTTGCCGCGCAGTGTGGATGAAGCATTGTCGTCGTTGGCCGCCTACGATGGAAGAGCTTGCGTGGTCGCCGGAGGCACCGACCTGCTTTTGGAACTTCAGCAGGGGCGCAAGCCGCCCGTGGCCGCGCTGGTGGACGTGACCCGCGTTTCTGAAATGACACAAATCGCCGAAACCGATGGAACCATCTACGTCGGCGCGGCCGTGACGCACACCCACATTGTAGCCTCGCCCTTGCTGGCGGCTCGCGCCACCTGCCTCGTCGAATCGTGCGGCGTCGTCGGCGGGCCGCAGGTGCGCAACGTGGGCACCCTGGGCGGCAACGTGGCCCACGCCCTCCCTGCCGGTGATGGCACCATCTCGCTGGTGGCGCTGGAGGCGGAAGCGGAAATAGCCGTCAGTGGTCGGCGGTCAGCCGTCAGCCGCGAATGGCGGCCCGTGTTGTCGTTGTTCAAAGGCCCCGGCAAATCGGCGCTGGATCGCTCGCGCGAGTTAATTGTGCGGTTCCGGTTCAAAGGCGCCGGGTCGGGCGAAGGCTCGGCATTCAAACGGATGATGCGCCCGCAGGGCGTGGCCTTGCCTATCATGGGCATGGCCGTGTGGTTAAAAGTAAGCGGCGGAGTTGTAGACGAGGCGCGCATTGCCCTCGGCCCTGCCGGGCCGACACCGATGCGGGCCACGAAAGCGGAAACGTATTTGAGCGATATCCCACTGGTGGACGACGTGCTGCCGCAGCTTGCCGACCTCGTTTTGCAGGATGCGCAACTTCGCACCAGCCCGCACCGCGCCACCGCCGACTACCGCGCCGAGCTCATCCCCGTGCTGCTCGAGCGCGCGCTCAAATTGGCGCATCGCCGCGCTGCCACCGGCGAGGCCGTGCCGGAAGGATTGGGAATGTAACCATGACCACACTCCACTTCACCGTCAATGGCAAGCCTATCGAAGTCGAAATCCGCGAGAACGAGTACCTTGCCGAGGTGCTGCGTTACCGGCTGAACCTCACCGGCACCAAGATCGGCTGCAACGAAGCCGAATGCGGCTCGTGCAGCGTGCTGGTAAACGGCGTGCCGGTCGATTCGTGCGTGTACCCGGCGTTGAAGGCTGATGGGTGCGAGGTATTGACCATTGAGGGCTTGGCCGATTCTTGGAAGGCGGAAGGCGGAAGGATGAAGGATGAACTTCATCCTTCACGCGAAGCGTTCATACTTCATCCTTTGCAAGAGGCCTTCGTCCAAAACGGCGCGCCGCAGTGCGGCTTCTGCATCCCCGGCATCCTCATGACCTCCAAGGCGCTGCTCGACCACAACCCTAATCCCACAGACCACGACATTACGGCGGCCTTGAAAGACACCTATTGCCGCTGCGGCGGATACTCGTTTATCAAAGATGCCATCAAGGCCGCCGGCGAAAAAATGCAGCATCCCGATCAACCGATCCGCCCGGTGGGCCTGCCCGAAACCAAGGCTCCTCTTAAAGTCATTGGCCGCCCGCTGCCCCGGCCCGACGCGGTGGAAAAGGTGACGGGTGCAGCGATGTACACGGACGACGTTTCCTTCCCCGGCATGTTGCACGCCCGTACCCTGCGCGCCAAATATCCCCACGCGCTCATCAAACGGATCGATACTTCCAGAGCCAGAGCCTTGCCCGGCGTGGCCGCCATCCTCACCGCCGACGACATCCCCGGCGAAAAGAATCACGGGCTGGTGATCAACGACTGGCCCGCGCTGGCTTACGAGAAAGTGCGCTACATCGGCGACCCGGTGGCCGTGGTGGCCGCCGACACGCGCGAGATCGCCACCGCCGCGCTTGGCCTGATCGAAGTGGACTACGAGCCGCTGCCCGTCGTCTCCGATCCGGTGCAGGCTTACCAACCCGACGCGCCGAAAGTGATGGACAGCGGCAACCTGCTCAAGCACATCAAAGTCCGCAAGGGCGACATGACCCGGGGCTTCGCCGCAGCCGACGTGATCGTCGAAGACACCTTTCGCACCGCCACCACCGAGCACGCTTTTATGGAGCCGGAGTGCGCCATTGGCCGCGTGCTGGATGACGGCAAGATCGAAGTGTACGTAGGCTCGCAGATTCCGTATCAAGATCGTTCGCAAATCGCCAAATGCCTCAACGTCGCCGTGGAGCAGGTCAGAGTCATTGGCTGCCTCATCGGCGGCGGGTTCGGGGGCAAAGAGGATATTGCCGGGCAGATCCACGTTGCCTTGCTGACCAGGGCCACCGGCCACCCGGTCAAGATGCTGTACGACCGGCACGAGTCGCTGCTGTTCCATCCCAAGCGTCACGCCACCGTCATCCGCGTGAAGATTGGCGCGAAGCGCGACGGCACGTTGACTGCGGTGGAAACCGAACTGTATGGCGACAGCGGCGCGTATGCCTCGCTGGGCGAAAAAGTGATGACCCGCGCCACCACGCACTCCGCCGGCCCGTACGAAGCGCCCAACGTGCAAGCCGACTGCTACGCCATGTACACCAACAACCCGCCCTCCGGCGCGTTCCGTGGCTTCGGCGTCACCCAGTCCGCGTTTGCGGTCGAGTCGATGATGGACAGGCTGGCCGAAGCGCTGGCCATGGATCGCATTGAACTGCGGCGAAAGAATGCGCTGAAGGTGGGCAGTGTGACCAATACCGGCCAACTGCTGCGCGAGAGCGTGGGCCTGCTCGAATGTGTGGATAAGGTCGAATCGAAAATCGTCGAACTGCAACAGATGGGGGACGCATCGCTCTCCCGCATTTCCTTTGCGCCTCATCCCGTGCCGGGCGCCCCACACAGACTGCGCGCCTGGGGTCTTGCCGTGGGCTACAAAAACACCGGCCTTGGAGGGGGCGCCCCCGACAAATCCTCCGCCGAAGTGGAACTGCGTGCCGACGGCACCGCCGAAGTGCGCACCAGCTCCGCCGAACTTGGCCAGGGACTGCCCGCGGTGGTGGCGATGTGCGCCGCCGAGGAACTGGGATTGCCTTACGAACGCGTGCGGGTGTTGCTCTCGGATACCGACTGCACGCCCGACGGCGGCCCCACCACCGCCTCGCGGCAAACGTATGTCACGGGAAACGCCGTGCGCTACGCCGCCAAAACATTGCGCGAGGCCGTGGCCGCCACCCTGGCCGAAAAGTACGATGTGCCGCCGGACAGCATCCGCTTTGAGGAAGGGTTGGCCCGAGTGAGCGGCCACACGGTGCCGCTGGGCGACGCCGCCGTGCTGATGAAGAACGAGGGCCGTTCGCCAAAAGCGCTGTACGAATACTGGGCGCCCAAAACCCAGCCGCTGGGAACCGGCGGCGATATGCACTTCGGCTTTTCGTTTGCCGCGCAGGCCGCCGAGGTGGAAGTGGACACGCAGACGGGCGAAGTGCATGTGCTGCGGCTGGTGGCCGCGCACGACATTGGCCGCGCCATCAACCCCATGGCTCTGCAAGGGCAGATCGAGGGCGGCATGATCATGGCCTTGGGCAATGCCCTCACCGAGGAGTTCATCGTCGAGGGCGGCTACGTGTTCACCGATTATCTGGCCCGGTATAAAATGCCGAGCATCAAACACGCGCCGGAGATCATCTCGTTCATCGTCGAAGACGAAACCGCCGACGGCCCGTACGGGGCCAAGGGCGTGGGCGAAATCGCCAGCATTCCCACCACGCCCGCCATTGCCAATGCCATTTATAATGCCGTGGGCGTGAGGGTGATGTCCACACCCGTCGATCAGGACAAGATTCTGCTGGCGCTAAGGCGCGGTGAACATGAAACGCGGTAGCAAACGATGAATGATGAATGATGAATGATGCCCATTGGCGGCTACTAACCACCATCTACCAACCCCCAACCACTGAAAGCCGACAACCCATGCTCTACGAACTGCGAATCTACGAAGCGATGCCGGGCAACCTGGGCGCGGTGAGCGCCCGATTTGAGAATCACACCACCAGGTTCTTCGCCAGGCACGGTATCACCGCCATCGGCTTTTGGACGACGCTGGTGGGGCCTGCCTCCAACGAGTTCACCTACCTGCTGGCCTACGAAAACATGGCCGACCGCGAAAAGAAGTGGAACGCTTTCGCCGGCGACCCGGAGTGGCTGGCCGTAAAACGCGAGACCGAAAAAGACGGCCCCATTGTGGCCAACATTCGCAACCAGTTTCTTGCGCCCACGCCCTATTCGCCGCTCAAATGAACAGCGCACCTCAATGGCTCCACTGGGCGCGCACTATCCAGGCGGTGGCGCAAAATGGACTCACGTTTAGCGATAACCCCTTCGACCGCGACCGGTACGAAAAACTGCGTGAACTGGCAGTGGAAATCTTCGCCGCGCACACGGGGGAATCGCCCTCGGCAATTGAACAGTGGTTCGCCGTGCAACCCGGCTACGCCACGCCCAAAGTGGACGTGCGCGGCGCGTGCTTCCGTGAGGGCCGGGTGCTAATGGTGCGCGAGCGCGCCGACGGCGGCTGGTGCTTGCCGGGCGGCTGGGCCGACGTGGGCAATGTGCCCTCCGAGGCGGCGGTGCGGGAGGTGAAAGAGGAATCGGGGTTCGAGGCCGTGGCGCGCAAGGTCATCGGCGTATTCGATGCCAACCGCGGCGGCGAGCCGTTCGCCGCCTTTCACGCGGTCAAGCTGATCTACCTGTGCGATGTTGTCGGCGGCGAGCCAGATCCCGACCACGAGATTCTGGAAGTCGGCTTCTTCGCCCGCGATGCCATTCCCCCGCTGTCCGGGGCGCGCACCACACCCGCGCAAGTCGCCGAATGCTTCGCTCATTTGGACGACGCGAACCGGCCGACGGCGTTTGATTGAGAATAGCCGCCAGCGCTCCGCTATCAGCGATCAGCCAAGCCCTGAACGCCGAAAGCTGATCGCTGACGGCTGAAAGCTGAGGAGCTATGCTTATCACCAACGCCGCCCTTGTCACCTGGGGCAATCCTAACCAAATCCTGCCCGGCCACGCGCTGAAGCTGGACGGTGACCGCATTGCCGACATCGGCCCCACGGCAGAACTGCAAGTGAAGTACCCCGACGCCCCGGTGCTGGACGCGCGCGGGCAAATGGTGATGCCGGGCAACATCTGCGCCCACACGCACTTCTACGGCGCGTTTGCTCGTGGCATGGCTATCCCGGGCGATGCGCCCAGAGACTTTCCGGAAATTCTCGAGCGCCTGTGGTGGAAGCTGGATAAAGCTCTGACCCTCGACGATGTGCGCTACTCGGCGCTGGCCTGCCTGGTGGACGCGGTGAAGCATGGCACCACCACCCTGATCGATCATCACGCCAGCCCCAACGCCATTGACGGCTCGCTGGATGTGATTGCCGAGGCCGTCACCCAGGCCGGGCTGCGGGCCTGCCTGTGCTACGAAGTGACCGACCGCGGCGGGCCGGAAAAGATGCGGGCCGGCATTGCGGAGAACGTGCGCTTCGCGCGACTTCAAACGCAGAACCCCAAAGCTCACTTAGCGGCCACGTTTGGCTTGCATGCCAGCCTGACGCTGTCGGATGAAACGCTGGAGGCCTGTCGGGCCGCGCACGATCGCGGCTTTCACGTGCACGTGGCCGAGCACGAAGTCGACCAGTACGACAGCCTCAAGCGCAGCGGCGCGCGGGCGGTGGATCGGCTCGACCGCTTTTCCATCCTCGGCCCGCACACCATTGCCGCCCATTGCGTGCACATTGACTACCGTGAAGCCGAACTGCTGCGCGAACGCGGCGTGTGGGTCACGCACCAGCCGCGCTCCAACATGAACAACGCCGTGGGCGCGGCGGATATTGAAGGGCTGCTGCGCGCCGGGGTCAAAGTATGTTTGGGCAACGACGGCTTTTCCAATGCCATGTGGGAGGAGTGGAAGGCGGCATACCTGTATCACAAAGCGGCCCACCGCGACCCGCGCCGGGCAGGGGGCTACACCGTCACCCAAATGGCTATCACGAACAATGCGGCCCTGGCCGGAATCTTTTTTCCGCAGGCGCCCATTGGCGTGCTGGCCCCCGGCGCGTTGGCCGATATCATCTTTGTGGATTACCATTCCACCACGCCGCTCACTGCGGGCAACCTGCCATGGCACATCCTCTTCGGCTTCGAGGCCTCGGCGGTGACTACCACCATTGCCGGGGGCAAGGTGCTTATGCGCGACCGGCAATTGACGTTTTTGGACGAAGCTGAAATCACGGCCAGAAGCCGCGAGTTAGCGGCTAAGGTTTGGGAGAGGTACAGCCTGCAGTGATTGCGAACGCATGGAACAGGAGACCGTTTTGAATCATCACACCATTGCCATTCTCGGCGGCACGGGCCACGAAGGTTCGGGCCTCGGCCTGCGCTGGGCCAAGGCGGGGCACAGCGTGATCATCGGCTCGCGCGCCCGCGAAAAGGCGGAAGCCGCCGCCACAGAGATCAACGGAAGACTGGGCAGCCAGTCGGTGCGCGGCCTCGACAACGCCGCCGCCGCGCAAGCCGCCGATATTGTGGTCCTTACCGTGCCCTATTCGGCGCACACGCTCACGCTGGAGGCGGTTCGCGAGGCGGTGCAGGGCAAGGTGTTTGTGGATGTGACCGTGCCACTCGCGCCACCCAAAGTGTCGCGGGTGCAAATGCCCGCCGCCGGCTCGGCCAGCCAGGAAGCCCAGAATCTGCTCGGCAACGGAGTCAAAGTGGTCACCGCGTTTCAGAGCATCTCGGCGGAGCATCTCAAAGACCCCGACCATCCCATTGATTGCGACGTACTGGTGTGCGGCGACGACAAAGAGGCGAAAGCAGTCGTGATTGCGCTGGCCGCCGATGCGGGCATGAAGGGCTACGACGCCGGGCCGCTGGCCAACGCCGTGGTGGCCGAAGGGCTGACCTCCGTGCTCATCGGCCTCAACCAGAAATACAAAGTTAAATCGTCGGGCATCAAAATCACCGGCATTTGATAATAGATTTCGGCTTGCAGACTCCAGAGCGCCGTTCAGCACTCTGACCTCTGACTTCCGACTTCTAATTTCCAACTTGGCCCAACTTACCCTCACCGCCCTGCCCAACATTCCGCTCATCCAACCGGGCGACGACCTGTGCGCCATTGTCCTCAAGTCGCTGGCTGAGGCCGGTGTGCAACTGCAAGAAAACGACGTGCTCATCGTGGCGCAGAAGATTGTCTCGAAGGCCGAGGGGCGGCTGGTGAGGCTGTCGGACGTGATTCCTTCGGCCCGGGCATTGGAGCTGGCGGAGGCGTTGCAAAAGGACCCCCGGCACGTCGAAGTGATTCTGCAGGAAACCAAGGAGATTGTGCGCATGCGCCCCGGCGTGATTGTGGTGGAGCACCGGCTGGGTTACGTGTGCGCCAACGCAGGGGTGGATCGGTCCAACGTGGCCCCGCACGGCGCGCCGGACGACGATTGCCTGCTGATGCTGCCGGAAGCCCCGGATCGTTCGTGCGCCGAACTGCGCCGGAAGCTGCGGGAGGCGACCGGGGTGAATGTGGGTGTCATCGTGAACGATTCGCATGGCCGCGCGTGGCGCACCGGCACGGTGGGCGTGGCCCTCGGCGCGGCGGGCGTCCCGGCGCTGCTGGACTTGCGCGGCACGCCGGACTTGTTCGACTACCCGCTGCAAGTGACGCAGGTGGGCTTCGCCGACGAACTGGCCGCTGCCGCCTCGCTGCTCATGGGGCAGGCCGCCGAAGGGCGCCCGGTCATCCACGCCCGGGGTGTGCCGTATCCGTTGCGCGAAGGCAACGCGCAGGAATTGATTCGCACCAAAGAACTGGATTTGTTCAGATGAGACCGCCAACGGGTCGATAGGCTGCAACGGCCATTTGACACCATTCCGTTTCATCCGTTGACCAAAAGGAGTGACGCATAAATGTCAACGATTCCCGAAAACGCACAATACTTGCTGGCACAGGATACCAGGGCTTTTGCTTTTCTGGCGCTCACGTTGTCCGATGGCACGCCGCAGGTGTCGCCGATTTGGTTTGACTGGGACGGCACGCACATCATCATCAACACGGCGCGGGGCCGGCTGAAAGACAAAGTGCTGAAGAAGAAAGGCAAGGTCGCGCTGGCGATCCCGGACCCCGGGAGCGCGTACAGCTACATGCAGATCCGCGGCACGGTGGATAGCGAGACCGAAGAAGGCGGCTACGAAATGATCTGCAAGCTCAACGAAAAGTACAAAGGCAAGCGGGAGTATCCGAGAATACCGGGGCAGGTGCGCGTGACGTATACTATTTTGCCTGAGCAAGTTTTCGTCGACCTTTAGCGATGCAACCGGATGCGCTCTTTGCCGTGATGCGAACGCGACGCTCCATTCGCCGCTACACCGATCAACCGGTGGGGGGCGAGGCGGTTGTGCGGCTGTTGGAAGCGGCCATTTGGGCGCCCTCGGCGCACAACCGTCAACCGTGGCGATTCGTTGCCATCCAAACCGAGGCGGTGAAGCTCGCGTTGGCCGAGGCCATGGGCGCTCGTCTCCGGGCCGACCGGCTGGCCGATGGCGACCCGCCCGAGGCGGTGGAGGCCGATGCCGCCCGGTCGCGGGCGCGCATGGCCGCCTCCCCGGTGGTGGTGGCCGTGTGCCTTTCGATGGCCGATATGGGCAGCTACCCAGACACGCGGCGCAAAAAAGCGGAGTATCTTATGGCGGCGCAGAGCGTGGCGATGGCGGTGCAAAATTTTTTGTTGGCCGCCCACGCCGCCGGGCTGGGCGCGTGCTGGATGTGCGCGCCGCTGTTTTGCCCCGAGGCAGTGAGCGCCGCCCTGGGCTTGCCCGCCGATTGGGAGCCGCAGGCGCTGATCACGCTTGGCTACCCGGCGAATGTCGGCAAGCCTGCGTCGCGCAAAAGTATGGAAGCGGTGACGATTTGGCGTTGAGGCAAACGACAATCCTGGCTTTCGCCGGCGGCGTGGGCGGCGCGAAACTGGCGCTGGGCCTGGCGCGCTCGCTCCCGCCCGATCAACTGACGATCGTCGTCAACACCGGCGACGACTTTGAGCATTTGGGCTGGCACATTTCGCCCGACCTCGACACGGTGATGTACACGCTGGCCGGCCTGTCCAATCCGGAGACGGGTTGGGGGCTGGCGGGCGAGAGCTGGAACTTTTTGGATGCGCTCGACCGGCTGGGCGGCGAGGCGTGGTTCCGGCTCGGCGACCGCGATCTCGCCACGCACGCGCAGCGCACGCGCCTCCTTGGCGAGGGGCTGCCCTTATCGGCGGTGACGCGCCACTTGTGCGAGCGGCTCGGCGTCACGGCAGAGATAGTTCCCATGAGTGACGATCCGGTGCGCACCATCGTCCACACCGACGACGGGCCGTTGCCGTTTCAGGAATACTTTGTGCATCGGCGTTGCGAGCCACGAGTGCGTGATTTTGAATTCCTGGGCCTGCCCTCGGCTCGCCCTCAGGCGCGATTGTTGGAGGCGCTCGCCGGGGCGGAGAGGCTGATCTATTGCCCGTCGAATCCGTATGTGAGCATTGCACCCATAGTGAACCTGCCGGGCCTCCAGCCGCTCATTGCCTCGCGCCGCGCCGCCGGGATGCCGGTGGTGGCGGTGTCGCCCATTGTGGGCGGGGCTGCGCTCAAAGGCCCGGCGGCAAAAATGATGACCGAGCTTGGACTCGACTCGACCGTGATTGCGCTGGCCGAGCATTACGCCGGAACGATTGACGGGCTGGTGCTGGACGTGGTGGATGCGGCCTCCGCCCCGGCCATTGAACTGCTGGGCCTCAGGACTCTGGTGACGAACACCATTATGGCGACCGATGCTGATAAGATTCGGCTGGCGCAGGAGACGGTGGAATTTGCGCTGTCACTGAAAGGACACGGAGACACGGAGACGGGGAGACAGGGAGACAGGGAGACGGGGAGACAGGGAGACACGGAGACATAGTAGATCCGGGTGATTGATTCACCATTCATCATTCATCATTCCGCATTCGCCATTTCTATGTCCGTCTGGGCCATCGTCCCCGTCAAGCCTCTCAAGCAAGCCAAAAGCCGTTTGGCTTCGGTGCTGTCGCTGTACGAGCGCGAAACGTTGAGCACCCGATTTTTGGCGCACACACTGGAAGTGCTTGGGCAGGTGCGCGACATTCACCGCACGCTGGTGGTGAGCCGCGATTCGGCGGCGCTGGGGCTGGCGCGCAAATGGCATGCTTACACCGTCACCGAGTCCGGGTCGCCCGAACTCAACGCCGCGCTTACCCGCGCCACGAATGTGGCCGTGTCGTTCGGCGCGCACGCGGTGCTGGTGATGCCCACTGATCTGCCGCTGCTCCATCCCGCCGATGTGGAAAAGTTACTGGCAGCCAGCACCCAGCCCGAGTGTATGACCATTGCCCCCGACCGGCTGGAGGCGGGCACCAATGCGCTGTTTGTGCGCCCGCCCACTCTGGTCCCGTACTCCTTTGGGCCGGGCAGCTTTGCCCGACATGTGGCCCTGGCGAACGAGCGCGGCGCATGCGTGGAAATTTGGCACTCGCCCAGCTTTGCGCTGGACGTGGATTTGCCGGCGGACTTGCGGATGTACCAAACATTGCGTCAGGGTGAGCGACAGGCAGAACATTGAGCTGCCCGATACGGCGCGCCCGATATTAACTTTTCCACTCAACCCTGGAGGACCCTATGCCCAATCGAGTTGCCCTGTACCTGCAAGACGCGCACGACCTGCGCGACGGAATCAAGTACGCCCAGTACGCCGAGTCCAAAGGCTTCACCGAAGTGTGGCAGGCCGAAAGCCGGCTGGTGCGTGACGCCATTGTGCCCATGGCCGCCTTTGCCGCCACCACCGGCAAAGTGAAGATCGGCTCCGGGGTGATCAACAACTGGACGCGCAACATCGGCCTGTTGGCGGCCACCTTCCTCACGCTGGACGATCTGGCCCCCAACCGCATCATTTGCGGCATCGGCGCGTGGTGGGACCCGCTGGCGAAGAACGTGGGCATTGAGCGCCGCAAGCCGCTGCTGGCGATGCGCGAGACCATCGAGGTGATGCGGCGGCTGCTGCGCATGGAAAACGTCACCTTCCACGGCGAGTTCCATCATGTGACCGGCATTGAGCTGGACGTGGTGCATGGCCGCCGCGAGCCGCGCAACGTGCCCATTTACATCGGCGCGACCGGCGACCAGATGATGGAAATGACCGGCGAGATTGCCGATGGCTGCGTGATGAATTATTGCGTGCCGCCCGCATACAACGACAAGGCGCTGGAATTGCTGGAGAAGGGCGCGAAGAAAGCGGGCCGCACGCTGGCCGACATTGACCGTCCGCAGCTCATCGTGTGCTCGGTGGATCACGACCGCAAGAAGGCCATTGAGGCGGCCAAAACGCTGCTGACGCAGTATCTGGCCCAGCAGCCGCACATTGCCAAAGCCTCGGGCGTGAGCCAGGAGATCGTCACCAGGGTGCAATCTGTCCTCGGCTGGCCCGCCACCAAAGAGCAGGTGCACGAGGCCATGCAATACGTGCCCGACGATTTTGTGCTCAGCATTTCGGCCACCGGCACGCCCGACGAGGCCCGCGCCCGGGTGAAGGAATACATGGATCGCGGCTGCACCTGCCCCATCCTTTACCCGATGAGCGACCCGTACCTGATGATAGATACATTTGCCCAGGGGTAAGCCGCCATCAAACGCAACAGCCTAGTCGTCGTCCTCGCCGCCTCGGCGTTGGCCTACTGCGCGGCGCTAATTGCGGGTTGGCCGCGCTGGGTCTACGGCAATGCCGAGTGGGTGTGGACTCGCCGCCCGGCCCCGCTTTCGGTTGCCATCCTGTGGCCGTTGCTGTTGCTGGCCGCGTGGGCGGCGCTGGCGTTGTGGTGGCAGAAGCAACCCACGCGAACGGCGGTTGCCCCGTTGCTCGTCGGCGCGGTGCTGGTGAGCGGCCTGCTCCCTTATGCGCTGTCATCCATGCGCGGCGATCCGATCCGCCAGATGTTGCAGATCACCGCGTCCGCCGCCAGCGGCAGTTACTTCAACGTGGGGGCGGGCATTGAGGACCCGAACGAGTTTTTGATCAAGCACATTGATCGGATGGGCGGGTATCGCGAAGTCCATGTTCGCACGCATCCGCCCGGCCTCCCGCTTTTGTTTTACGGCGCGAGACGATTGTTTGAGCGTTGGCCGTCGCTGGGCGAGCAAGTGGGGCGCCGGCTTCTGCGCGCCGATTGCCTGCACCCGGAGATGATCGGGTTTTCCTCGGCGCAAGTTGCCAGTGCTGTGGTGCAATTTGCGCTGCCGTTCCTTGGCGGGCTGGGCGTACTACCGCTCTTTGGACTAGCGAAAACTTTTTTCGGGCAGCGCACTGCTTTGCTCGCGGTTGGACTCTATCCGCTCATTCCGGCTCTGCCGTTGTTTGCCCCGGCTTTCGATCAACTTTACGTGCCGTTTGCGCTGGGCGGATTGTGGCTCACCTGGCAAGCCATCACCCGCGGTCGAGTCGGGTTCGCCTGCGCGTTTGCCGCCGGGCTATTGCTTTCGCTCGGCAGTTTCCTCAGCTTTGGCAACATTGCCTTTCTCGGCTTGAACGTGTTGCTGGTTGGCGGCCGGCTCATAACGCGCCGTCGCCGCGGCCGGGCCGATTGGGCGCGCGCCATCGTCATTGGCTTGTTGTTGATTGCCGGCCTGTCAACTATCTGGCTGATCTACTGGTGGGGCTGGGGCATTTCGGGAATTGAAGTGTTTCGCCGGGCCATTGCCGTGCATGGCGACATCGGGCGGAGTTACGGGCTGTGGGTCTGGTACAACCTGTACGACTTCGCCAGTTGGACGGGGGTGGCGTTTTGCATTCCGGCGCTGTGGTTGTGTTGGCGGTTTCGCAAACGGCGGCAGTGGTCGGCGTTCGCCCTCGGCCTCGTCGGCTTCATTCTTCTGCTCGACGTTTCGGCATTCACGCTGGGCGAGACGGCGCGGCTGTGGCTCTTCCTCTCGCCGTTGTGGATGTTGCTGGGCGTCGCGGGCGCAGTGCGTTTGCGTTTGCCAGGCGCCATGTTGATGACGTTGATGGGCTTGCAAGTGATGACTGCCGGACTGCTTCTGCAACCTATCGAAAGCGGGCGCGAGGGGCGGGGGTCGCCGCCTCCCGTTTATCAACTTTCATCCGAAGCCCGACCAATCCGCTTCACTCTCGACGACTCGATTCGACTCGCGGGCTATCGCCTCGACGGCGAACACGTGACGCTATACTGGCAGGCCCTCAAGCCGCTTGCCGAAGATTTCACCGTGTTCGTTCACGCAGTTGATTCGAATGGGACGTTGATTGCCGGAGATGACAGCCAGCCGCAGATGGGGCAACTGCCCACTCACTGCTGGCTGGCCGGTGAAGTGGTGGCCGACTCGCATGTGTTGCCCGTGCCCACGCCCGCGCCGCCGGGCGATTACCGCCTCTTTGCCGGGATGTATCGCTGGCCGGAACTGAAACGGTTGCCGGTGTCGCCGCCTCAAACGGATGACTCGATCCCTTTGAAGCCGTAACCCATTTGCAGAGTCGGAATCTGCAAGCGGGCAGACCGACGCGGTTTCGCGCAGCGAACCGCGTCGGTCTTGGCAACCTTTGCGTGCAGTCGAAGGACGAGGACGTTCCTAAAGCACATTGACCAACAACCAGGTCATAGGCGTGGGAGCGCGTTGCACGCGCGATTTGCGCCGGTTCCGCGCCCAGTCGCGGTTACAAACCGCTCCCACCTTGGGCCAAAGGTGACTTTGGAAAGGCTCTGGACGAAGGACCGAAGGACGGGCGCGGTTGAAGTATTCGCGCATTTCTGGTAATGTGGCGCAGGATTTTCGGAAGGAGCAGCCAGCCCTTATTGAACCAACAACCCAACTCAAAGATGTGTTTTGTGTGCGGCCTCGAAAACCCCTCCGGTTTGCGCCTGCGTTTTTACGACAACGGCAAAGACGAAGTGGCCGCCGACTTCACCGTTCAGCCCAATCACCAGGGATACCCCGACGTGGCTCACGGCGGCATTGTGGCCGCCATTTTGGATGAAGCGGGCGGTCGCACGGTGATGGCCGGCGACCCCGTGCGCTTTTTCATGACGGCCAAAATCGAAATCCGCTACCGCCGGCCCGTGCCCGTCGGCTTGCCGCTCAAAGCCGTAGGGCGACTCGTCAAGCTGAGAGACCGGCACGCCACCGCCACCGCCGAAATTCGCGGCGCGGCCGGCGAGGTGCTGGCCGAAGCCGACCTTGTGCTGACCATGCCGCCCGACGGCCTGCTGAACACCGCCGACGCCGAGCGGCTGGGCTGGCGCGTTTACGAGTAGCTTGGCGGCGCTCTGCAGGGAGAAAAATTATGGCTCAATACATTGAATTTCCACTGGAGAATGGCGGTTCGGTTGTCATCGAAACGGCGGACGAGCCGCGCAAAAGCGGTTTTGCGACAGTGGGCGCGGCGGGCAATCACGAGTCTGCCGAGCAAGCCCACCGGTCGTTTGATCAATCCATGGAAAACATCCGCAAGTCCGCCGATCTGCTCACGCAAAAACTGCACACGCTCACTTTGCCCCCGGACGAGATGACCGTGACCTTCAGCCTCAAGGCCAGCAGCGAACTCGGCGCGCTGATGGTGGGCAAGCTCGGTGTGGACTCGAACTACAACGTCACCCTCAAGTGGCGCAAGGAGCCGCCGGGCAAAGACAAAGATGACGAGAAGAAGAACGGCGACGACAAGGGCGACGGGAAATAACCGCGCACGGTCATGAGCCGGATCGGCATCGTTACAGGCGAATACCCGCCCATGCAAGGGGGCGTGGGCGATTTTTCACGCGAGCTGGCCGTGGCCCTGTGCGCGCTCGGCCATGAGGTGCACGTTCTCACACACGCCGGCGCAACCACCTCACTGCCCAACGCCGCGCCCGTCGTGCATCCCGTCATCCGCGCATGGACTCTGCCCGCGCTGTTTGCGATTCGCCGCCTCGCCCGCTCGCTGGCCCTCGACGTGATCAACATTCAATATCAGGCCGCCGCTTACGGCCTCGGCCTGCCCATTCATTTGCTTCCGCGCCTCGCGGGTGTGCCTTCGGTCGTCACCTTTCACGATCTGCGCCTGCCGTACCTCTTCCCCAAAGCCGGGCCGTTGCGCCGGGGCGCGGTGCTGCATCTGGCGCGCTCGGCTTCGGGGGCGATTGTGACCAACTCCGAAGATCGGCGGACATTGGAATGGGCAGGGGGCGTGCGCACCCTCGCCGAAATTCCCATTGGTAGCAACATTGCCCCTGCGCCCCCGCCCGGATACGACCGGGACGCATGGCGCGCAGCCCGCCGTGCGGGACGCTCCGATCTGCTCATCGGCTATTTCGGTTTCCTCAATGCCAGCAAAGGCGGCGACACGCTGCTGCGCGCGTTGGCGCTGCTGCCGGATGCGCGGCTGCTGCTCATCGGCGGGCGTACCGGCGCCAGCGACCCCACCAATACGGCCTATGCCGCCGAACTCGGCGCGCTGGCAAACGAACTGGGCATTGCGGATCGCATTGTGCGCACGGACTATCTGCCTCCGGCGGAAACGTCGGAGGCGCTGCTGGCCTGTGATGTGATGGCGATGCCCTATGCCGATGGCGCGTCCTTCCGCCGGGGGACGTTCATGGCTGCCCTGGCTCACGGTTGCCCCACGGTCACCACGCGCCCTGCCGTTTCGCTGCCGCAACTGCAACACGGTCACAACGTCATGCTCGTCCCCCCGCGCGATCCAGCCGCGTTGGCCGAGTCCATTCGCGCCGTGTGGGCCAATCCCGCGCTGCGCGCCCGTCTCTCCGCCGGAGCTTCGGCGCTGGCCGGCTCGTTTGCGTGGGATAAAATTGCCGCACAGACCGCCGCCTTTTTTGAAACCGC
>JACRBQ010000026.1 GCA_016213135.1 Chloroflexota bacterium | reverse complement strand
GTGCGCAGGCCTATGCCGCTTTGGCTACGGTGTTGAACACCGCCAAGCGAGCGGGCGAAAACGTCTTTCAGAAGTTGATTAACCTGATGGGTGCGCCTGTTTTGCATTTCCTTCAACCGTCAATTGCGTGAGCAGTTACAAAAGAATAAGCCTCGGTGAGATCAACGGCTTGAGCAGATTTCCCTTGCGGTCTATGCCATTCCTGGGTCTTAATCGCTTTCCACCACGATACCGCGAGGCGGACCTTATTCCGCCGCGTCATAAAAATGTGGCGGCTGCGAGGAAAGGCATGTTCCCAAGTGCTCGCTCGTGGGTAATTTCCCTGCGGGTGGTTGGGAAATTTTCGCAGTATCTCTAACGTTTGACCGAAGAATGGTTCACACAATGAGAACTTCAGACCAAACACCCCGTTAGCCGTGCTTCCGAGGTTCCACAAATGCTCCTGAAGTTCAGGGTAGCTCTTCAAGTGGTAATGTGCGAGTAAATCAGGGGTCTGGAGCCACTCATTGGGTTTACCGGCGATCCCCGTCGCCTCGAGGGCTTTGCACAACAGGGTACTCCCTGTTCGCTGACTAAACCAGATCGTGTACGACAACTGGGGTTTCAAAAGCTTATTCCCCACAAATTGGGCTGCCTGCTGTTACCCTGAGAGCAAGCAAGCAGCAGTGAATCGGCAATCTCCATCCACGTGCATTCTATTTCTTTCGGCCAAATAGCTTCTGGACGAAAGAGGGCTGTTGGCTATGAGCGAGCTTCGTAGTGGCGTCCGACGAATTGCTGTCGAGATATGAGTCGTCAAAACTATTCACAGACGCCTCGTCGTATATTTCACCTTCATCGCCTTGAACTGTGGCTCTAAGGCACGTAGCGATCTTCAGCATCTTTCGCAAGGTTGCCTTGTCGGGGTTCTTGGTCGTAATGTCGCCTCCGAACCAGTCGAACCACGTCTCCGGATACTTTGTCGTCCCACGCCAAACAACGAAATACTCGCCGTTTTCCGGCGCGGGGATAAGTTCGGGGTCGCCACGAACCACATCAAGCCATTCCTGGGTGGCGATCTCCTGGTCTTGATTGCTGGCCCAATTCTCGGCACGTGTGATGTGGACTTCGTATCCCATATTGTCCTTCGCTGTGATGTGCAATCGACTTGAGAGTGAATGGCAGTCCAACAGTCCTTAAGTCGCGGCGAGGTAGAAAACGGCAGTCACTCAGAACGCATCTCCACAACGAGGCGAGACAAAGTCTCTTGCGGCCGCAGATATTTGCGCCACCGCTCGCGCAGAGCGCTGGTAGATAGCCCATCAGTCCTTAAGTCGCGCCGAGGGCGATCGGCAAGCAGTCCATAGGCAACCAGTTTGCCAATGGGATCAGCGGTGATTGGCTCGGGGTGTGTAGAAGTCGCTTGCATGTTCATGTTGATCTCCACCAGATTGATTTTACCACTTCAGCAACAAATCAAGGTTTCTCGCTCGTGGCGCAGCGGAAGCCGACGTCGTTGTAGGCGGTGGCATCGTTGGTGGTGAAGCGGCGCGAGGCGGCGCGGATGTTGGCGAACAGGTCGTGCCACGAGCTGGAGCGCAGGGTGTGCACGCCGCCCCGCACGGTGGGAGTGGGTGTTTCGGTGTTGCTGAGCAGCACGAAGTACGAGTCGTAGTAAAAGCTGCCGACCCATTCGACGACGTTGCCCGACATGTCGAGCGCGCCGTAGGGGCTGGCGCCGTTGGGGAACGAGCCGACGGCGGTGGTGTCGCCGGCGGCGAGGTCGTAGTTGAGCAGGGTGTTATTGGGCAGGTTGTTGCCCCACGGATACAGGCGACCGTCGGTGCCACGGGCGGCTTTTTCCCATTCGGCCTCGGTGGGCAGGCGGCGGCCGGCCCACTGGCAGTAGGCGTCGGCTTGGTTCCAGTTGACCCAGATGACGGGGTAGTCGGCGAAGGCCGGGTCGTTATAGTAGCCGGGCCGGCTGGGCGAATTGAGATCGGCAGGCGGGGTGCAGGAGCCATCGGCGGCGCACAGTTGATACTGGGCGTTGGTCACTTCGGTGCGGTCGAACCAGTAGTCGGGCAGGGCCACCGTGTGCTGCGGTTTTTCGTTGCCGACGGCTTGCGGCTCGGTGTCGAGGGAGCCCATAATGAACGAGCCGGCGGGGACGAAGACGAGGGCCATTTGATCGCGCGGGGCGATGGCGGTGCTGCCGATGCCGGGCAGGTCGGATGTGGCGGTGGGGGCGGCGGCCGCCTGGGGGCTGCCGCTGGGGACCGGGGTGCCGGTGGGGGCGGCGGTGGGCGTGCCACGTGTCAAGGTAGATGCGGGTGGGGCCGGGGTGGCGGTATCGCTGCGTTGAACGGGTGTGGCGGTGGGGCGCTGGGCGAGTGCGTTCGGCGATCCGTTCAGGATGACAAGTCCCCCGATAATGATGAAGGTGATGACCACGGTGCCCACAATGGCGGGCAGGGGCGGACGCGGGCGCTCGGTTGGGCCGAGGGCGATATCGACTTTTTGGGTGCGGATTTTGGCGCGGCCCAGGGCTTTGCGCAGTTCACGGAGGGTGGCGTAGCGGGCTTCGGGGCGGCTGGCAAGGGCGCGCTCGACGACGTGGGCGGTGGCGGGGCTGATTTCGAGGTTGTGTTTGCGCGGCGAGTTGTGTTCAGGCGTGCGCGCGGTGAGCAGGGTGTACAGGGTGGCTCCGGCGGAGTAGATGTCGGCGCGGGGGTCGAGGCCGCCCTCCGGGGCAAAGTAAGGGACCTGCTCGGGGCCGGGGGTGATGAGTTCGGTGAGACCCTGGCCGTACAGTTTGGCGTTGCCGTCGGGGGTGACCCAGATATGGGCGGGGGTGAAGCCGCCGCGACTGACGGGCAGGTTGAGGCTGTGGATGTATTCGAGGGCGGCGAGGACCTGGCCGAGCCAGCGAGTGGCGTCGGTTTCGTCGAGGCGGCCCCGGCGTTTCATAAGGGATTGAAGGGATTCGCCTTCGGGCCATTCGAGGACGGCGTAGAGCCGGTCGTCGAGGGTGAAGCTTTCGTAGAGCAGGGGCAGGTTGGGGTGGCGGTGGGCGGTGAGGGCTTCGGCCTCGCGCTGGAGGCGGACGGCGAGGTCGCCTTCGATTTCTCTGACGGCGCACAGGCGGTTGTCTTCGGTGTCGTAGGCGCGGTAGGCCGCAAGGCCCGGTTCAGGCAGCGCGTCAATGCGGTAGCGCTCGCGCAAAAGTTGGCCGGGGATGAGCATGGGCTGATTATACAGTGGTCAGCGGACAGGGGTAATTTGCTCTTCGGCCAGGGTGAGCAGGTAGCGCTTGTCGTCTTCAGTGAGGGGGGCGGTGAGGAGCAGGTCGGGGCGTTGCTGCCACGTGCGGCGCAGCGATTGCTGCCTGCGCCAACGGGCGATTTGCGCGTGGTCGCCCGATTGCAGAATCTCCGGCACGACCCAGCCGCGAAAGTCGGCGGGGCGGGTGTAGTGCGGGTATTCCAACAGGCCGGTCGCGTGCGAGTCGGCGTCGGCGGCGTCGGCCTGGCCCAACACGCCGGGGACGTGGCGGGCAATGGCGTCAATGAGGATCATGGCCGGGAGTTCGCCGCCGGTGAGCACGTAATCGCCGACGGAAATTTCGTCGGTGGCCAGGCGCCGACGCACGCGGTCGTCCACGCCCTCGTAGCGGCCACAGATGAGCGCGATGCGATCATGCGCGGCCAGTTCGCGGGCGATGGTTTGGTTGAAGAGGCGGCCCGTGGGGGAAAGAAGAATGATGGGGGTATGGGGGTGTGGGGGTGTGGAAGTGTTGAGGCCGAGAGTGGCTTCGACTGCCGCAAAGATCGGCTCGGGCTTCATCACCATTCCGCCGCCCCCGCCGTAGGGTGTATCGTCGGTGACGTGATGCCTGTCGGTGGCGTAGTCGCGGATGTTGTGCAGCGACACGGTGAGCAGGCCGGCGGCCTGTGCGCGTTTGAGGATGCTCTCTTGCAGGTAGCCTTCGAGCATGGCGGGGAAGAGGGTGAAGACGTGGATGCGCATGAAAGAATTGTAGCATCGAACTATGCTAGAATGATTCTTCAATGACGGACACATTGCTCATCCTGGCCTCCGGCTCGCCACGGCGGCGGGAGCTGCTGGGCGTGCTGGGGATGCCATTTGAAGTGCGCGCTGCCGGCGTTGACGAAACTCCTAATCCCGATGAAGCGCCCGAAGCCTGTGTTCAAAGGTTGGCGAGGGAGAAGGCGACCCCACCCCCGGCCCCTCCCCTGCGGAAGAAATCCGCAGGAGAGGGGAGAGAGACGATTGTGATCGCCGCCGATACGATTGTCGTGCTCGACGGCGAAATTTTGGGCAAGCCGCGCGATGCG
This sequence comes from Chloroflexota bacterium, assembly GCA_016213135.1. GTDB lineage: Bacteria > Chloroflexota > Anaerolineae > Anaerolineales > VGOW01 > VGOW01. The sequence continues at coordinate 50,538 of JACRBQ010000026.1, read as the reverse complement.
GCAGACGCGGCGGCTATGCTGCGCCGGTTGCGCGGACGGGCGCACGAGGTGATGTCGGCCATTGCGGTGGTGAACACGGCCACCGGCGAGCGGCGCGAGGCGCTGTGCCGCAGCGAAGTGCGCATGCGCGAGTATTCCGAGGCAGAGATCGCCGGTTACGTGGCCGGCGGCGACCCGCTGGACAAGGCCGGGGCGTATGCCATCCAGCACGACGGCTTTCGCCCGGTGGAGCACTTCAGCCATTGCTACGCCGGCGTGATGGGCCTGCCGCTGTGCCATCTCACCCGGGCGTTGCGGCAACTGGGCGCAGAGCCGCCCGCCGACGTGCCGGCAGCGTGCCGGCAGTTCAACAATTATCAATGTCCAATTTACCAGGAGATTTTGGAGCCTGGAAACACCAAGACCCAGAGACCCTAAGCCACAAAGAATAACTTTGTGGCTTGGCGCCCTCGTGTCGTTATGGTCTACAAAGTTGACTGTGAAACATCGACGATTACTTACAATTGGGCTGGTCTTGTTCCTGGTTGCCTGCGGACTGGTGTCGCCCCCGCCCTCCCCCACCCCCACGCTGCCCGCGCCCAATTTCAGCACCTCGCTGCCGCCCGACCCGGAGGGCACGGCCACGGCATTCCTCAACGCGTGGCAGCAAGCCGACTACGCCGGCATGTACGCCCTGCTGTCGCCGCTGTCGCAAGCCGCCATCACCCAGGAAGATTTCGTGAACAGATACGGCGACGCCGCCACGCAGATGACACTCGACACGCTGGAAACCACGGTGCTGTCGTCGCTGCAAAAAGAGCTGGACGCCGAGGTGCGATTCAAAACGGTGTATCACACCCGGCTGGTGGGCGATCTCACCCGCGAGATCACCATGCCGCTGCGGTTCGACGGCGGACGCTGGGGCGTGAGTTGGGATGACGGGCTGATTTTTCCGGAGATGAAGGGCGGCAACTCGCTGCTCATGGATTATAAAATTCCGTCGCGGGCCAACATTTACGACCGCAACGGGCTGGCCTTTGCCGCCCAGGCCGACGCGGTAGCCATTGGCATTGTGCCGGGGCAAATCACCGACGAGGCCCGATTGCTGAACGAGCTATCCAATTTGCTGGGCCGCCACCCGGAAACCATCAAAGCCCTGTACCAGTTTGCCCAGCCCGATTGGTACGTGCCGGTGGGCGAAGCCTCCACCGAGCAGATTGACGCCCGGCGCAACGTGCTATCGGGGTTGGGTGGGCTGTCGCTCAGCACCTATCACACGCGCTATTACATCAATGGGCCGCTGGGCGCACCGCATGCCGTAGGCTTCCTGTCGCCCATTCCGGAACAGGCGTTGTCGTATTACCAAAAGCTGGGCTATCGCGGCGATGAGAGCGTGGGCGTCACCGGGCTGGAGGCCTGGGGCGAACCGTATCTGGCCGGCAAGCGCGGCGGCACGTTGCACGTGGTCACGCCGGGCGGGCAGATTGCGGCCACGCTGGCCCAGAGCGACTCGGCGCCGGGGCAGGCCGTGTACTCCACAATGGATCGCGATTTTCAAAAGCAGGTGATGCAGGCCATGGGCGACATCCCCGGCGCGGCGGTGGTGCTGAACATGAACACCGGCGAAGTGCTGGCCTTTGCCTCCAGCCCCACCTTCGACGCCAACCTGTTCGATTACACCAACCGCAACTCATCCATGCTGGCAGCGGTGCTCAACAGCCCCTACCAGCCGCTCATCAACCGGGTGACGCAGGGGTTGTATCCGCCGGGGTCGGTGTTCAAAGTCGTGAACGTGGCCACGGCGCTGAAGTCGGGGCTGTTCACCCGCGACACCACATACTACTGCGGCAATTCGTGGGACGAACTCGGCCCGAACTTTATCAAATACGATTGGACGGCGGCCAAAGAACTGCCGCCATCCGGCGAGATCAACTTGGTTGAAAGCCTGATTGTCTCGTGCAACCCGTACAACTATCACATCGGGCTGGCCGTATATAACCAGGACTCGCAAATGCTGCCGGACATGGCGCGGGCCTTTGGGTTGGGCGCGCCCACCGGCATTGTGGGCCTGCTGTCGAACACCAACGAGGAAGTGGGCGGGCTGGTTCCCGACGCCCAGTGGAAAACGGAGAACATTGGCGAGGACTGGTCGGCGGGTGACAGTGTGAACATGGCCATCGGGCAAGGGTATCTCAAAGTGACCCCGCTGCAAATGGCGAACATTTACGCCGCCATCGGCAACGGCGGCACCCTTTACCGCCCGCAATTGGTGCTGAAGATCGCCGCCCCCGGCGAACCGCCGGTTTACGAGTTCAAACCGGAAGTGATCGGGCAATTGCCGCTCACCGCCGATCAACTGGGCGTGATCCGCGAGGGGCTGCGCGGCGTGATCACCAACCGCAACGGCACGGCGCACAACCGCTTCCTCGGCATTCAAATCCCCATCTACGGCAAAACGGGCACCGCCGAAGACCCCGTCACCGGCAGGCCGCACGCGTGGTTTGCCGGATACACCCAGGCCGGGCGCGACGACCAGCCCGACATTGCCGTGATGGTCATGTTCCAAAACAAGGGCGAAGGATCGGAATGGGCCGCGCCGGTGTTCCGCCGGATTGTGGAAAGCTACTTCTTCGGCCGCGTGTACACCTTGTATCCGTGGGAAGCCGAGATCGGCCTGACGGCCACCATCACCGAGACGCCCACCGTGACGCCGGCGCCAAGATAGCGGCCCTATGAGTTCCGTTGAAATTGCCGCTTCACCGTCGGGCGGGCTGATTACCAAAGCGCTGTCGGGGTTCTTCACCGTGCAGGACGAGTCCGGCCCGGTGGTGTGCAAAGTGCGCGGCAGGCTCAAACGCGGCCCGCGCGATTCCGATCTGGCAACGGTGGGCGACCGGGTGACGTTTGTGCGCCTGCCCGACGGCAGCGGGATGATCGACTCGGTGCTGCCGCGCACGGGGGCGCTGGTGCGCCGCCGGCCGTCGCCCAAAGGCCGGGCCGCGCGCTCCGGCGAGAGCGAGGATCGGGAATCGGTCATTTTGGCGAATCCCGATCAGGCTGTGTTTGTGTTTGCCTGCGCCGACCCCGCGCCCCATTTGGGAATGTTGGACCGGTTTTTGGTGGTGGCCGAGGCCAATCACATTCCGGCTATCGTTTGCGCCAACAAGATCGATTTGGTTCAGGCGGAAACGGCCCGGGCGCTCTTTGGCGGATATGCGACCATTGGCTACACGGTGATATTCACCAGCGCCGCCACGGGCGAGGGCATCGAGCCATTGCGAGCGCGGCTGGCGGGGAAGTTGTCGGCGCTGGCCGGCCCCAGCGGAGTGGGCAAGTCATCTTTGCTCAATGCCATCCAGCCGGGGCTGGGCATTTCGGTGCGCCGGGTGAGCCAGGCCACGCAAAAAGGGCGGCATACCACGGTGCACCCCGAACTGATTCCGCTGGCGGGCGGCGGCTGGGTGGCCGACACGCCGGGCATCCGCGCGCTGGCGTTGCACGATATTGATCCCTACGAGCTGGACGGATACTTTCCCGATCTGCTGCCGTTTGTGTCGCAGTGCGGGTTCAGCGATTGCTCGCACAAGCACGAGGCCGGGTGTGCGGTGCAGGCGGCGGTGGCGCGCGGCGAGGTGCAAGCCCGGCGCTACGAGAGCTTTTTGAGGATTCGTGCGGGGCAGACCTAAACACCGGAATGTCTTTTGTCGTGTTGTCGCATGACATCACGCACTTGCCGTGATTTTCGTCACCCCGTATAATACGCCCCAAGGGGAGGATGGATAGACAAGTGGCAAGATTAGCAAGTCACCATGAGGGACGACTGTCGGCGGGTATTTTGGTAACCGCCGTAGTGGTGCTGTTGGTGGCCGTGGCCGCCGCCCCCGCGCAGCAACAGTTGGGCGAGCGCTATTTCGACGAAACCGGCCACACCGTCCGCGGCAACTTCCTCACGCACTTCGACGCCAACGGCGGGTTGGAGGTTTTCGGGTATCCGATTACCGATGAGTTTGTGAATGCTGGCGGGCGACTGGTGCAGTATTTCCAAAATGCGCGCTTCGAATATTATCCGGAGAACCCGGCGGACTCGCAGGTGCAGCTTGGCAAACTGGCCGAGGAGCTTGGCCTGGCGCATCCGCCGCTGGCCGCCAACCAGATCCCCGCAGCCAACGATCCGCGCTGCTTGTATTTTGTAGCCACCGGCCACTCGGTATGCAACGCATTTCTGGATTTTTTCCTGGAGCACGGCGGCGTGGCGGTTTTCGGCTACCCCATCGGCGAGTACGGCATCGAGAATCAGCGCCTCGTGCAGGCGTTTCAGCAGGCGCGCATGGAATGGCATCCGGAACTGCCTGCCCGACAGCGGGTGCAGTTGACCGCCTTGGGCACGCTGGCGTTCAAGGCCTTCAAACTGGATCCGGGTTTGACGGCTCCGGGGGCCAGCCAATTCAAGGCGATCACGCGGCTCACGGTTCGCGCTTCACCGAAGTGGCCTGTCACCGGCAGCGCAGGCTCGCAGACAATTTACGTGTTTGTGGGCGACCAGCATGGGATCGCCGTCAAAGGAGCCACGGTAAGAGCGGTGGCGCACTTTGCCTCGGGCGAGCGGACCTACAACTTGCCCCTGCCGACCGATAACCGGGGCATCACCCAATTGGAATTTCCCTTTGGCCAGGCCCAACCCGGCCGGTCGGTGCCCATTGACATCGCTGTAACCTACAACAATCTGACGGGCCGCACCAGCACATCGTTCTTGCCGTGGTGGTAAACCCCAACAAGAAAAGCGGCAGACGCCAATGGCCTGCCGCTTTTTGTTTTCCCCTGTCAGCCTATTTCTGCGTCTCGTCCGGCTCGTCCCCGTCGTCCCAGCCGATAATCCACACGCAGGCCCCGGCCACCAGCACGGTGGCCACAATGAGGGCCAGCCATTGCGTCGGCAGCAGCCCCACGTCGCGGGCCTCGTAGGCAATAATGGCCGACATGCCTGCCCCCAGCGCCAGCCAGGCGGTGAGCCTGGGGTGAGTCTTGGCCCAGTCAATCACTCGATTCATCGCAACTCCTAAACGGGCCGCATGACGCGGTCCTCGCGCAGTTTCTTGAAAAACACCAGCGCGCCTGCCGGTTGCGACTCGCGCACGGCATCGCGCCAGGCGGTAATGGTGAGGTTGTCGGCGCTGGTTTCCTCGTACCCGGCCTGCGCCAGCGCCGCCGCCGCCCCACCCTTGAGCGCCGGGGGAACGAACAGAAACGCGGCCTCGCTCTGCAGTTCGCGCGAGGCGGTTTCAATGGACTCGAGCAACGGCTTGAATATCAAATCGGGCGGCACATTATCCAGCACGTACATATCGTCCACGCGGGTCACCAGGTTTTCCACCTGCCACCCGGCCAGCGCGCCCAGCGAGTCGTTCACCTGCGCCAGCACAAACGCTTTTTCGCCGAAAGCCGCCATCACATCGGCGCGGGTGAGCGAGCGAGCGTTTTGAGTGCTTTGATTGATGAAGGTGGCAATGGCCGCCGCGTCGGCAGGTTTGCCGCGACGCACCATCACGGTGGGAGCCGCCCCCAGCGTCATCTGCGGCGCCGTGGGAGTCATGGCCACCATGTCGTCGAGGTCGGGCACCACTTGGCCGGGCACCAGCCGCAGCCAGTGCGACTGTACCTGTGACCAGGTTTCCTCGAACGACTCGCCATTGTCGATGACCACGTCAGCTTTGGCGATTTTGTCGTTCTGAGAAGGCTGGGCGGCGATGCGCAGTTGCGCCTGCTCGGCGGTGAGGCCGCGCTTGTGCATCAGGCGGGCGGCCTGGGCCTGTGGGGGCACATCCACCACCCACACCGAATCGCACCACCCGGCGATCTCGCTCTCAAGCAGTTTGATGGCCTCGACCACAATCACCGGCTGTTGGGCGCGGGCGGTCAAAATATCCACCGCCTGCCGCACGTAAGGATGCACGATGGCTTCGAGCTTGGCCAGCGCTTTGGGGTTGGCAAACACAATGCCGCCCAGCATTTCCCGGTCGATCTGCCCGTCGTCGCCCACAATCAGCTCGCCGAAAGTCTGCGCCACCTGGGCATAGGCCGGGCCGCTTCTGTCCATGGCGCGATGAGATAGCCCGTCGGCGTCGATGCCAAACGCGCCGAGATGTTCCAGCATCTTGCGCACCACGCTCTTGCCGGTGGCAATGTTGCCGGTGAGTCCTATGACGTATTTTCCGGGCCAACGGGACATGGGCGATATTCTATCTTTTGCGAGGGGCAGAGTCAAGCAGCCGGGGCATCAACCTCGGCGTCGAATTCATCAGCCTCCTCGCGGCTGAGTCTGCGCGTTGCGGGCGCGGTCGAGATCGTGTGCCGCGCCCAACCGCGCAAACAGGTCGCACGCTTGCGCCAACCGGGTTTGGCGTTCGGCCCCGGCGGCATGGCGGCCAAGCTCATAGTGGGCCAGGGCCTGGTCGTAGGGCATGGCCAATCGTTCGGCCAGAGCCAGGCTTTTGCGCCAACTCTGGCGCGCGCGCAGCGGCCGGCCCGACAGCCATTGCGCCCATCCCTCGTAGAGCCACGCGCGCGGCCCGCCCATGGGAAACACCTGCGCCAGTCTGCGCAGGGCGGCGCACGCTTTGCGCGCCAATGGCGGCAACGATTTGGCGTCCGCGCTGCGCGGGTCGGTCTGGCTCTCGGCTTCCCACCGGGTGAGGTGCACCTCGGCCACGGCGGCCAATGCGTCCAGCAAATAGTAGCTCACCGACGAGGAGAGTTTCGCCAGCAGGGCGGCTAGGCGCTCGGCGGTTTGGCGAGCCAACGGCAAATTTCCCTGCCGCAGTTGCGCCAGCGTGAGCAGGCCGTACGTGGCGGTTTCGGATACGCGGTCGGTGTTGTCGGCATACAGGGCAATGGCGGCCTGGGCCAGTTCGGCGGCAGCGGCGGCGCGGCCCAGCCGCAGGGTGTTTTCGGCCTGGCCCGAGAAGGCCCATGCCTGATGCAGCTGGTTGTCGCGGTGGCGGGCCGAGTCCATGAGATCGGTAGCCAATTGCAGGCCGCGCTCAAACTCGCCCTGATAGTACGCCCCTTGCTCCATCAAAATGAGCGCTTCGCTCCACCGCTGCCAGTTGCCCACTTGATCGGAGATGCTGACGGACTCTTGCAGGGCTTTGCCGGCCTCGGCCCATTGGCCCAGCCCCAGGTTATAAACGCCTGCACCGATGAGCGCGTAAGCCGTGGTGCGTGGGTGGTTGATGCGGCGCGCGGTTTCGAGGGCGCGGCGGCCATAGAGGCGGGCCAGTGCGTGATACGGGATGACCCCGGCGATGACCATGCCGTTGGTGTAGGCGTCGGCCAGTTCGGGCGAGGGGGCCAGGCCTTCGGCAATGTTGAGGGTGCGCACCGCGGTGTACGCAATGGGCACGGTTTCGTTGGACAGGTAATACAGCACGCCCAGCAAGCCGTAAGTGCGGGCCATTTCCAGTTTGAGGGCGGCGGCCTCCGGCGAGGTTTCGGCGGGGCGAGGCGGCACGAGGCGATGCCATCCCTGCTGCACCACCTGCCCCAGCACTTGCGCCGCCCACTGGCCCAGGGTGGCGGGCATGGGCGAGCCAAGCAGGGCCAGCGCCTCGGAAAAGTGCCGGCGGCTTTCGGCCAGATGCCCCAGCCCCTGATGCGCCTCGCCCAACTGCCGGCGCCAGCGCGCGCGCTGAAACGTCGCGGCGCGGACGACCTGCGCCACCCGCCGCCCGCCGGACCGGCTCTGGGGGCGATTGGCGCGGCGGTCGGCGGCGCTCGTGCGCCGTTCTTCGCTGAGGGCCAGGGCTTCGTTGAAGAAGGCCACCGCCTCCTGATTGGCGTAGTTGTTCAGCGCCTGCTCGCCGGCCTTTTCCAGATAGTCTATGGCTTTGAGGGTCAAATCGGCTTTGCCGCAGTGGTAAGCCAGCAACGGGTACGAGGGCGAGAGGTGGTCGGCGTAAGTGCGCTCAATCCATTGCGCCACGGCGCGGTGCAGTTCGCGCCGCTGCGAGAAGAGCATGAGGTTGTAGGCCACCTCTTGCGTGATGATGTGCTTGAAGATGTAGGCCAGCGACGGCTCGGGCGATTCGAGCGGCGTGAGGTCGAGCCGTTGCAGCACGTTGAGGGTTTCGCCCAGGCGGGGCTTGTCGGCTTCCACCGGGTGAATGTCGCTCAGGGTGCGGAAGGCGAACACGCGCCCGATGACGCTGGCCACTTTGAGAGCCAGTTGCTGCGGCGGCGCCAGGCGGTCAATGCGGCTGATGATGACGCCCTGCACCGTGTCGGGGAAGTTGAGGTCGCGCAGGTCGCCGGCGGTGGGCGCCAGGCGGCATTCGCCGTTGGCTACAGTGATCAGCCCGGCGTCGCGCAAGGCGTAGGCTAGTAGGTCGCCAAGCCTAAATTGATGGGTGTCTGATCCGCCGCAGTTGTACTGCGGCGCGGGCGGCAGTGCAACTGCCGCCCATCACAATAGGCTTGGCGGACTACTAGCTCTTCGCTGAAGAAAGGGTGGCCTTCGGCTTTGTCACGGATGAAAGCGCTGACGGCCTCGGGCAACGAAGTCACCCCCAGCCGGCTGCGCACCAGCGACACAGTTTCCTCCGGCGACAGGGCCGCCAGTTGCAACCGATGCGCCCCCGGGGTGCGGATCAATTCCATATAAGCCGAAGGCAGCGCGGCGGTTTCGGCGGAGGGGTTGGCCGGATCGCCGAGCGGCCGGGTGGCGACGACGAGCAGCAGCGGGCGCACCCGTTCGGCCGCCAGCGCGGTGAGCGCCCACGAGGCCGAGTCGAGCCAGTGGGCGTCTTCGACGATGAGGGTGAGGGGTTTGGCGGCGGCGGCTTGCAGCAGTTGCAGCAACGCCAGGCGGATGTTGTCGGCGCGCGACTGCCCGGCCATTTCGGCAGTGAGGTCGTTGTCGGGCATATCGAGCGAGAGCAGCCCGCTGAGCAAGGGCGCAAGCCGCAACAGTTGAGGCCGGTCGCCGAGTTGCCGCAGCACGCTCTCGCGGCGCGCATCGGGCTCGGCCAACGGGTCGAGGCCGAAAAGTTCGTTGAACACGGGCCGCCAGGCGTGATACACCGTGGCCCGCTCGATGGCGCTGCCGGAGGCCATGAGCACCCTGGCATGCCGGGCTTCGGCTTGCCGCCGCAGGTCGCCGATCAGCCGCGACTTGCCTATGCCTGCTTCGCCTTCGATGATGACGAGGCTGCTCTGCCGGTGCAGGGTGAGCGCCGGGATGAGTTCGGCCAGCAGGGCGCGCTCGGCCACACGCCCCACAATGCCGGAGCTGGTAGCCGGTTGCGGCCGCCGCGCCGCCTGCTTGCCGCCGGGCAGCGGGCGGTAAACGGGCACGGGTTCGGTTCTGCCTTTGACGGTGATGGCGGGCAGCGAGGTGAAATCGAGGCCGGCGGATGCGGCTTGATGAGTGGCGGCATCGCACAGCACGTCGTCGGTGGCCGCTTGCATCAGCCGCGCAGCCAAATTCACCACCCCGCCCACCATGGTGTATTCGCGGCGGGTGTCGTTGCCCACCGAGCCACAGAAGGCGCGCCCGGTGGCAATGCCAATGTGGCAGCGGGCGCCGAGTTTGCGCAGCGAGTCGCGCATGGCCAGCGCGGCCTGCACGCCGCGCGCCGCGTCGTCTTCGTGGGCCAGAGGCGGCAGCCCCGTGGCCACCACCAGCGACGCGCCTTTGTCGTCCACGTTCAGTTTGTTGATGCTGCCCTCGTAGCGATGGGCATCGCTTTGCAGGGCCTGCACAATTTCCTGCGCCTGCGCCGGCGCAGTGCGCGAGTTGAGGTCCGGCAGGTTAATGAACACCACGGTGATCCGTCGCAGTTCGGCCAGCCACGCGGTTTGCCCGGCGGCCAGCCGCGAGAGCACGGCAGGCGGGATATAGGTGCGCAGGGCGGCTTCGGCTTCGGGGGAAAGCGGCGGGGCGGCAGCGGGGCGCAGCGGCACGGGGAATAGCACGGCCTCCAGCACCTCCGGGCTGCCTTGGGGCTGGGGCGGCAGGGCCACGCCCCGGCAGGCGGATTGTGTGAGCGCCCACGCGCCCGGCGCAACCACCACTTGCCCCGGCTGGGCCTGTTTGTTGGCGGCGCTCACTTGCACAATCGGCTCGCCCGCCACCAGCAATTCCCACCGCTGGTTCACGCCGCCCAGTTGCGCGGTGAACACCTCGCCCGCGGCGACGCTGAGGCGCATCGAAAGGCGTAAGCCTCCGGCGGCGGTGTACTCTTGCAAAGTCTTCTGGATTTGCAGCCCGCACTGTTCGGCGCGCAACGCTGCCGTCCGCAACGCCGGAGGGCCGCCGCCGGAATCGGCGGGCCACAGGGCCAGCAGGGCATCGCCGGCGAACTTCACCACATCGCCGCCGTGCGCCGCAATGAGGTCGATGAGTTGCCCGAAGTAGCCGTTGAGCAGCCGGGTCAGCTCTTCCGCGCCCGCAGGCCCGGCCTGGGCCAGCCGTTCGGCCAGCGCCGTAAAGCCGGAAATATCGGCCAGCAGCGCGGCGGCGGGGATGTTCTCGGCCACGGGCTGGTCGGCGGCAACCGGGTGCTGGCTGAGCCGCCGCGCCACCAGCGCTGGCACATAGCTGGCAAGGGTCGCGAGCAAGTCAGTCATGCCACTACAAGCAGTTGCCTTACCAAAGGTCGTGCGCCTGCGCGCGGATGTGCCGATTGTAAACCTGTCGGATGGCCTGCATTCATGCGCTTGAGCCGTTGGTTTATCGCAGAGCGCAGAGTCCGCAGAGTTTTTTGGCAGCACCGCAAAAGTCACTCGGCAGGCGTGTTCCCGCCGCAGTTGCACTGCGGCAGTGGCAGTCCAACTGCCGCCGGAACTCCGTGCGCAAAGCGAGTTTTGCGGTATTGCCTCTGCGCTCTCTGCGCGGTAGGTTGGATACACAATACTACGTCCATCGCGCCCAGACCGCAAATCAGATCGTTTGCGGTATAATCCTCATCGTCCCACCCCACCCATCCGGAGTTTGCATGCCACCCATTTTTCCCTTTACCGCCATCGTCGGGCAGGAGCGCATGAAACGCGCATTGATTTTGAATGCCGTGAATCCGCGCCTCGGCGGCGTGTTGATTCGCGGCGAGCGCGGCACCGCCAAATCGACGGCAGCCCGCGCGTTGGCCGCGTTGTTGCCCGAAGTGCGCGTGGTCGAAGGCTGCCGCTTCAGTTGCGATCCCGACCGCCCGACCACGTGGTGCACCGAGTGCCACGAACGGGCAGCCGCCAACGACCCCCTGCCCGTGACCACCCGCCGCACGTCGTTTGTGAACCTGCCCGTCAGCGCCACCGAAGACCGGGTGGTGGGCACCTTGGACATCGAAAAAGCCATCCAAAGGGGCGAGCGCCACTTTGAGGCGGGCGTGCTGGCGGCGGCCAATCGCGGCCTGCTGTACGTGGACGAAGTGAACCTGCTGGACGATCACGTGGTGGATGTGCTGCTGGACTCGGCGGCCATGGGCATCAACGTGGTGGAGCGCGAAGGCATCTCCTTTGCCCACCCGGCCCGCTTCATTCTCGTGGGCACCATGAACCCCGAAGAAGGCGACCTGCGCCCGCAGCTGCTCGACCGCTTTGCGCTGGCGGTGGACATTCACGGCCTGACCAACGCCCCCGACCGCGTGGCGATTATGGAGCGCAACCTGCAATACGAAAACGACTCTGAGGCGTTCCGACAGACCTGGGAAGCCAGAGAAACGGAATTGACCGACGAGATTGAGCAGGCGCGGATTATCGTCGAAAGCGTCACCTATTCCAAACGCGACCTGGAGGGCATTGCCGCCCTCACCACTTCCATGGGCGTGGACGGCCACCGCGCCGACCTCGTGATTCTGCGCGCGGCTCGCGCCCAGGCCGCCTTCGGCGGGCGCACGGCCATCAACGACGAGGATATTGTGCTGGCCGCCGAACTGGCCCTGCCGCACCGCATCAAGCACGGGCCATTCCAGAAGACGGAAGTGAGCGTATACGACCTCGAAGAGCGCATGGAGCAAATCCGCTCCGAGTTTGGCAACGCCGAGGGCACGCCCAACCCGTCGGAAGAAAAGTCGCCGGTAAAAAAAAACAAGGGGTAGCTAACCAGACCTCCTCGGAGGACATGCCCGATCTGGGGCAAGCCGAGGCCGCCCCCCAATCCGTGTTCGACACCCGCGACTCGTACTGGTGGGAGGGCGGGCAAAAGGTCAAAGCCGGCGAAGAGTTCACCCCGCGCAGTTTGAACACGCCGCTCGACAAGCTCACCCGCAACCAGGGCGGCAAGCGCAGCCGCACCCGCACCGACCGCAAGCGGGGCCGCTACATTCAGGCCCGGCCCGCCCACGGCAAAACCAACGACCTCGCCTTCGACGCCACCCTGCGCGCCGCCGCGCCCCTGCAAGCGCAGCGGGGGGAGCAGCGCAAAACCGCGCGGGTGGCGTTTGCCGTTAAGCCCGAAGACTTCCAGCGCAAAGTCCGCGTCCGCAAAGCGGCCAACCTGATTCTGTTTGTGGTGGATGCCTCGTGGAGCATGGCGGTGGCCGAGCGCATGAGCGCCACCAAAGGGGCCATCATGTCGCTGCTCACCGACGCTTATCAGCGGCGCGACCGGGTGGGCCTCATCGTATTCCAGAAAAACCAGTCGCGCCTCATCCTGCCCCCCACCAACTCGGTGCTGCTGGCGCAAAAGGCCATGGCCGATATTCCCGTGGGCGGCAAAACGCCGCTCTCAGCCGGGCTGACGATGTCGTACAAAATCCTCGCCCAGGAAAAGCGCCTGCACCCCGATGTGATGCCGCTGATGATTCTGCTCACCGACGGCGCAGGCAACGTATCCATGACCGACCTGCCGCCGCAGGAGGAAGCCTACCGCGCCGCCGAACTGATCCGCGACGAGAAGATCCGCAGTGTGGTGATCAACATGGAGCACGCCGCGTTCGATCAGGGGCTGGCCCGGAGTCTGGCCGAGCATTTGGGCTGCGCCTGCCTCACGCTCAACGAACTGCGCGCCGAGACGTTGTACCGCACGGTGAAAGAGGAATTGGACGCGGGATAGTGGGTAGTTGGTGGTTAGAGCCGATTCTCAATTAATTGATGGCGCGAGGTTGGGGCGAAGCATTCGCCGCGCGGATTCTTGTGGCTTTGGGCGCCGGAGGCGAATGCTTCGCCCGTACATCGAAGAAAAATCTGCTGTAGTGCTCAGGGGTCGATCCCCAAATCCCTCGGATACGACCCCAGCACGCGCAACATCGTCGCAATCTCGCGCAGGTGTTCAATGGCCCGCGCAGTGACCGGCTCGGCGGTGTTGCCAACGAAGTCGAGATAGAAAGAGTAATCCCACGTTTTGCCGGGGATGGGTCGTGATTCGATTTTAGTGAGGTCGAGGTCGCGCAGGGCAAACACGCTGAGGGCTTTGAACAGCGCGCCGGGGGAGTTGCGCAGGCTGAAAACCACCGACGTTTTGCTGGGTGCGGCGGAGGCAGAGTCCGCGGGCAACGGCTCGCGACTGATGACGAGAAAGCGTGTGAAGTTGGCCTCGTCGTCCTCAATACCCTCGGCCAGAATTTCCATGCCGTACACGTCGGCGGCGCGGCGCGAGGCAATGGCGGCGGTGTCGCGCCGCCCGGAACCTTTGAGCAGTTTGACGGCCCCGGCGGTGTCGTAGGCCGGCTCAATGGCCGCCCCGAGACGCGCGACGTAGTGCTCGCACTGGGCCAGCGCCTGCGGGTGCGAGGTGACGATTCGCACGTCGCCAATGGACGCGCCCGGCCGGGCGATGAGGCAGTGCCGCACGCGGAAAATTTTTTCGCCGACGATGTGCAGGGTGTGGCGCAGCAGCAGGTCGTAGTTGCGGTGGATGCTCCCGGCCAGCGAGTTTTCGATGGGGATGACCCCGCGCTCGATCGCGCCGCCTTCGACTCCGGCAAACACCTCGTCGAACGTGGCGCATGGCACAGGCTCGATGCCTTCGCCAAAATGGGCAATGGCCGCCGCTTCGGAATACGCCCCGCGCTCGCCCTGAAAAGCTATTCGCATTTTCTCTCTTAAGCCGACACCGTTTGGCGCACGGGCAGGGCCGCGGGGGTGGCCGTGGTCACGTAGTCCAGCCACTCCGCCGAGCGGGGGTGTTGGCCGTGAATGGCAGCCTGATAGGCTTGCTGGATGGCCCGCGTCACCGGCCCCATCCTCCCGGAGCCGATCACCCGGAAGTCGATCTCGCGCAGGGCGATGCACTCCGCCGCCGTGCCGCACACGAACACCTCATCGGCCACGTACAACTGATCGCGGGAAATGGGCGTTTCGCTCAGCTCATAGCCCAGATCGCGCGCCAGCGTGATAATCGCATCGCGGGTGATGCCCTCCAGCACCGGGGCGGTGGGGATGGTGTAGAGCCTGTCGCGCCGTACCATGAACAAATTCTCGCCGGTGCATTCGGCCACATACCCCTGCGGGTCGAGCAAAATGGCCTCCTCGAATCCCAGCCGCACGGACTCGGTTTTGGCTAGCACACTGTTGGCGTAGTTGCCGGTGATCTTGGCCTTGGTCATCATCACATTGGGGTGGTGGCGGGTGAAGGAGGCGATGTTGGCGCGGATGCCGCGCTCCAGCGCTTCGGCGCCCAGGTAGTTGTTCCACTCCCACGCGGCGATGCCCAGGCCGGCTTTGCCGGCATCCACCGTGAGATTCCAGCCGCCGTCGGTGAGATAGATCAGCGGGCGGATGTAGCACTCCTCGAAGCCGTTGACGGCCACGACGAGTTTGACGGCCTCGGCAATTTCGGCGGCGGTGTACGGCAGTTCGCGGAAGCCCAAGACCAGCGCCGAGTCGATCAAACGCCCGGCGTGCTCTTTCAGCCGGAACACCGCCGGGCCGCGCCCGGTGGCGTAGCTGCGAATGCCCTCGTACACGCCCACGCCGTAGTGCAGGGCGGGGGTGAGAAAGTGAACGGTGGCTTTTTCAAACTCCACCAACTCGCCGTTCATCCAGACGTATTTTGATTCCATGCCCATAGAAGATTCCTCCATTGCCGATTTTTGATTGTTGATTGGTCAACCAGAAATCAGCAATCGACAATCTACAATCGGCTGATGATTTCATCCGCCATTTGCCTCGTGGTCAACTTGCCGCCCAGATCGGCGGTGCGACAGCCACCGGCAATGGCGGCGTCCACGGCGGCTTCAATAGCAACGGCTTCGCGCTCGAGGCGGAGCGAGTGGCGCAGCAGCAGCGCGGCGCTGAGGATGGCCCCCACGGGGTTGGCGATGCCCTTTCCGGCAATGTCGGGAGCCGAGCCGTGAATGGGTTCATACACACCGGGGCCGCCACTGCCGAGCGAAGCCGAGGGCAGCATGCCCATGGACCCCGCCAGCACCGAGGCCTCATCGGTGAGAATGTCGCCAAACATGTTTTCCGTCACCAGCACATCAAAACTGGCGGGCGAGGCGATCAATCGCATGGAGGCCGTATCCACCAGCATGTGTTCGAGGGCCACCTCGGGGTGCGCGGCCCCGATGGCGGCGGCCGTTTGCCGCCACAGGCGCGACGACTCGAGTATGTTGGCTTTGTCCACCGAGGTCACTTTGCCCCGCCGCCCCGCGGCGAGGCGGAAGGCCAGTTCGACCACACGCTGAATTTCGTAATCGTAATACTCCAGCGTGTCCACGGCGCGCACGCCGCTTGCAGTTTGCTCGCGGCTCTTGAGGCCGAAGTACAGGCCGCCGGTGAGTTCGCGCAGCACCAGCACATCCACGCCGGCGAGGCGTTCGGGCTTGAGCGGCGAGGCGTCAAACAGCGCCGGGTGCGGCTTGACGGGACGCAAGTTGGCGAACACCCGCAGCCCCTTTCGCAAAGCCAGGATACCCTGCTCCGGGCGCACCTTTGCCATCGGGTCATCCCACTTCGGCCCGCCCACCGCGCCGAGCAGCACCGCGTCGGAGCCTTTGCAGTCGGCGAGCGTTTCGTCGGTGAGGGCCACGCCGTAGCGGTCGATGGAGCAGCCGCCCATGAGCCGCTCGGTGAAAGTGAACTCGTGCCCGAACTGTTGGGCGATGGTTTGCAGCACGCGCACGGCTTCGCCGGTCACTTCGGGACCGATGCCGTCGCCGGGGAGGGTTATGATTTTGGCTTTCATTCTTTTCCGAGAAGGGGAGACACGGAGATAATCTCCGTGTCTCCCCTTCTCCTTGTCTCCGTGTCAGGCAGTCATCAATCCATACTCCACGCTGTCCGCCAGCGCGCGCCAACTGGCCTCGATGATATTGGTGCTTGCGCCCACGGTGCTCCAGCGTTTCGTGCCGTTCTGGGTGTCGATGAGCACGCGGGTGAGGGCGGCTGTGCCGTTCTCGCCGTCGAGAATGCGCACTTTGTAGTCGGCCAGTTGGAAGCGGCCCAGGACCGGGAACACGGGCGTGAGGGCTTTGCGAAGGGCGGCATCGAGGGCATTCACCGGCCCGTTGCCCTCGGCCACCGTGTGGATGATCTCACCGTCCACTTTCACCTTCACCGTGGCCTCGGCAAAGGTGCCGCTGCCCATGCGGTGTTCCACAGTGACGCTGAAGTCCACCAATTGGAACGGCGGCGCATAGCCGGCCCGCTGGCGTTTCATCATCATCGCTACCGAGGCCTCGGCGGCCTCGAACGAGAAGCCCTGCGCTTCGAGAGCTTTGATTTCGTTGAGCACCTGGGTCACATCGGCGCTACCATCCATGTCCAGCCCGTACTCTTCGGCTTTGCTCAGCAAATTGCCCCTGCCCGAAAGCTCCGACACCACCACCCGCATTTCGTTGCCCACCAGTTTCGGGTCAATGTGCTGATACGAATCCAAATTGCGCCGCACGGCGGCCACGTGTATGCCGCCCTTGTGGGCAAAGGCCGACTTGCCCACGTAGGCCAAATGCTCGTCGGGCGACAGGTTGGCGACCTCGGCCACAAAATGGGCGACCTCGGTGAGGCGTTTGAGGCCGCCTTCGGAGAGGCACTTGTGCCCCATCTTCAATTCTAGGTCGCCGATGATGGAGATGAGGTTGGCGTTGCCGCAGCGCTCGCCGTAGCCGTTGATGGTGCCCTGCACCTGCAGGCAGCCTTCGCGCACGGCGGCCAGCGTGTTCGCCACGGCGCACTCGCCATCGTTGTGCGTGTGAATGCCCAGCAGCCCGCCCCGGTCGCGTTTGACGGCGCGGACCATTTGGGCGATTTCCCACGGCATCGCGCCGCCGTTAGTGTCGCACAGCACGACCATTTCCGCCCCGCCGCGCGCCGCGGCGCGCCGGGTTTCGAGGGCGTAAATTTTGTCCAGCTTGTAGCCGTCGAAGAAGTGCTCGGCGTCGTAGATCACGCGGCGGCCCTGCTCGACGAGGTGGGCAATGCTCTGCTCGATGAGGCGCAGATTTTCGGCGGGGGCGGTGCGCAGCACCTCGGTGACGTGCAGCATGGATGTTTTGCCCACCACCGTGCAGACGCTGGTGTGCGAATCCAGCAAGGCTCCAATGTTGGGGTCGTCCGCCGGGTCGCCGCCCACGCGGCAGGTGGAGCCGAAAGCGGTGACTGTGGCGTTTTTGAATTTCATGCCCTGCACGCGCTGAAAGAACTCGGCGTCTTTGGGGTTGGAACCGGGCCAGCCGCCTTCGATGAATTCGACCCCGAGGTCATCCAGCTTGCGGGCGATTTTGACTTTATCCTCGCACGAAAGCGAGATGCCTTCGCGCTGGGTGCCGTCTCGAAGGGTGGTGTCGTAGATTTGAATGTGCATAAATTCAGTGTGGGAGTATGGGAGGAGTGGGAGTAGTGGCGCAACAACGCCCATACTCCCATACGCCCACACTCACAGGCCTGGGCGTTTTTCGTATTCCGTGATCTGATCAGCGAAACCCAGCAAGTACCCTAACTCGTCCACGCCGTTGAGCAGGCAGGTTTTCGAAAAGCCGTCAATCGGAAAGTTCACTGTTTTGCCGCCGGGCAGAGTCACGGTTTGGCTGGCGAGGTCCACGGCCACCTGGGCTTGCGGTGATTCCTCGACGAGATCGAGCAGGTCGGCGTGAGTCGCCGGGTCGACCACAATAGGCAGCAGACCGTTCTTCAGCGCGTTGTTGCAGAAGATGTCGGCGAAAGAGGTGCTGATGACGGCGCGAAAGCCGTAGCCGGTGAGCGCCCACGGGGCGTGCTCGCGCGACGAGCCGCAGCCGAAGTTGTCGCCGGCCAACAGAATTTGCGCGCCTTTCGCTTCCGGTTTGTTCAAGACGAACCCGGTCCTGGGCGAGCCGTCGGCATTGTAGCGCCAGTCGGCGAACAGGTTGTCGCCCATGCCCTCTTTGTTGATAGCCTTGAGAAACCGGGCCGGGATGATCTGGTCGGTGTCCACGTCATTCATCGGCAGAGGGAGGATGCGGGAGGCGAGGGGGGTGAAGTGAGCCATTCGTGTAGAAGGGGAGACTGGGGGACATGGAGACAAGGAGAAAAACTCCCGGTCTCCCTTTTTCCCTGTCTCCTTGTCCTTAATTCAACAAGGTGCGAACGTCCGTAATCTTCCCCGTAATCGCCGTGGCCGCCGCCGTGAGGGGTGAGGCGAGGAAAGTGCGCCCGCCCTTGCCTTGCCGCCCTTCGAAGTTGCGATTGCTGGTGCTGACGGCGTATTGGCCCGGTTCGAGCTGGTCGCCATTCATAGCAATGCACATCGAGCAGCCCGCCTCGCGCCACTCCGCGCCCGCCGCTTTGAACACGGCGTCCAGCCCTTCGGCTTCGGCTTGCTTTTTCACGTCCTGCGATCCGGGCACGACCATCACCCGCAGGTTGGGCGCAACTTTGCGGCCTTTGAGCAGCGAAGCCGCGAGGCGCAGGTCCGAGATGCGCGAGTTGGTGCAACTACCGATGAACACCACGTCCACCGGGCGGCCCAGGAGAGGCTGGCCGGGCTGCAAGCCCATGTAGGCCAGCGCTTTGGCGAGAGCCATCTTTTGCGAAAGGTCGCTCAGGCCATCCGGGTGGGGCACGCGATCGGTGATGCTCATGCCCATGCCGGGGTTGGTGCCATAGGTGATCATGGGAGTGAGGTCATCGGCGTGGAGGGTGATGGATTTGTCGTACGCCGCCCCCTCGTCGGTGGGCAGCGCGCGCCACCGGGCCACGGCCTCGTCCCACGCCCGGCCCCGGGGCGAAAACTCCCGCCCGGCCAGATATTCAAACGTCGTGTTGTCGGGGGCGATCATCCCGGCGCGCGCGCCGCCCTCGATGGACATGTTGCAGATGGTCATGCGCTGTTCCATCGCGAGGGCGCGAATGGCCGGGCCGGTGTATTCAAACACGTGGCCCGTGCCGCCGCCCACGCCGATTTTGGCGAGCAGGGCCAGGATGATGTCTTTGGCCGACACGCCGGGGGCCAGCGCCCCTTCCACGCGCACTTCGCACGTTTTGGGCTGCCGCTGCAGCAGGCACTGCGAGGCCAGCACGTGTTCCACTTCGCTGGTGCCGATGCCAAAAGCCAGCGTGCCGAACGCGCCGTGGGTGGAAGTGTGGCTGTCGCCGCACACGATGGTCATGCCGGGCCGGGTGAGGCCCAACTCCGGGCCGATGACGTGCACGATGCCGCGATGCGGGCTGTTCATGCCGTGCAGGGTGAGGCCAAACTCGCGGGCGTTGTCTTCCATTTGTTGAATTTGCTTCGCCGCCATTTGATCGAGGATGGGCAGCGACGGATCGTGCGTGGGGATGCTGTGATCCATCGTGGCCACCGTTTTATCGGGGCGGCGCACTTTGAGGCCGCGCCGGCGCAAGCCGGTAAAGGCCTGCGGCGAGGTCACCTCGTGGACGAGGTGCAAGTCCACGTATAGCACCGCCGGCGACTCCGGCTCCCGGGCGACGACGTGCGAGTTCCAGATTTTTTGGAAGAGGGTCAGATATTTAGTCATATTTCAGGTTTTGGCAACCGCCTGTGATAAAATCAATTTTGTCATAGTGGAGGTGTCAAATGTCTCAACCGACAACAATTACGATCTCTGCTCAAGTTTTGGCTGAACTAGAACCCGTTGCTGCTGAATCTCACGAAAGCATAGAAGCCGTCGTCAATGCCGCTATCGCCGAATATCTGCGCGCGCTGAAAAAACGCCAGTGGCGTGAGCAACTTGCGAAACAGTACGAGGAGCTCGCGGCCATGTGGAAAGAATTGGCCGAAGACCTGGCCGAAGAAAAATGGCTGGTCGTTGAGAACGACTCTCTCTCCAAATTCGAGCAATCGCTGGCCGGTTAAGCATGGGTATTCTTCGCGGCGACATATTTTTCGCCAACCTCGATCCTGTTGTCGGTGTAGAGCAGGCCGGCACACGCCCGGTGCTTGTCGTTCAGAATGACGAAGCCAACGCTCACATTCCAACAATTACCGTTGTCCCTCTGACGGCTAACCTTCGGGCGAGCCGTTTTTCTTTTCACCGTCCCCATTCTCGCTGCCGAGTCGGGCTTGCCCAAAGACTCGGTGGCATTGGTCTTTCAAATCCGCACGCTAGACAAGTCCCGCCTGATACAAAAGGCGGGGCATCTCTCCGGTGCTCTCATGCAGAAGATTGACGCGGCTCTGGAAATCCATCTCAACCTCTAGTGAACCATGAGTCAGTTCAGGTTCAAATCGAATCGATAGAAAAATTCGAGCAGCTTCAGTTTGCGCCGGTCCGTTTTGCCGGCCGGCAGTTCGCCGTTCCGCGCAAAGCCCGACACGTCCCAGCCGCCGGGGATGGTGCGCGGCTCGTCGAAGGGGTTGTACCAATCGGGCATGGGGTCGTTTGCAGGGCTGCTGAGGTTGGGCATGGGAATCTCCTTAAGCCATCGCGGCCACTTCGGCAGGTTTTTCGGCATCGCCGTACTTGCCGCCGGCCACCAGCAGCTTGTTCAAAGCCGATAGATACGCCTTGGCGCTGGCGACGATGATGTCGGTGTCTGCGCCGTGCCCGCCGTAACTGCGGGCGTGTTGGGTTTCGGTCTGCGCGTCGAGCGAGTGGTGGCCGTTTTTGCTTTCGATGCGCACGGTCACTTCGCCCAGCGCGTCGATGCCCTCGGTGACGGCGTGAATGACAAACTCCAGCAGCGTATTGGGCGCCAGCACAATGGAGTCAATTGCCTTGTACACCGCGTCCACCGGGCCGGTGCCCAGCGCCGCCTGAATGTGCATTTGGCCGTCGGGGCCGCGCAGGCGCACGGTGGCGGTGGGCATGCCCATGGTGCCGCAGGCTACCTGCATCCCGTCCAGCGTAAAAATTTCACGCGGCTGGTAAAGCTCGTCCGACACCAGCGCTTCCAGGTCGGCGTCGGCGATCGTTTTCTTTTTATCGGCCAGATTCTTGAAACGCTCAAACGCCTTATCCAGCTCGGCCTCGTTGAGGTTGTAACCCAACTCGGCCAGCCGCGCCTTAAGCGCGTGCCGCCCGGAGTGCTTGCCCAGCACCAGCCGCGTCTGCGTGACGCCCACCGTTTCGGGGCGCATGATCTCGTACGTTTGCTGGTGCTTGAGCATGCCATCCTGATGAATGCCCGCCTCGTGCGCGAAGGCGTTGGCGCCCACAATGGCTTTGTTGGGCTGGACGACGATGCCGGTGTAGTTGCTTACCAGCCTGCTCACACGCATGATGTGCGTCGTGTCGATGCCGGTGCTGAGATTGAACACGGGCCGGCGCGTGTGCAAAGCCATCACCACTTCTTCCAGCGAGGTGTTGCCCGCGCGCTCGCCGATGCCGTTGATGGTCACCTCGGCCTGGCGCGCCCCGGCGGCAATGCCCGCCAGCGTGTTGGCCGTGGCCAGCCCGAGGTCGTCGTGGCAGTGAACCGACACGGTGCAGTGCTCGATGCCGCGTGTGTTTTTGACGATGCCCGCGATGAGCGCGCCGAATTCGTCCGGTGTGGTGTAGCCCACCGTGTCGGGGATGTTGAGGGTGGACGCTCCGGCCTTGATGGCCTCTTCCAGCACCACGTACAAAAACTCGGGGTCGCTGCGGCCCGCGTCCTCCGGGCTGAACTCCACGTCGGCGCACAGGCTGCGGGCATAGGCCACCATTTCGGCCACGCGCTCCATCACCTGCTCGCGATCCATTTTGAGCTTGTACTTCATGTGAATCTCGGAGGTGGCGAGAAACGTGTGGATGCGCGGCCGGGCGGCGTGGCGCACGGCCTCCCAGGCTTTGTCGATGTCGTTTTTGTTGGCGCGCGCCAGCCCGCAGATGGCGGGCAGTGAGCCATTGGGCGCGTGGGTCGCCGACCCCACCTCCACGGCAATGCGGCGCACGGCCTCGAGGTCGTCCGGCGAGGCGGCAGGGAACCCGGCCTCGATGATGTCCACGCCCATGCGGGCCAGGGCGCGGGCCACCTCCAGTTTCTCGGCGGAGGTCATCGTCGCGCCGGGCGATTGCTCGCCATCGCGCAGAGTGGTGTCGAAGATGCGGACGTAGTTATCCATAAACCCCAACTTCAAATTTCAAACTCCAAACTCACTCCTTTGGCGTTGGGAGTTTAGAGTTTGAAGTTTCTCAGCCCTGCTCATCCGGCTTCACAACGACCGGGTTGAGGAACGGCATCATGGCGCGCAATTCTGCGCCCACTTTTTCGATGGGATGCTCCTGCGACTGCTTGCGCGTTTCGTTGAACCACGGGCGGCCCTTCTCGTTTTCCTCGATCCACTTGCGGGCGTAGGTGCCGTCTTGAATCTCGGTAAGCATCTTCTTCATCTCGCCCTGCGTTTCCTCGTTGATGATGCGCAAGCCGCCGGTGTAGCTGCCGTGCTCGGCGGTGTCGCTCACCGAGTAGTGCATGTAATTGAGGCCGCCGCGATACATCAAGTCCACGATGAGCTTAAGTTCGTGCATGCACTCAAAATACGCGATCTCCGGCTGGTAACCGGCTTTCACCAGAGTCTCGAACGCCGATTTGACCAGCGCGCTGACGCCGCCGCACAGCACCACCTGCTCGCCAAAGAGGTCGGTTTCCGTCTCTTCGGCAAAGGTGGTTTCGATGACCCCGGCGCGGGTGAGGCCCAGGGCCTTGGCATACGAGAGCGCCTGGGCGTGAGCGTGGCCGGTGTAATCCTGGTGCACGGCCAGCAGCGCCGGCGTGCCGCCGCCTTCCACAAACACTTCGCGCACCCGGTGGCCGGGCGCTTTGGGGGCAATCATGCTCACGTCCACATCCTTGGGCGGCGTCACGGCGCCGAAGCGGATGTTGAAGCCGTGCCCGAACATGAGCGTTTTGCCCGTGGTGAGGCGCGGCTCGATGGACTCTTTGTAAATTTTGGATTGTTTGGTGTCGGGGGCCAATATCATGATCACGTCGGCCCAGGCCGACACGTTGGCCACGGTGTCCACCGTGAGGCCTGCGGCCTCAGCCCTGGCTTTCGATTTGCTGTCGGTCGCCAGCCCCACGCGCACGTTGACGCCGCTATCCTTGAGGCACAGCGAGTGCGCGTGCCCTTGCGAGCCGTAGCCGATGACGGCAACCTTTTTGCCTTTGATCAGGGAAAGGTCGGCGTTGTTGTCGTAGTAGATTTTTGCCATGAGGTCTCCAGTTAAACGGACATCGCCACCCCGGCCATGTCGGTCTGGGCGGGTTGGGGTATTGCGGCGGCCACCAGCGGCGGGTTGGGGCTTACGGTCACCGCGCCACGGGCCATGGCCACCAGCCCGGTGCGCACCATCTCGATGATACCGAACGGCCGCAACACATCCACCAGCCCTTCGATCTTGTCTTCAGTGCCGGTGATTTCGATGATCACCGACTCGTTGGTCACGTCCACAATGCGCGCGCGGAACACGTCGGCCAACTGCATCACCTCGGTGCGGTTGTTGGCGCTCACGGCCACTTTGATCAGAGCCAGGTCGCGCACCACTGCCGGCTTGCCGGTCACGTCGTCCACCCGCAGCACATTGACCAGCTTGTACAGGTTGGCTTCGATGCGGCGGGCGGTGAGGTCGTCGGCGTCCACCACAATAGTCATGCGGCTCACGCCGGGCTGCTCGGTGTGCCCCACGGTGAGCGATTCGATATTGAAGGCCCGGCGGCGAAACAGCGAAGCCACGCGATTCAGAACACCGGGTTTGTCCTCGACGTATGAGACGAAAATGTGTTTTGCCATTCTTCACAAGACAAGGAGAAAGGGGGAAGGGGAGACACGGAGAGCTCGGCCCTCCCCTTCTCCTTGTATCCCTGTCTCCTTGTCTACGTAGTTGCTCCCAAATCCCAATCGCCCTCGTCGGCCCCGGTCTCGGCCATCACATCCACCTGGGCGGGCGCGGGGCGGCGGATCATGGCGTGCAGGTCGGCCCCGGTCTCGGCCATCACGTCCACCTGGACAGGCGCCGGGCGGCGGATCATGGCGTGCAGGTCGGCCCCGGCGGGCACCATGGGGAACACGCTGTCTTCCTGCTCCACGCGGAAGTCGATGACCACCGTGCCGGGGTGGGCGCGAGCTTCGTCCACGGCGGCTTTCACTTCGGAGCGCTGGGTGACGCGCAAGCCTTTAAGCCCGTACGCTTCGACCAGCTTCACAAAGTCGGGGCTGAGCATGGGCGTGGCGGCGTAGCGTTTCTCGTAAAAGAACTCCTGCCACTGGCGCACCATGCCCAGGTAGCCGTTGTTGATGATGGCCACGTTGAGCTTGATATTTTCCTGCGCGATGGTCGCCAACTCGGCGAAAGTCATCTGAAAGCCGCCGTCGCCGGCAATGACCCAGATTTCCTCTTCGGGCATGGCAAACTTCGCGCCGATGGCCGCCGGCAGGGCAAAGCCCATGGTGCCCAGCCCGCCGGAGGTGATGAGCGAGCGCGGCTTTTCGTGCCGGTAATACTGCGCTTCCCACATTTGATGCTGGCCCACGTCGGTGACGGTGACGGCTTTGCCTTCGGTGTAACGCCAGATGTCGTTGATGACGTGCGCGGCATACAGATGCCCGGTGTCGGGCAGGCTTTGGATGTCCAGCACCGCCGCGTCGCCCTTCATCTGGTTGATGTGATCGAGCCACGCGCTGTGGTCGGCGGATTTGACGCCGGGCAGCAGGTCTTCCAGCATCTCGCGCAAGTCGCCCACGATGCCCACGTCCACTTTCACATTCTTGTTAATCTCGCTCGGATCGATCTCGAAGTGAATTTTCTTCGCGTTCAGGCCGTACGTCTTCACGTTGCCCGTTACGCGATCATCGAATCGCATCCCGCAAGCGATGAGGAGATCGGCCTGCTGGATTGCGTTATTGACCCACGCCTCGCCGTGCATCCCCATCATCCCCAGGTTCAGCGGGTGGCTGGCGGGGATGCCGCCGAGGCCCAACAGGGTGAGGGCCAAGGGCACTTGCGCCCGTTCGGCAAACTCCAACACCTGCTGCCGCGCGCCGCTCATCATCACCCCGTGTCCCGCCAGAATCAGTGGCCGTTGTGCGTGATTGATCAGATCCAGCGCCCGCTGGAATTCCTCGGGCAGGGCGCGCAGGTTGGGCCGGTAGCCGGGTAGTTTGGGCGCGGCGGCATCCCAGTCAAATTCGCACGATGATTGCTGCGCGTCTTTGGTGATATCCACCAGCACCGGGCCAGGCCGCCCGCTGGCCGCAATGTAAAACGCCTCGCGCAGGGTGCGGGCAATATCCTCGGCCCGGGTGACGAGATAGTTGTGTTTGGTGACGGGCAGCGTCACGCCGGTCACGTCCGTTTCCTGGAAGGCGTCGGTGCCGATGGCCCTTGAGCCAACCTGCCCGGTGATGCACACCATGGGCGACGAATCCATCATGGCCGTGGCGATGCCGGTGACCATGTTGGTGGCGCCAGGGCCGGAGGTGGCAATGGCCGCGCCCACTCTGCCCGAGGCGCGGGCGTAGCCGTCGGCCATGTGCGTGGCTCCCTGCTCGTGCCGCACCAGCACGTGATGGATGGGGTAGTCGAGCATGGCGTCATACGTCGGCAGAATCGCCCCGCCCGGATACCCGAAGATTGTTTTAACGCCTTCCCTTACCAAACATTCCCAGACAATCTGTGCGCCTTTGAGTTGCATAAGTCCTCCAATGCTCAATTCCCAACGCACAATTCTCAATTGAGCCTTGTGCCTTGCGAATTGTGAATTAATCCCTCAGGGTTGCTCCCTTGTCGGCGCTTTGCACCATCCTGGCGTAGCGCCGCAGCCACTTGCTTTCGATCTTCGGCTCGAAGGCCGGCAGGGCCGCCAGCCGCGACTGGATTTCTTCGTCCGCCAGCCGGACGTTGAGAGTGCGAGCGTACAGGTCGAGTTCGATGATGTCGCCCTCCCGCAGGGCGGCAATGGGGCCGCGCGCCGCCGCTTCGGGGCTGACGTGGCCGACGCATGCGCCGCGCGTGCCGCCGCTGAAGCGGCCATCGGTGATCAGCGCCACTTTGTCGCCCATGCCCATACCCATAATGGCGCTGGTAGGCGAGAGCATCTCTTGCATCCCCGGCCCCCCGGCCGGCCCCTCGTAGCGGATGACGACCACGTCGCCCGGCTGCACTTCGCGATTGAGAATGCCGCGCATAGCCGCCTCTTGCGACTCGTAAATGCGCGCCGGGCCGCTGTGCCGTTTCATGGCATCGCTCACGCCGCCCGTCTTCACCACCGCGCCGTCGGGGGCCAGGTTGCCAAACAGGATGGCGAGACCGCCCTTCGTAGAATGGGGGTTGTCGAAAGTGCGGATGACTTCGGGGTCCTTGATTGCCGCGCCGGCAATCGACTCGCGCAGGGACGCGCCCGTCACGGTGATACGGTCCAGGTGCAATGTATTGCCAGTGGAGGCGATCTCGGTGAGAATGGCCGGGACGCCGCCCGCGCGGTGCACGTCTTCCATGTGCCACTTGCCCGCCGGGCTTACCTTGCACAGGTGCGGCACGTTGTCAGCCACGGCGTTGATGCGCGACAGCGGGTAATCCAGCCCGGCCTCTTGCGCGATCGCCAGGGCGTGCAGCACCGTGTTGGTCGAGCCGCCCATGGCCATGTCGAGGGCAAAGGCATCATCCAACGCCTCGGCGGTCACAATCTGCCGCGGGGTGATGGTTTTGGCGATGAGATCGAGGATGAGCGCGGCGGCGCGGCGGGCAAGGCTCTCGCGCTCGGAGGAGAGCGCCAGCGCCGAGCCGTTGAAGGGCAGAGCCAGTCCCAGGGCTTCCATGAGGCAATTCATCGAATTGGCGGTGAACATGCCGGAGCACGAGCCGCACGAAGGGCAGGCGAAGTCTTCCAGCACCTTCAGCCGCTTGGCGTCGATCTTGCCGGCCTGAAATGCGCCCACGCCTTCGAATACCGAGATGAGGTCTACGGCTTCGCCATCGGGCGTGCGGCCGGCGGCCATCGGCCCGCCGGAAACAAAAATGGCCGGGATGTTCACTCGCATCGCGGCCATCAACATGCCCGGCACAATCTTGTCGCAATTCGGGATGCACACCATCCCGTCGAAACGGTGGGCTTCGATCATCGTTTCCACGCAATCGGCGATCAGCTCGCGCGAGGGCAGGCTATACTTCATGCCCTTGTGGCCCATGGCAATGCCGTCGTCCACGCCGATGGTGTTGAACTCAAACGGCACGCCGCCCGCGGCGCGCACGGCATCCTTCACCAGCTTGCCGAACGCTTGCAGGTGAACGTGGCCGGGCACCACGTCCACGTATGAATTGACGATGGCGATGAACGGCTTGCCCATGTCGGCGTCGGTAACGCCCGTGGCCTTGAGCAGGGCGCGGTGCGGCGCACGCTCGAAGCCGGATTTGATTTGATCGGAACGCATAATCACCCGTTGTACACGTCGAACATGGAGTCAGTCACCCACTGATCGGATTCAGCTTCGGCAGTGGTAGTCGGCTCGGCGGATGGGTAGGCGCAGGTCATGGCATGTTCTCCTTTGAACTATCTCCCTCACCGTGCCCTCTCCGGCTGAGAGAGGGTAGCGGCAGGAAATAAAACGAGCCGCCTTGGGTAAGGCGGCTCGGTGTGTTTTGAGTGTGTGTGCTGCTACTGTTCTGCTCGCACGGGTGTGACTGCCGCCTCAAACGAAAAACGCTCCTCAAGAAGGAGCCCAAGAATGACGACAAGAATGACGATGTACAACGAAAAGATCACGGCGGGTTTCTCCGGCTAACTTGGGCCAAGTATAACGAGCCGCCCCAGCCCTGTCCATTGTTCAGGATGGCGGGATTAGCCGAAAGCCGGTTGGAGGGGTTGCACAAGGCTGCAACGCAAACAGGCTGCACCGCCCCCTGCCGCCAGCCGCCCTAGGAAAGTTCGCTCAAATCAGCTACGGGCGAGTGATACCCTGCCTCAGCCATCTGGCGCAACCAATGATTAGCTTGCTCCAGTGGCGCGAGCTTGCGCTCGACCGCCAGAGCCAAACAACCGAGCGTCCCTGAAATCTCGATGTCCAAAGAAGCAGCATAGGTGCGTGCCGCCAAATCATCACTCAAGAACAACCAGCCGCGCGCTTTCGCGATTGCAATGGA
Organism: Chloroflexota bacterium; assembly: GCA_016213135.1. GTDB lineage: Bacteria > Chloroflexota > Anaerolineae > Anaerolineales > VGOW01 > VGOW01. The sequence goes on along the minus strand of JACRBQ010000026.1, from coordinate 22,129 downwards.
CGAAGCCTCGCCGCCGTGAAGTTTAGACGGCGCGCTGCCAAACAGCTTCAATTCGATCTCGCCGCTCATTGCCGTCAGCTCGATCCACCCTGCCGCGCTGAAAGGCCTAATGGCGCTCTTGACCTCACCGTAAAAGCCGTATCCCTCCTCCAGCCCTGCTTCGATTTCTTCAAACACTTCGACCGAAACATAGAGTTGGTCAAACAAGCGGCGTAGCAGAACGAATTGCCCGATGGACGCGAAATTTGAGAGGACGGTTGTGTTGACAATGATGCTCATGTCAGGCGCCGCCGCAATGCCTCAACCTCAGATATTGCCTCGTTCATAGATTCGGGGCCAAGCCTTAGCGGCACACTATGCTCCAGCAGGATTTCGCGCATTTGTTGCCAACTTACCCCCGCCAGAGAAGCTGCCTTTGCCAGCGAAATCTCGTCGCGCTGGTAACGAAGGACGGCGACTCGCACCCGCAAATCCGGCCGAGAGCGAAGCAAATGACGCATAGCATCCTGCAAAACAGCCTGCTCAGTGTCATACACTTTGGCGTCCACGAGGTCTTTTGCGGTCAAAAGGAGTTCCATCAGCTCACCTTCCTTTGCGAATTCCAGTTTACTACAAAACCCGCACCCTCACGCCCGCCCTCCCCATCGCCACCAGCCCCACGCCGCCGAGGATGATGAGCGTGGCTATCAGCCCCACGGCGGTGATCTTCTCGCCGCCCAATAGCACGCCCAGCCCCACGGCCACCAGCGGGTTCACATAGGCATAGCTGGTGGCCAGCGTGGGCCGCACGGTGCGCAGCAAGTAGGCGTAGGAGCTAAAGGCGATGAGCGAGCCAAAGGTGATGAGATAGCCAAACGCCGCCGCCGACCGCGCCGAGGGCAGCGCGGTGATGCGCTCGCCCGAGAGCGCGCCGAGCGCCAACATGAGCACGCCGCCCACCAGCATTTGCGCCGCGCTGGACATGGGGCCTTTGGGCAATTGCAGGTGGCCGCTTAACACCGAGCCAAAGGCCCACGAGATGGCCGCCCCGAACAGCACTATGGCCCCCAGCGGGTTGGCGCGAAAGTCGTGCTCCAAATTCAGCACGGCCACCCCGGCGAAGCCCACCATCAATCCAACCCATTCGAGGCGGTTGGGCCAGCGCTTCCACAACCCGCCGAACAGCGCCGCCCACAGCGGCATGCTGGCAATGACCACCGCCGCCAGCCCCGACGACACCCACTGCTCGGCAAACGTTACCCCGCCGTTGCCGCCGCCCAGCAAAAATGCCCCTATCACTGCCGCGCCCAGCCATTGCCGGTGCGTGGGCACGGGCGTGCCCCGCAGGCGCAGGAAGGTGAACATCAACGTCCCGGCGATCAAGAACCGGAAGCCCGCCATGAGCAACGGCGGGAAACTTTCCAGCGCGAAGCGGATACCTAAATAGGTGGACCCCCAGATGAGATAAACCGACAGCAGCGCCAGCCCAACCGTGATGCGTGTGCGTAATGACTCACTCATGGCGCGGCGTGCGTGCGCTCGCCGGCCAGCAATTTGCCTTTGCGCTCCACGCCCCAACGGTAGCCGGTGAGGTTGCCGCCGGCACCCACCGCCCGGTGGCAGGGGATGACGATGGAGGCAAGATTGGTGGCGCACGCCCGGCCCACGGCCCGCGCCGCGTGCGGCTTGCCCAGCAGTTGAGCGATCTCGCCATAGGTGCGCGTGTGCCCGTAGGGAATGGCCCGCAACGCCTCCCACACTTGTTGCTGAAAGGCGGTGCCCTGCACGTCCAATGGCAGGTCGAGGCGGGGCTGCCGCCCCTGCAGGTTATCCACGATGGCCGTGACCCACTGGCTGAAACCGGTCGTGTCGCGCTTCAACGCTGCCGAGGGATAATCCTTCGCCAATTCTGCCCGTAGGAATTCATGCGAATCGCCGAAACCCACAAAGCAAATGCCCCGCCCGGTGGCGGCCACAATCATGCGGCCCAACGGACTCTTGACGATGGTGTAGCGTATTTCCATGCCTGCTCCTCCGCGCCGGTAGTCGCCCGGCGTCATTCCCAAACGATTTTGCTCATACAACCGGCTGCCGGATTGGTAGCCCGCCTCGTACACGGCCCCGGTAACGGTGCTGTTGGTTTTCAGTTCGCGCTTCACACGGTTGAGGCGGCACGCCGCCGCGTATTGCCGGGGCGACACGCCCATGGCCCGTTTGAACATGCGCTGAAGGTGATAGGGACTGAGATGAGCTTGCGCGCTCAACTCGGCCAAGGTGAGGGGGCGGTCGAGGTGGGTTTCGATGTAACGCGCCAACTGGCGAATGGGCTCGGTGGGTGAGCCGGCATCACGGGGGCGGCAGCGGAGGCAGGCGCGGAAACCGGCGGCTTCGGCCTCGTCCGCCGTGCGGTAAAAAGTCACATTTTGCCGCAGTGGTTTGCGAGCCGGGCACGAGGGGCGGCAATAAATCCCCGTGGTGCGCACCGCCAACACAAACTTTCCGTCGGCGCGGGGGTCGCGGTTGAGCACAAGTTGCCAGCGTTGATCATTCGTCATGGCGACATGATAAAGCAATCCGGCGGGGTCGTCTATCCGATTCTTGCGGTCAAATTCATTCTTTGTTTCAATTCACCAGCCCCTGCGCCGCCATCAGTTCGGCATTGAGCACCGAGCCGCCCGCCGCGCCGCGAATGGTGTTGTGCGAGAGGGTCACAAACTTCACGTCGAAGAGCGGGTCTTCGCGCACGCGGCCCACCACGGTGGTCATGCCGCGGCCGGTGTCGCGGTCTTTGCGCGGTTGGGGCCGGTCGGCTTCGGGGCGCACGTCGATGATGCTCTGGGGCGCGCTGGGCAGGCCGCGCACGATCTCCGGGCCGGCAAAGTCGGCCATGGCCTGCGCCGCTTCGGCGGGGGTGGCGCGGCGGCCCAATTCCACCGAGAGGCACACGGTGTGGCCGTCGCTGACGTGCACGCGGTTGGTGTGGGCTGAGGCTTTGAAAGAAGCGTCTACGACTTTGCCGCCGTCGAGTTTGCCCAACATCTTCTGCGGTTCACTTTCCACCTTCGCCTCTTCACCGCCAATATAGGGAATCACGTTATCGAGAATGTCGAGCGAGGCCACTCCGGGGTAGCCCGCGCCGGAGAGGGCTTGCATGGAGACGACGAACACGCGCTGCAGGCCGAAGGCGTCGAGCAGCGGGCGCAGGGCAATGGTGACGCCGGTGATGGTGCAATTGGGGTTGGTGGTGATGAAGCCGCTCCAGCCGCGCTGCCGTTGTTGGGCTTTGATGAGCGCCGTGTGATCGGGGTTGACTTCAGGGATGAGCAGGGGCACGTCGGGCCACATGCGGTGGGCCGAGGCGTTGGAGGCGATGCCGTGTCCCGCCCCGGCAAAGGCTGGTTCCACGTCGCGGGCGGCGTCGGCGGGCAAAGCCGAGAAGCAGAGGGCCGCGTCCAGCCCCGGCTCGGTGGGGGCGATCTTCATGTCTTTGGCGTAGTCGGGCATTGGCTCGGGCAAAACCCATCGGCAGCCGTCGGCATACGTTTGGCCCACAGTGCGGTCGGAGCCGGTGAGGGCGACCACTTGGAACCACGGGTGATTGTCGAGCAACTGCACGAACCGCTGGCCCACCGAGCCGGTGGCGGCGAGGATGGCGACTTTGATCTTGGGCATGAGGCCCCCTTTCGGGAAATGAACAATGACCAATGAGACAATGAACAACTGCGGTTCGGTTTGTTTTGTCTCATTGTTCATTGTTTCATTGTTCATTGACTATGAGTTGGTGAATGGCTTTCACTGCCTCATCCGCTTGCGCGGCATCGACGACAAGGCTAATGGAGCATTCGGATGAACCCTGGGCGATGGCGATAACGTTGACGTTCCGGTTGCCGAGGGCGCTGAAGATTCTTCCGGCGATGCCGGGGGTGGAGCGCATGCCCGCGCCGACCACGGTGACGATCACGGTGTTGTCCATGCTGCTGACCGAATCGATATCCGTGCGGGCCAATTCCGGCCGGAACTCCTCTTGCAGCACGGCAACCACTTTGGCGTGCGATGGCGAGGGCACGGAGAAGCAGATGCTTTGCTCGGAGGAGGCCTGCGAGATGAGGGGCACGCTCACCCCGGCGCGGGCCACTGCGCCAAAGGTGCGCGCCGCCACGCCCGGCACGCCGAGCATACCCCGGCCCTCGATGGTGATGAGACTCTGGCTTTTAATGGCGGTGACGGCTTTGATAGCGCCCTGCGTGTGGCCGTTATCCGGCACGATGAGCGTGCCGGGGTGGGCCGGGTTGAACGTGTTTTTGATCCACAGGTCAATGCCGCGCTCGACCACCGGGCGGATGGTTTTGGGGTGCAGCACTTTGGCCCCGTAATAGGCCAGCTCGGAAATTTCGCGGAAGGAGAGCCGGGGCAATGTCCGGGCGTCCGCCGCCACGCGGGGGTCGGCCGTCATCACGCCGTTCACGTCCGTCCAAATCCACACCTCGTCGGCCCCCAGCGCCGCGCCGAGGATGCCCGCGCTGTAGTCGCTGCCACCGCGCCCCAGCGTGGTCACCGCGCCGCTGGCCGTGGCGCCGATGAAGCCGGTGATGACCGGCACCTCGCCGCGATGCATTTTCTCGCGCAGGCGCGATTCGCAACGGGCTTTGGTCTCGTTCATCTGCGGGTTGGCCGAGCCGAACACGTCGTCGGTGAGGATGAGTTCGCCGGCTTCGACGGCTTCGGCGGCGAGGCCGAGGGCTTGCAGCCGGGCGGCCATGAGGTGGATGCTCATGCGCTCGCCCAGCGAGGAGATGGCGTCGAGGGCGCGGGGCGAGCCTTCGCCGAGGATGTTGACGGCGTGACACAGGCTCTCGAATTCGGCGAGGCAGGGCAATATCCGGTCCTGTAGGGGCGATTCATGAACCGCCCCGACGCGAATCGCCCCTACGAGGCCGTGAAAGGCCGCCTCGTGTTTGGCGCGCAGGTCGCGGGCAATGGCTCGGAAAGTTTGGCCGTCGCCCGCGGCGGCGGTGTGCGCGCCCTTGAGCAATAGGTCGGTGACGCCGCTCATGGCCGAGACGATGACGGCCACGGCCAGCCAGTCGTTTTTGGCCGCCTTCACAATCTCTGCCGATTGGGCGATGGCCTCGGCGCTGCCCACCGAGGTGCCGCCAAACTTCATGACGAGGGTTTTCATAAGCTCTCCTCTATTTCACCGCGAAGGGGCAAAGGGCGCAAAGGTTTTGAAAAGCCTTCGCGTGTTCGCGGTTAACCAAAAACGCGGAGCCGATTTGGCTCCGCGTTGGTGTGTGTGGCGTGTGTCTGTCGTTCACCCAAACCGAAGCAACGGCTGTCGCCTGCGCGAAGTCGTAGTCATGGTCATGCCGGTAGTGGTGAAGCGAATCGTGGTGTGCATCGGGCGCGATGGTATCACGGCAGAGGCGGGCGGGTCAAGCCAAAACGGTTGGGCAAGGCGCACAGCGTTCACCGATTGCAGTTTGTGTAGCTCGCCGTACCTGGCGCGCAAGTAGCGGAAGCACGGCTCGACGTTGAGCGTCGCGTGAGCGCTCATGGCTGTCCCTGGGCAACGGCGACAAGCCGTCCCCCGGTCATGGCCACCAGTTCGGCGGGAGTCAATTGAAAGACGGCATTGGGCGTGCCGGCGGCAGCCCAGATGAGGTCGTATTGCAAAAGGTCGGGGTCGATGAGGGTGGGGATGGGTTCCACGTGCCCCACGGGGGGAACGCCGCCGATGGCGAACCCGGTGCGGGCGCGAACGAAGTCGGCATCGGGCTTGTCCACTTTTTCGCCGAGCCAGGCGGCGATCTTTTTTTCATCAACCCGGTTGGCGCCGCTGGCAATGACGAGCACGGGCTGCCCGCTGCGCTGGCCGCGGAAGACGAGCGATTTGGCGATTTGCCCCACGGCGCAGCCCACGGCTTGCGCGGCCTCGGCGGAGGTGCGCGTGGTTTGCCGGTGCTCGACGACGACGTTGGCAAAGCCGAGGGCCTGCAACACGGCTTGCACTTTTTGGGCGCTGGGAGAGAGTTGCCAATCCATAGAGATGAGGGGTTAGCGTTCGAAGAGAGCGACGGTTTCGACGTGATGCGTCTGCGGGAACATGTCGAGCGGTTGGGCCGAGACGAGGCGATAGCCCCCGGCAATGAGCCGTTTGGCGTCGCGGGCGAGGGTGGCCGGGTCGCACGAGACGTACACCAGGCGCGGGGCGGCGAGGGCGAGCAGGTGCTCGATGACTCGCTTGTCGCAACCGGCGCGAGGGGGATCGAGAACAATGCGCGAGGGTGTGGGAGTATGGGAGTTGATAAGGTGAGACATCGCCAGCTCGACGGACGACTCGTACAGTTCGACGTTGTCGAATTCGTCGAGGTTGGCGGCGGCGTCGGCCACGGCGGAGGGCGCGCTCTCGACTCCGATGACGCGCCCCGCCAGTGGCGCGATGAAGGCAGAGAAGAGGCCCACGCCGCAGTACAGGTCCAGCACGGTCTCGCCGCCGCGCAGGGCCAGCGCATCCAGCGCCACATCCACCAGCGTGCGCGCCATGGCCGCGTTCACCTGAAAGAAACTGCCCGCCGACACGCGGAACGGGCGGCCTTTGATTTCCTGAACGAGATGATCGTCGCCGACGAGGGTGAAGGCGTTGCCCTGCCGATCCACACTGGCGACGGAGATGGGCAAGTCCAGTTCCACATCGGGCGGTTCGCCGGTTTCGGATTCGAAGATGAGCATCACTTCGCCGTCCCCGCCGACGCGCAGGCTCACCCGGTCGGCGTCCACTTTTTCGAGGTCGAGTTGCGCGAACACGCTCATGATCTCCGGGCGGGCGATGGGACATTCGGAGATGGGCAGCACGGTGTTGGATGAGGCCGACATGAAGCCCAGCTTGCCTTCGGCGGTTTGCGAGAATTGGACATGGTTGCGGTAGTGAAACGGATCGGCGCCGGGCGCGGCGGGCAGCACGTTGGGCGCGGCGATGCCGCCGATGCGCGCAAGCTGGTCGGCGACGATTTGCTGCTTGTATTTGAGTTGGGCCGGGTAGCTCATGTGCTGCCAGTGGCAACCGCCGCAGGCCTCGGGGCCAAAGTGCGGGCACGGCGCGGGGGCGCGCTCGGGCGAGGGCGTCAGCACTTCGAGCAAGCGGGCGCGGGCGTAGCCGGGCTTCTCCTCGTTCAGTTCCACGCGAACGGTTTCACCGGGGATGGTGTACGGCACGAAGACGGCGCGGCCCTCGGCGCGGCCGATGGCGGCGGGGCCGTTGGACATGGTGGCGAGGGTGAGGTCGAGAGGCATGAGGGCGTGTGCCGCATTATAATCCCCCCGATGAAGATTTCTCTCATACTCACCGTGCTCAACGAAGGCGATCACATCCGGCGGCTGCTGGACTCGGCCGTGGCACAGACGCGCCCGCCCGACGAGGTGGTGGTGTGCGACGGCGGCTCGCGCGACAACACGGCGGCCGTGGTGCGCGAATACGCCGACCGGCTGCCGCTCACGGTCATCACCGCGCCGGGGACTAACATTTCACAGGGCCGCAACGCTGCCATCCGCGCGGCGGTGGGTGAGGTGATTGCGGTGACCGATGCCGGGGTCTGGCTGGAGCCGGACTGGCTGGCGCAGTTAACGCGCGCGGGTGAGTGGGATGGCGACGATGGGGGACCGGGCGCGGCGGTGGTGGCCGGGTGGTACAAGTCCGATCCGCAGAACACGTTTGAAACGGCGCTGGGGGCCGCCACCATCCCCGACGTGGGCGAGATCAACCCGGACACGTTTTTGCCCTCCAGCCGCAGTGTGGCCTTTCGCAAAGAGGCGTGGGCGGCCGCGGGCGGCTACCCGGAGTGGCTGGATTTTTCGGAGGACGTGGTGTTCGATTTGGCCCTGCGCGAAAAGTACGGGCCGTTTGCGTTTGCGCCGGGGGCGGTAGCGCACTTCAGGCCGCGCGGGTCGCTGCGGGCGTTTGCGCGGCAATACTTCAACTATGCCCGAGGCGATGGCCGGGCCGGGCTGTGGCCGCGCATCCATTTCATTCGCTACTTCACTTACTTTGTGGCCGCGCCGCTGTTGGCTTACGCGGCGCTGGCGGTAAGCCCGTGGCTGTGGCTGCTGGGCGCGCTGGCGGCGCTGGCCTACATCCGGCGGCCACTGCAACGGCTGGCCGGGCGGCGGTCGCCGGCGGCCATGTTGTGGGTGCCGCTGCTGCGCGTGACGGGCGATGTGGCGAAGATGGCCGGGTATCCGGTGGGGGTATGGGAGCGGAGGAAAGTGGGCAGAGGGTAGAGGCCAGTGGTGAATTTCGGCTCGAGCTTCGATTGCAGCGTTTTGGTAGTTTTCTCGGTCACGGCAGTAAGTTGCGCCACATCGGCGACTTCACGGCTTAGCTCGCCGAGCACGCCCGTCATGGCGCTGGCCAGTAGAGCGCGCACGTGGGCCGTCAGGCTATCCGGGTCGGGTGTATGCGCTGGTTGGGCCGCCATGCCTTTGAAAGACTGCCCTAAACAACACCCGCATGGCCTGAATAGGTACAGGATGGCTGATCATTTTCCTGCGTGGCCATCCTTATTTCTTCTTTTGATAGATTTCGCGCCGATGGCCGATGCTATGAATGACAATGGCTTTCTCTTTGCGGATAATCTCATAAATGATACGGTAATCCCCTTCGCGAAGTTTGTAGAGACCGGCCAACTCGCCTTTCAGGACTTTGGGGTTAGCAGCGTCCAGATTTTCGGCTAACCAATGGATCCGGGCTACGATGCGCTTGGCGATAGGCGTATCGAGGCGGGCTAACTCGCGGCTCGCCGCCTTCAAAATATGAACGGTATACATGGCGATTAGACCAAACCGAGTCGCGTAACAACGACATCAAGCAGTTCTCCCCGTTCGCCCTTGGCAACCGCTTTTTTCTGGCGTAAGAGACGATTACGCAAAGTCTTAGTCATGACTAAGACTTCATCTGGGTCGCCAAATAGTTCGATGAGTTTTTGCTCGACGGTTGTGCCGATAATTTCCTTTAGTTCGTCTGCCGTCATCTGGGCAACTCTGGTAGCCATCATGTTCTCCTTTGGGAAGATGGCGAGTATTATACGCCGATATTTGTGCGGCTGGAATTCTTGCTTGATTGAGTGGGCTTTAACTTGAAGCGACTGTTGTGGGTGCCGCTACTGCGCGTGACGGGCGATGTGGCGAAGATGGCCGGGTATCCGGTGGGGGCGCGGGCAAGGGCAGTAGACAGAGGGTAGAGGTCAGTGGTGTCCAGCAGCACCATCGCTCACTCCCGGCGCTGAGCCTGTTCACGTAATTGGCGAGCGAAGTCCGCGCTGTCGGTAAGCTCGGTGCGGTCTTTCCACAAACCAATCAGGCTTGACTGTCGGAGTTGGCGAGCTGTGGGGAGGCGGCGGGACGTGGAGGTGGGCTGACCCAGCAGGATCATCTCGACTGTGTCGCCCTTGCGATAGGGCAACCCCGTTAGCGCAATTTCACCGTCCTTCGCCACCACCGTTTGCAACCGAAAAGCGTCCATGTCAATCTCTCCTCGCGGTGAGCGAATTATACTCCTCAACGACCGGCCCGCTCCCTCAGTGCCCTCAGCAGCTCATCATCAGCGTCTCAGCGATTCACACGCTTTCGATAGCTTCGATGTTCACGGCCTTCATTTGCAACCCCAGCGCGCTGAATTTCGGCTCGAGCTTCGATTGCAGCGCTTTGGTGATTTGCTCAGTCATGGCAGTCAATTGCGCGACATCGGCGACTTCACGGCTTAGCTCGCCGAGCACGTCCGTCATGGCGCTTGCCAGAAGAGCGCGCACATGGGCCGTCAGACTATCCGGCGGCACATCCAACGGGTGCTTGCCGCCCCACGCAAGAGCGATATCAAACGTTCTACGTCCGTAGACGAGTGCCCTGACGGTGTTGGCTGCGCCCTTAACAACCTCGGCGCTGTCAGGTGATAGCTGAAATTCCCTATCACCACTCGGCACTTGGACGGCGATGTTGCCCATGGAGTACCACTTAATTGGCGTTTCGTTCGGAACCTCTTTTGACAATTTGAGGGTGCATTTCAGTTTGGTGGTAAACCCATGACCGCCGTAGCGGCGGGCCTTTTTCCTTTCTACCATGGGCGAAACTACGGCCTTTGCCGAAGATTAGAGAAATTTCGCCACTTTGACAAAACGACGACAAAGCCGTAAACTTTAGGTATTCATGATATATCCATTGTTCATCGTTTGATCATCATATGGACCCTGTGCAGACGGTAACGCAGATAGTCTCCTCATATGCCGATTTGGGAGGTTGCGAGACGGTCAATCGAGCTCTGGCGATGGCCTCGCAAGCGCATGCAGGTCACCATCGCAAAGATAAGAACCCATACATACAACACGCCATTGGCGTTGCCGCGATCCTTGCCCAATGGCAGGCTCCCGCCGAGGTGGTCGCAGCCGGCCTGCTCCATGATGTTTTCAAGGAGAAATACTCATCACGGATCTCGCTAGCTCAAATCAGAGAGCATTTGAGCGATGAGGTTGCAAACCTCGTTGAGGATGTGTCCCAGCTCTCTGATTTTGGGCCGACGTATTCATCTCAAATCCCGCAACTACTGCGCGAAAACGAAGAACTAATATGTGAATTGCCGTTATGGGTTACGTTAGCAATCCACCGAAATCCGATAGCGACAGTAATCAAGATCGCCGACAGACTGCACAACTCTCGCTCCTTGGATAGCTTGTCTCCCGAAAAGCGAAGTATGTTCGCAGCGACAGTGCTTAATGTCTTTGTGCCCGTGGCCGAACAGTTGGGTATGGCTGCGGTCAAACGCGAGTTGGAAGCCAAGTCGTTGCTTGCGCTGTTGCCTGATCAGTATCACGAGACGATGCGGCAATACGAGGAGGATAAGTCCGCGGCCTGGTTCATGTCTACGGTTGGTCTTCTGCGGCGCCAAATTGCCAACTGGGGACTTGAGGCGGATGTGCAGTTGGGTCCCGCGAATTTGTATGCGCTGTATCGGGGGCACTCCAAGGCGAACAACCAGCCCCATTCTTATGAATATCGTCAGCCTATTCAGATCATTACCCGGAGTGTTGCCTCCTGTTATCAGGCCCTGGGAATCGTGTATGAAGTATTGTCTCAGGTTCCACATGATCTGCGCGATTACATTGGGGATCCTAAACCCAATGGTTACCGGGCCCTTATTGCTCGGGCGTACGGTGAAAGCAAGCGAATCGTAACTGTTGTCATTCAGACGCGGTCAATGAATTTAGTCGGTGAATACGGACTAGCGGCCAAATGGCTGGGTGTGCCTGAGGACATGTTGCCGACTCTATGGACCTGGTCGCCGCCGCCCGCTGGCAAGATAGTTGTCTTTACACCCAAAGGGAAGCCTTATCAGTTGCCGGAGGGTGCCACGCCTATCGATTTTGCCTATGCCGTCCATATTGAACTCGGAAACAGATGTACCGGAGCAGCAGTCAATGGCCGCGAGGTGTTATTACATTCCTCACTCCGAACAGGGGATGTGGTCAGGATTTTGGTCAGTGGCACAGGTGTCGGTCCCAATCCGCAGTGGCTGAGCAACGAGAAGACCAAAGACACCAAAAACGATTTTGTGAAGACCCGTCGCGCCCGGTCTGCCATACGACGTTGGCTCGAGGCGCAGAAGCCGGAAGCTGCTTTTGAGAAGGGCCAAGCTTTGGTTCAGGCTCGGTTGGTTGAGCAAGGGACGCCCTTCACTGACATCGATTTCACCGAGCAGCTGCAGGTCGCTGCCCAACGGATGGGCTTTAGCGACTCACGCGACCTGCTGATCGCGGTCGGCTTGGGTCAGTGCTCGGCCGTGATCGTGATCTCGCATATGCCGCGGATTCAAAGCGGCGCGGATGACTCACGACTGTGGCAAGTTGCAACGGATATCCATCTGGACTATAAGTATTCGCGTCGGCTTGGGAAGTGCTGTCAGCCTGAGCCGCCGGATGCGATTGTCGGTTACGTGACCAAGCGTAAACAGTTGATCATTCACCGCGCGGATTGCGTTCGAGCAAAGCGCCTCAGTCCACGGGTGCCCGCTAGATGGAACCCGGTGCCCTGGCAGCATCGGTCAGACATTGAAGTTTCAGCTCGTAATCGGGTTGGGTTGGCTCGCGATATCAGCGTCGTAATGTCCGACGCCGCGATTGATATGACGGATCTCTGGGCTGGCCAGTTGGATGACGGGACTGCGCTGTGTCGCATAGGCATTGGCGATATGCCTATTACCCAGGTGGAACATGTCCTGCGCAAACTGGGTGAGATTAAGGGAGTTCGCCAGGTCCGCTTATGTGACCCTAACAACTCTGCCGTTAAGGAACGTTCACTTGCGGTCCCGTGGCTTTTGAACCCATACACCCTCAATCCTGCCCGTGGCAACAACTTTATTGGTCGGCAGAACGAACTGAGCACCTTGTTCAATAATTTACTACAGGGTGGGAACGCTACTGGAGCGGTACTGTTGTGGGGCCCACGCCGCATTGGCAAGACATCGTTGCTATTGAAATTCGAGAGCATAATAGCTGACCAAGGGTTTTTACCCGTTTATATCGACATGCAGGGCGTTAATTATCACAGCACCACTAGCTTTCTTTTCAATATTGCTGAGGAGATCACAAAGAAATTGAATGTTGCTGATATTACCACCCCCCCGATGGGGCGGATAAGCCGCGATCCCATTGGTTATTTCCATAGCTTCATTAAGAATGCAGTTGTACCTCAGGGCCGGCGCATTGTCATTATTATCGACGAGTTTGAACTGATCAATGAGTTGGCAGAAGAGGCTGTGACCATCTCGGTGCTCTGCAGATATTTGAGAAGTCTCATCCAGCATCCCTGCGGGATCAGCATCGTATTTAGCGGCGGTGGGGTGCTGGACAGGCTTCTACTACAGCAAGACGTGTCGGCCATGCTGGAAGTCGCCCACCAACAACGGATCGGTTGTCTGGCGGGAGAAGAGGCTCGAAAACTCATCATCGAACCGATTAACCAGATATCTCATGGCCCCTCGGTTGTAGAAGAGCTCTTGGCACTTACTGCCCATCATCCTTATTTCATTCATATGCTCTGCGGGCAACTAATCTCTGAAGCGATACGAGAGGGGCGATTTCGGATAGACATTCAACACCTGAATGCTGTGCTAACAAACTGGCTTCCGGAACAAGGTGAACAACCGTTTAACCATTTGTGGGGCAGCGGGAGCGTCGTCGATGGTCCGGCTCAAAGGCTCAATAAACTTGTGTTGATCGTCGTCGCCCTATCTGTTGGCGAGCAGGGAGCGGTCAGTTTTGAGAACATCACACTTAAAGAGGTGGTGGAAAAGGTTGGAAAAACTAGGCTCTGGCAAGCCTTGGAAGATTTGGTCAAAATGGAAACTTTAGTAAGAGTTAGTGATGGGCGCTATCGGATAAAGGTAAAGATATTCGAAAGGTGGCTCTGCGGCAATTTTACGGTCGAGCGTGCGTTAAGAGAATACATGGAGTCAAAATAAAAAATGAGCATCGAAGCGTTTGTCCCTATCCAGGGGTTTGCGGTTAAAGCGAATGAATTCATCATGCGGAGCAAGCCTGTGGCCGACATCAGCGCGTTACTTAGTAAGCAGGATCCAGGCAGCTTCAATCTGGTTGGGGAACCGGGAACCGGAAAGACATCTCTCCTACATTATGCCTACCGAGTTAAGCTCGGTTCGCGTAAAACCCAGAAAGGTCTTTACGTCTGGATCGGTGCGAGCGAGATTCTCGACTACGACGCCGCCGGTATCTGGAGACACGGCTTGGAATGCCTGAAGAAGGAGGAAGCGGCCGAAGGGATCAATCGGCCATTAGATATCCAGACTCGAGAGGCGCGTGACCTTTTCCAGGCCTTTCAAGCAGAAGTCGACTGGCTGCTAGTCAAAGGGGGTTATGCCCGCATCACATTGCTGGTCGATGATTTTGACTTAATCGTCCCGGTTATGGGTGTGGACAGCTTGCGGTGGTTACGTTCATTTGTGACGCTGAGTGATGGTCGCGTTGTGTTGGGCGTCGCCAGCACTGACCCTATTCAAGACGTTGTGAATAAACACTATCTGCCACCTTCGCTGCCGTCACCGCCTTTTAATTATGTGACTTCCGTGCAATTGGGCCTGCTCGAAACCCACGAGGCCGTTAACTTAATTAACAAACTGGCTGAAACAATGGGCGGGATGCCGCCGGACAAGGGCGAACTGCGCGCTTTGCTGGATGAGGCTGGCCGCCATATTGAATTGTTGAAAATCGCCTGCGAGTATTACTTCGCGCTGAAAGCCAAGCGGCGCGCCTCAAAAAAGGGTGACAGAGTTTCGGAGGGAGTGCTTTGGAGCGATTTCCGTTTTGACAGTCAAGTTCGCTCCCGATGTCGGCAACTTATTCTGCGTCGCCTGACTGAGGAGCGCCTAGCCCTAACATCGATTGATGAGGCTGACCCGCACGTTGACCCGAGTTTGCTCAAGCAACTTGAACGCAAAGGGTTGGTGGAAGAGCGGGCGAATCATTGGAAGTTGTTTGGCGAGGTGCTTAGCTATTGGCTGCCGAGATGGGCAGATCTGGGTGGACCAGAATTGCCGCGAACCATTATTAAAGCCGACTTTGAGTATCTGCCCGATCAGCGACAGGTTCGAGTAGTTGATCGACTCATTCAGCTAACAGCTCTGGAAGACCGACTGCTCCGGTATCTGGCGAGTCATTCTAATCGACTCTGCAGCAAAACCGAATTGCTGGCCAATGTCTGGGGTCGGAACCGGTCGATCACCGTGGTCGAGAAAACGGTTAATCGGCTGCGGGCCAGAATTGAGGCAGATCCAGCGCGGCCCCAATTATTGATTTCACATTACGGGGGTGGGTATCTTCTTCGAACTAGCTAATTAAATCCGCTGCCGGTCAGGTGCAGACATCTGGGAAGCTGTCGTGACGGCCGCCCTTTGCCCTTTTGGGCACCTTTCAGTTTAGGGGCACGGCCAGAAGGGCCGACCAGAAGGCTTCAAAGCGGTGGCTCATGATGGCCGCGCGAATCGGCAGTAGACGCTCAGCCCTTAGGCAGCTCCAGCGCATGCCAGGGCCAGAGAAACGGGCGCGGAACTGTTTGCAACCGCATTCGGCCAAGCCCTTCCGATGGGATAGTTGTCTTCACGCCGTTCCAGGTATTGCATACGCCGCTGGTTATCACGAAAGTAGCCCGCATGCTGGCGGAGGTCTTTAGCCGCTCTCCGTTTGCGCCGGGCGTGATCGGTCAGGGCGTCCGCGACCAGATCCGCATGGCCTTCAAACAGCGTGGTTTCCTGCACCTTGAGCCAGTGTTGCGCCGCCGCCGTGCCTTCCCCATGGATGAGGTTGGCGGCCTGGCACAGGTGCTGCTTGGCAGGATGCCAATCCACCACTTGGATACCGTCATAAAAGTGCTCACCTGCCAGGTTCCAGATCCAAGGCGCGCCATCCCCGATCACCACGGTGTCGGTGGCTTGGCTTCAGCGTCGCGCTTGGGCTTCAGCCCACAGTTGCTGGCCGAACACTTCCGGTCCCCCAAAGCCCCCAAGTAGGCCACGTAGGTATTCTCGACGGTATGGGGCAGGTCGAGGATGTCCCCGGTCACCGGCTCCCGCGTCGGCCGGAGTTCGATTTTGCCCAAGCCGCCGACTTTCAACTCTTTCCAGCCTTCGCCGCGGACATGGAGCATGGCCCCGTCCATGGTGGCGGCCAGTCGTTCAGGGGTCGGGACTTCGCCCGGCACAGTCTCCTGCCGATCGGGCACGGCGCTGGCGGCAGCGCGTTGCGCGGCTTCGAACGCCCGGGCCCGCGCGCCGCAGGTCTGCACCTGCCGCCAAGCGGTGCTATCCGACATCGGCACCTGCCCGACCTTCTCTAGGATTTCTTCCGTCTGCTCGAACGTCACCAGCCCGCTCAACCACACGGCCAGTTTCCGCAGCGCTTCACTCCACCCTTGGCCCTCCACCTGCAATTGCCAATCCAGGGGGAAAAAGCCCGACCTGGCAGTGGTCGCAGTAGTAATACGCGCGCTTGAGGGGTATCTCCCCCACTCGGCTTTCCACCCGCCGCCGTTGCCGTTTCTTCTTCTGATGCATCGGTCGTCCACATTGAGGGCATCTCACCGTCAGCGGCGCGGCCGTCGCTTGTCGCTCCACCGCAGCTTCGGCCAACTTCTCGCCAAACTGCTGGCGCAGTGTCAGCACTTGGTCTTCAATGGCCGTCAAGTCTGGCGCTTCGGTCTGCTCCGTCCAGTGCAGCATTGCCTCAATCAGCCGCTCGGCTTCGACCTGCAATTCGGCTTTCAACTCGGCTCGGGTTCGTGGCATAGCGCGCCTCCTCTTCAGAATGCCCGCCAGCTTACCCGATTTTCGCCCAGGCGGAAATGCGCCCCGCCCTTTTTTGCTTGTTGACAGCCCGAAAAAGAGATGTATGATTGTCGCATTAGAGACGACAAAACGACGACATATTTGACGGTCCTATTGGAGAGTTTGTAATGCTCAAAACACTTTTCAATCTCAATTTGGAAGCCCACCAAAGCGCAGAAGTCCTAGCGCCCCTGAGTCTGGATGATATTGAGACGTTGGCGAAATATATCGCAATGCGATTTTGCTTGCTCGCCGTTCAGAACACGAGCTACGGCCAGCGACTGGGGCAATATGAGTTCACTGGCTCCTATGCCGTGACTGACGACGCTAGGGCTCGCTTCTCGATTCGGATCGATCGCTCCACAGCCCGCAAATGGGTCAATCACGTTCACTGGCTCAATCAAATTATCTAATAACTCGGGAGCCCAACACCATGCAGCCGAGCAACCTCACTACCACTCTCATAGAGAAGTACCAGCCCCAGGTCATTGAACCCAAGTGGCAAGCCCGCTGGAATGCCGACCAGGTCTACCGGGCGGCCGTTGACCCCGATCGGCCCAAGTACTACGCGTTGACCATGTTGCCCTATACGAGTGGAAACCTACATATTGGGCACTGGTACGCGATGGCACCGTCTGATGCTCACGCCCGTCGGCAGCGCATGCTTGGCTACAACGTGATGTTCCCGCCCGGGTTCGACGCGTTTGGCCTGCCAGCTGAAAACGCTGCAATCGCTCATGGCACGCACCCGAAAACCTGGACATATGCCAACGTCGAAAACATGCGCCGGCAGTTGCGCTCGATGGGCGCAGCCTGGGATTGGCAGCGGGAGGCCATCACTTGCGATCCACACTATTACCGGTGGACGCAGTGGTTGTTCATCCAGCTGTTTAACCATGGCCTGGCTTACAAAAAGATGGCGCGGGTGGACTGGTGCCCGAGTTGCAACACCAGCCTGGCGCGGGAGCAGGTAATTGGAGAGAACCGGGTGTGTGAGCGCTGTAAGACCCCGGTGATTAGAAAGAATCTGGAACAGTGGTTCTTCCGCATCACGAACTACGCTGAGGAACTGCTGAGCTTCGACGGATTGGATTGGCCCGACCCAATCAAGACTGCCCAGACGAATTGGATTGGACGCAGTCGCGGGGCTTCTGTGGCGTTTACCTCTGATCAGGGGGATCCGATCGAGATTTTCACGACCCGCCCCGACACTTTGTGGGGAGCGACGTTTCTGGTGCTGGCTCCCGAGCACCCACTCGTTGAGAAACTCACCCCCCCGGGATTCCAGCACGCGGTTGAGACGTACGTGGCGTGGGCGACCCGGCGGACTGATGTTCTGCGCGAGGCGACCGACAACGAGAAAACCGGCGTTTTTAGTGGCACCTATGCGATCAACCCCGTCAACGACCAACGGGTCCCGATCTGGATCGCTGACTATGTGTTGATGTCGTACGGGACGGGCGCTGTGATGGGAGTGCCTGCCCATGACCAGCGCGATTTCGAGTTCGCCAAAAAGCACAACCTGGCAATCCGACTTGTGGTGCAGCCGCCCGGGCAGACCGTGACCGGCGACTCCCTGACCAAGGCTTGGTTGCAAGAGGGCCAGATGGTGAATTCAGGCCCGCTCGATGGTCTTCCGGTGGGCAAGGGTAAAGGCGAGAGTGTTAGAGCTGCGATCCATTGGCTGGAGCAGACTGGTAATGGCATGGGCGCGGTGCGATACCGCCTGCACGACTGGTTGATTTCGCGCCAACGGTACTGGGGCGCGCCTATCCCGATTATCGAGTGTCCGACCCACGGTCTGGTACCGGTGCCCGACGATGAACTGCCCCTGCTGTTGCCTGAGGATGTGGCATGGTTGCCCAGTGGCCAAAGCCCGTTGAAATTGCACCCGACTTGGGCGCAAACTACTTGCCCCAAGTGTGGCCAGCCGGCGCTACGCGACACCGATACCATGGATACGTTCATGTGTTCGTCCTGGTATCACCTGCGCTACCTCAGCCCGCATTATGATCAGGGAGCGTTCGACCCACATGAGTACGATTACTGGATGCCGGTCGACACCTACACGGGCGGGGCTGAGCACGCGACGATGCACTTGATTTACACCCGCTTTTTCCACAAAGCGCTCCGCGATTTCGGTCTTACCCAAGGCGCGGAGCCCATGCTGAAACTGCGCAACCAGGGACAGGTGTTGGGGCCCGATGGCCAGCGAATGAGCAAGAGTCGCGGGAACGTGATTGATCCCGATGAACAAGTACGCCGGTACGGTGCGGATACGATGCGGGCCTATCTGATGTTTGCCTATCGGTGGTCGGAGGGGGGTCCTTGGAGTTCGAAGAACATCCAGGGTGTCGTTCGCTGGCTGAACCGTGTCTGGCGTTTGGCGTTACCGGCCGACACCCAGTTGCCCCCCAATGGCCAGGACAGCCAACTGGTGGCGCAGACCGCCGACTCGAGCGACCGCCTGCAACGCAGGTTGCGACGCTTCCTTCATCAGAACATCCAAAAGGTTAGCCATGACTTCGACGGTTTTGAGTTCAACACGGCCATATCCGCGTTGATGGATCTGAGTAACGAGGTGCAAAAACTTCGCCCCCACCTCGAAGGCACGGCGGCCTGGGATGAAGCGATAACTTCTCTGTTGCTGATGATGGCACCGATTACCCCGCACATCACCGAAGAGCTCTGGGCGCGGCGCGCCCTGCGCTACTCCATCCACCAACAATCCTGGCCCACTTATGACCCGGCGGCGGCAGCCGAGGAGAGCATTACCCTGGTGGTGCAGGTGAATGGCAAGGTCCGCGACCACGTGCAGGTCTCGGTGGATGTGAGCGAGGCGGACGCCAAGGCGGCGGCGTTGGCGGCCCCGCGCGCCCAGAAATATCTCGCAGGACATGAGGTGCGCGAGATCATTCACGTTCCTCAAACCCTCGTCAATATCCTGACGGGCTGAAAGGCCGCCTGTGATTTCTCTACCCCCGTATACATTCAGGAAAGGATTACACCATGGACACCCTCAACCATTTACCCGCTTATGTGCTTCAATCTCTGAACAGCCCGCGTGCGATTGTGTATTGCTCGGAAGACACGCAGGGTGCTGTTAAAGTCACGACCACATTGAAGCCGGAAAACCTCAGTGACTTACCTGGACTCGAAGTGCTTGAGCAGGCGCGCCAGCAGGGGGATGTCTACTCAATTACTTTATCGCTCCTGAAGCTGACACCTGAACTCGCTCAAGAGGCTGCCGTGGGGTTTACTTACCCCGAGCAGATTCTCCGGGAACTCCTGGACCTGCTTCAACGCCATGTGGAGGTCTATGTGGCCTATGTGGTGACCCACTACAATCGCAAGCCGCTGGATGAATTGACCGTCTACATCGGCGGCGATTGTTATCGCCGGGACCAGCCTTCCTTCAGCGCGATCTTGGAACGCACCCAGCTACTTTCCAAGGCCATGCTCCGCAAAGCGGTGATGATCTTCCCTGATATCCCTGCCCTGCATGGGGGTAAGAAGGGCGAATGGATCGTACTCAATCGGAATGGCATGGAGATCGGGAACGTTTCGGACGATGCGATCGTAGCGCTAGGCACTGTGATCCTCCCAATGGGGATTTTCTTCTCCAATCGGCTCAAAGAGCAAAGCGCGCAGGTGCGGGGGATTTTCGCCAACTTCCCCGCGTGCAATTACATTCGCCCGGACACGGTTTCACCGGACGTGCTCTCTGGCCAGTACTGGCCGTTAATGTGTGAAGTCTGGGCCCGTCGGGGTCTCGATCTGTCGCATTTCACTTGTTTGCCGTCCGGGCTCGGGGGCCCCCAGCACCCTTCTTCCCACCCGACTGGCTTCGGTATTGCCACGACCGCTGTGCAACTGGCCCAGGCCCGGTTTCCGAATCGACCGCTTCACGAATTGCACTTTTTGATGGAAGCGCTTGGGGGTGTTGGGCTGAGCACGCTGGAAGCACTAATTGAAGGTTTCGGGGTGCCGGCCCAAAATGTCACAGCCTTCGACCTCAGCTCGCCGGCCTGTCACTACGCCCACCAGTGCTATCCGCTCGCCAAGGTTGAGGAGGCCACACACGAAGCGTATTACCTGAACTTGCTGGGCAATGCCCACGTTGATGTCTGGATCAACAATGGTTTGGGAAACAACACGACTCCGAAATATGTGGATGCGCTGTTAGCGCACGGGGTGCGATTGTTGTGCGGTGCGGCCAATGATATTCTCGAGGTTGGTACCCTCGACAAATCCCTGAAACTGATCTTCAAAGCCGGCGCCTGGATCTGGCCCGATACCTCGGCTAGCGGCGGCGGTTGGACCCTGGCGGTCGTCGATTTGTTCAAACGCTGTCAAGGGCAACGGTCAAATGATCCGGAGACAGGCGAGCTGATTCTCAATACAATCGCGTCGCGCAATCAGGATCTGGTCAAAACCGTATTAGATCGTGTTGGGCATGCAAACGCCACGGGACAGGCGATTTGGGATTGCATCAGCCAGCTGACCGAGGGGCGCGTGGCCAAGGCCCGTTCGCAATCTCCGGCGCTCAGTGAATTAGCTCAGTTGGCCGATGTAAGAACTTGGGCAATTAGTTGATGAGTAAGTATTGAGACAAAGCCAGCCGCAACGGCTGGCTTTGTCTTTTCGACTCAGGGTTTCTGTCGTTGAACTAGCGTAAGTATTGTGCAATCAGAAGGCAAATCGTTTCATCCAGATTCAATTTTGTAGGGTTGGTTGAGGCCCAAGGCCAGTTGAAAAGCAGGCACACCGTGCAAGAAGAAGATCGCGCCGGGCAACGCGCTCTCGGGCGCAAATTGCAAGGCAGTACCGTATAGAGTCCGCCGAACCAGAGCGGCGCTGTTGGCTGCGACCCGCACCAGATGCTCGGACTGTTCAATGTGCGGGTCAACTTGGGCGTACGGTCGGCAGCACAGTTCTTCAACCAGGGCCGACACCACCGCACTACGTTAGCCGCCAAGCCGGTGAACAGGACTTGCAAGCGAATGCCGGCCAGCGAGTGGCTCATCAAATGTTGAACGAAGAACGTTCCCTTCATTTCTTTGTTGCCGGCTTCGATAGTCTGGCGTTAGTTGTAATGTTGAAACCAAACCGGCAAGGTCGGGCAGAAGTCGTCATCTCGATAATGGATCAAGGCCGCATACTTATACGCGTGCCTGACCCAGAATCGTTCCAGGGCCACAGTCAGAGGATACGGGCAGTCGTGCAAGTGATACTCACCCCAACCCAGCATCTCTGCATTGGCGCCGACCTTGACACAGCGACTGCGTTTGGGCAAACACGCGCGCAGGGCCGTCGCGGTGTGGCCGTTGGGCGCTTTGGTGTTGGGACAGTAACCCAGTTCCAACAGCCAGGTCAGGTTATGACCGGCTGCGAAGCCAGCATCCATGCGCGCTTCAACATAAGGCGGCGGATTGGGGTTACTGAGATTGTCAGTTTCCAATTTGGCCCGCCAAGCGAGCAGGGCCGTCAAGGTCGTCTGCTGTTCAAGCAGTTGCTGTTGATGTTTGCTGGCCACCTGCTGACACGTGGCCAGTTGGATTTCCAGACGTGGCAAACGTTTTTGCCAACCGGTCAGTTGCTTCTTGAAAATCGCCGCTTTTGGCCGAGAAATCGGAGACTGTAGCACGGCTACTGATATTCCAAGTCATAAAACAGCCGATTGGGAGTAAACTTGGCTCCTATGAAACGAGCCCAAACTACTTCCAAGAAGCCCGCCACCATTAAGTCAGGTCCGGGAGATTACCTCCCTGATGT
>JACRBQ010000025.1 GCA_016213135.1 Chloroflexota bacterium | reverse complement strand
GTCACATCGGCGGTCAGGCCAGTGCCAGCGTCGACCGCCACCGTGTTATTGGTGACGGTGGCCGTGAAGGAAGGCGTGGTGCTTGTGTCAGGGGTATCCACCAGGATCGGACGCGCAACCCCCGAGGTGGAATTCTGCGTGATATTGTTCGAGTCGATCAGGATGTTCGCCACGCTGACCTGGCCGATGGTGCTGGTCAGGAAGGCGATCAGGGCATGGTTGGTCGCAGTGGTGGGCGCGACGATGGTGTTGCCCTGGATGAAGGCGGTCAGGGAGGAGGCGGCAGTGGCATTCCCAGCCGTCTGGCCGACAAAGATATTGACGCCGCCGATGCCGTTCAGATTGTTGTTGGTGATGTGCGCGATCAGATCGCCATTGTTGCCGTTGGACATGACAATGCCCTCGTTGCCCTGCGAGCTGCGCACAACGGTGGAGTTCTTCACGGTCATATCCAGGGTCGAGCTGTCGTTGGCGGCAGCCTGCACAGCCTGCGACTTGTTATCGTCGAAGCTGACCGTATCCACGCTAATCGTGGCATTGGCTGTGCCCTGCATCTCGGTCAGGATGCCGTCGCTGCCGAAGGCGGTGCTGTTGTCCTTGATGTCGCTGTTGGAGATCGTGGCGCTGAAGCTGTTGCTTTGCTGGTAGATCTCGATCTGATGTTCGATCGAGCAGTAGACCAGCAGGTTGTCGAGCAGTGCCGTGCCGCCGTTGTTGAAGCCGTTGAGGCCGCTGGGGTTGGATTTGCCGAAGGCGATGCCCGCATCCGGCGCGCCGGAGCTTGTGCCGATGTCGCCATCCGCATCGGCGCAGGCCGCGCCAGAGATGGCGCCGACGGTGCTGTACTGCACGGTGACGTTGTTGACGGAAAGGCCGTAGACGCCGAAGTTGTCGAAGCGGGTCAGGATCATGTTGCGCAAGGTGGCCGAGCCGTTGTTGATGTAGACGCCGGAGGAGGTCGAGCCGTCGCCGTCCGCGCCGCCGGTCTTGTTGGTGATGGTGCCGCCGGAGCCGTTGCCGCCTTTGGCGGTGCCGCCGTTGCCTTTGACGATCAGGCTGCCGGTCGAGCCGCTGTTGACGAGAATGATGCCGGTGGCCGAGCCGCCGCTGGAGGCGATGCTCCTGAACTCCAGGTTGTTGGTACCGATCGT
>JACRBQ010000003.1 GCA_016213135.1 Chloroflexota bacterium | reverse complement strand
TATAGAGTTTCGTCAGTCGTGGCATTTGTGTTTCCAGTGCAGGCGGGTGGCTCCGGCGGTCAAACTCCGGCTAACACCCAAGGCGTGCCGCGTTGGGGATGAGCCAACACGCTAATGGGCACATCATACACTGTGCTGAGGCTGTGCGCGGTAAGCACTTCGGCGGGCGTGCCGATGGCGCACTGTCCACACACCTACCTTCTTTTCACCTTCATTGGCAATCCCGCGACCATGAACAACACTACATCTGCCTCTGTCGCCAGCCGTTGATTGGCTTTGCCTAGCGCATCGCGATAGACGCGGCCCAACGGATACGGCGGCACGAGTCCCAGCCCCACTTCGTTTGAGACGATGATCCACTCGGCGGCGCTTTCCGAATACGCGGACAATAGCTCGTCCACTTCGGCGCCCAGCGCTGAGTCGGCGGCTTCCCCGGTGACAGGTTCGGGCAGGGGGACGATGACGTTGCTGGCCAGCAGGGTGAGACAGTCAATCAAGATCACGCCCGCGCTGCCCGATGCGGATCGGATCGACGCGCCGACTCGGGCTGCGGCTTCGAGCGTTTGCCAGTGGGCCGGCCGCCCGGCGCGGTGCGCCGCGATTCGCGCCGCCATCTCCTCGTCGCCGGCTTCAGCCGTTGCCACGTACAACACCCTTTCACCGCGCTCGTCGGCCAGCTTTTGCGCGTAAGCGCTCTTGCCGCTCCGCGCTCCTCCTAGAATTAGAGTCAGTCGTCTGCCCATGGCGAGTTTTTCATCACAAGGCACATCGGGAACACAGGGACACGGGAAAAGATTGCTCTGTGCGCTCAGTGGTCTCAGTGGTGAATGCTTTTCAAACTCCCTTCCAGCGCTTTCAACGACGAGCAAAAATCCTCCTCCCCGAACACCTCCAGCGTCAGCACGCCGGAGTATTTTTCGCGGAGCAGCATTTCGATCACTGGGTTGAGTTGACGAGGCGGCACGTGCGCCAGCGACTTGTGATCGCGCTCGGCAATGCCGTGAATGTGAACGACTTTCGTGCGCGGGAGCGCGGCTTGCAAATAAGGGAGCGGATCATGGCCATCCAGCCACAGATGCCCCACGTCAACGCAGCGGCTGACCGGCACGCGATCGATCACCGGCAAGATGAAGTTCAGCGGATAGCGCTCCAGATTCTCGACGGCCAACCGCTCCGCGCCGCCTGCCCACTCGGCGGCGAGTTCGAGGGCGCGGACAGAGTAATCCTGCCACGATTTCGCTCTCGCTCCCGCTCCCTCTCTTTCCGGGAGAGAGGCGAGAAGGTCTTTCCCATCGAGATGAAGCACGTAAGCCCACGGGTCGAGGGCGCGCGTGCGCTCGATCACTTTGCGCGCCTTGATCAATGAAACGTGGCTTTCATCACCACTCGCGCCCAGCCGCAAGTCGAGCGGCAGGTGCACGGTGTACGTCAGGCCGTGCGCGCCGGCCAGCGCGGCTAGTTCGGCCACCGTTTCGGGCGAGGGTAAGTTGTTTGGGCCGTCGTCCACTTCAAACAGCACCAACTCAATGTCTTGCACTTCGCCGAGCGCGGCAAGGTAGCGCGCGTTTGGCAGAATATCATCCGGGATGATGTAAGAAGTGGCGCCAATTCGGAAAGGAAGCATGAATGGGTCTCAGGGAACTGAGGGAACTTGAAAGGCGAAGGCGAGGAGGATTGCAAGTTCGGCGATTTCGACGGTGAGGCCTAACACGTCGCCGGTGACGCCGCCGAGCCGGGCGCGGGCCAGAGCAATGACGGCGAAAGCGGCAACATGCGCCAGCGCAACCGCAATGAGGGCTTGCCAACCGCCGATGATCATCAGCGTGATCGGAATCAAAGCGGCGCCGGTGAAAACGAGTCGACTGAGGCCGAGCGCAAAATCCGCGCCCATGCCGCCGGCCCGCGCAGGCGGTTGGACGGCGACGGGCAAGATCAGCCAGCGCGCGAGGCCGGGCGCGAGCAGAAAAACGTGCGGCGTTGAACCGGGGGCGAGCGAGGCGACGGCGCCAATTTTTATTGCCAGAAAGAGAACCACGCCGACTACGCCAAACGCCCCGACTCGCGGATCGCGCATGATGTCCAGTCGCCGCTCGGGGGACGCGGCGGCCAACAGCCCGTCACAGCAATCGGCGAGTCCGTCGAGGTGTAAACCGCCGGTGATAGCCGCCCACAGGGCGACGACGAGGGCGGCGGTGAGCGGTGGAGGAAAAATGAAACCGAGGGCGGTGTGGGCGGCGCCTAGGGCCGCGCCGAGTCCGAGGCCGATGAACGGAAACCACATCGCCGCCCGGCCAAGATCGCCGGGCTGCGGCGCGGAAATCTTGACGGGGATGACCGTCAGAAAACTGAGAGCGAGCAAAAGACTCTTCATAGCGCGGGCGAAACGGGCCTCAAGCGCGTTCATTCCACTGCGGCTCGGCTATCCCGCGCATTTTGTTTTCGTAGCGCGCCATCACGAACAGCGCATCCGCCAGCCGGTTCAGGTATTGCAAGGCAAACTCGCCGACACCCTCGACGCGCGAAAGGGCAATGGCTTCGCGCTCGGCGCGGCGGCAGATGGCGCGCGAGACGTGCAAATGCGCCACGCCGCCCGCGCCGCCCGGCAAAACAAATTTTTCCAGGGGCCCGGCCGCTTTCGTCAGTTCGTCTATCAGCATTTCCAAATGCTCAATGTGCCGCGCTTCGATCTGCGGCGGATTGTATTTGTCGATGTCTTCTTCGACGTAGCACAAGTCCGAACCGAGATCAAAAAGCTCGTTTTGGATAGCGGGCAGAAAGTGAGTCAACCGTTCGCACAAGCCGCCGGGCAGGGCCAGCGCGACTCCGATGGCCGAATTCAATTCGTCCACCGTGCCGTAGGCCCGCACCCGAAGCGAATCTTTCGGCACGCGCTGGCCGCCGCCGAGTCGGGTGGAGCCGTCGTCGCCGGTGCGGGTGTACACGCGAGTGATTCTCATTCGTGGCCTCCGTTGGCAATCGGCGCGACCAGCGGCGTGCCATGCACCGGATGTGCGGCCAGCGCGACACGCACGCCGTATACTTTGCTCAACTGCCCGGCTGTGAAGACCTCGGCGGCGCTGCCCTGAGCCACGATCTCGCCTTGACTCATCAGGGCCACCCGGTCGGCGTAGATCGCAGCCTGATTCAGGTCGTGCAGAGTCATCAGCACCACCAAACCGCTGTCCTTGGCCAACGATTGTATTAATTCCAGTGTGGCAATCTGGTGTCTGAGGTCGAGATGCGCCGTCGGCTCGTCCAACAGCAAAACGCGCGGCTCTTGCGCCAGAGCGCGGGCGATGACGGCCCGCTGTTGCTCGCCGCCGGATAGTTCGTGCGCGCGGCGCTCGGCCAGCGATTCGATCTGCGTGCGCTTCATGGCTTGCCAGGCGATCTCGCAATCGCGGCGGCTCTCGGCGGCCCACAGCGGCAGGTGCGGCGTGCGCCCCATCAGCACGATTTCGCCGACGGTGAACGCGTCCGGCAAGTGGATCATTTGTGGAACGACGGCCACGCGTTTGGCCCGCTCGGATGGAGAGAGGGTGAGCAAGTTAACATCGTCGAGCCACACTTCGCCGCCGCGCGCCGGAACGACGCCGCTAATGGCGCGAATGAGCGTGGACTTGCCCGCGCCGTTGGGGCCGACGAGCGCCAACGCTTCGCCGCCGGCCACGCCAAGAGTCACGCCGCGCAGAACGGGGCGCGTGCCGTAAGAGGCCGAGAGGTTGGATAATTTAAGAGTGGACATTTAGAACACCGACCGTTTGAGTCTCCGCAATAGAAACACGAAGAACGGCGCTCCGGCCAACGCGGTGACGACGCCCACCGGCAATTCGGTCGGGGCCAGAACCGTGCGCGCGATCAGATCGGCCAGTATCAAAAACGCCGCGCCGCCCAGCGCCGAAAGCGGGATTAACTTGCGGTAGTCCGGGCCGGTGATCATGCGGAGGGCATGCGGCACAACCAAGCCGACGAACCCGATCAGTCCGCCGAAGGCCACCGCCGCCGCCGTCATCAACGTGGCCGCGCCGACCAGAATCAGTTTCAACCGTTCGACATTAATCCCCAACTGCCGCGCCTGTTCTTCGTCCAACTGCAAAACATTGAGGGCCCTGGCGTTGAACTGCAAAATGATCAGGCCGACGATCAGGTACGGCAGGATGATCCACACCGGGAGCCAGCCGCCGCCGCTGTAGCCGCCCAACAACCAGTTGAACGCCCGGCGCAGACCCTCCGGCGAGCGCAACATGAGAAATGTGGTGAAGGCTGATGTAAATGCGCCGACGGCGACTCCCGCCAGCAACATCGTGGAGATCGGCGTGGTGCGGCCCACTTGCGCGCTCAATACCACCAACGCCACCGTGAATATCGCCCCGACGAACGCGCCCACCGGCACGAGGCTCATTCCGATAAAGGTATTTGGAATTGGAAATGTCAGCGCAATCGTCGCTCCTAGCCCCGCGCCCGATGCCACGCCGACGAGATAAGGATCGGCCAGCGGGTTGCGAAACAGACCCTGATACGTCGTTCCGGCGGCGGCCAGCGCTGCGCCCATCAACGCGGTGAGCGCGACGCGCGGCAGGCGGATTTCGAACAAGATCGTCGCAAACGTATCGGGGTAGGGCGCGGATGCCGGAAAGAACGGCAGGCGCGACAGAAGTAGCGCGATGATCGCGCCCGGCGGGATCGGAACTGCCCCGATGGCTACTGCGGCCAGCGCGGAAACGGCCAGCGCGGCGAGGCAAAAAACAAGTGGCTTCATAGCGATTATATGTGACTGCTTAAGCTCCCAGCATCCTGAGCGGAGCGGCGGCGGCGTTCCGCCGCACAGTAGAAGGGTGCGGCTCTTACGCATTCACCGCATCCTTCGACTACGTTCCGAGAAAAACACTCAGAACTCCGCTCAGGATGCTTCACTATTCCAGGCTGTGCAGCAGTGACGTTATTTGAACAGATCAGGATGGATCAGTTTCGCCAGCGTTTCCAAACCGATCACCACCCGCGGGCCGGGGCGGCTGACCAGGTTGTCGTCAAACGTATACACCGCGCCGTTTTTCACGGCTTTGATGTTTTCCCATCCGGCGCGCTGGGCCACTATCTCCGGTGTTTGCCCGCCGTACGTGGCCGAACCCAGCACGATCACGTCCGGGTCTCGCGCGACCAGTTGTTCGAGGCTGAGTTGGAAGTAATCGCTGCTGCCCACTTGGCCGACGTTCTCACCCCCGGCCATTGTGATCAGCAAATCAATAAACGATCCCGGTCCGGACGTCCACGGCTTAGATGGCTCCGTGGCGTCAATTTCGTACAGCACCACAGGCTTGTTGCTGGCGCCGCTCGTCTTGGAAGTGACGGCGTCGGCGCGGCTCCGGGAATCGGCCACAAGTTGTTCGGCTTCGGCGGCGCGGCCGGTTAACTGTCCCAGGGCCAGAATGTCGGCGTAAATATCGTCGAGGTTCGTGGCATTATGCCCTTTGTAAATCGTCAAACCCAGAGCGGTCAATGCTTTCACGTCGTCGTCGCTGGTGATCCCGGCGGCCAGCACCAAATCGGGCTTGAGGGCGACGACGGCCTCGGCGTTCACGCTGGGGTAAAGACTGCCGATGCTTGGCACGCTTAACGCTTCGGCGGGGTAGTCAGAGTAGTCGTCGCGGCCAATCAAACGATCTCCGGCGCCAATCGCAAACAGGATTTCGGTGTTGGATGGCGCAAGCGTGACGATGCGCTGTGCCGGAGCGGCCAACGTCACCGTGCGTCCCGTGCCGTCGGTCACGGTGATGGGCGCAGGCGTGGGGGTGGCGGCCGGCGTGGCGGGCGCGCAGGCGGCGAGCAACAGGAAAAGAGTTGTCGTTAGAAGCAATTTGCGAAGCATGGTGATCTGATCTCCCAGTTTGAATTTCCGTCAACGGATGGTAATGAACACGTAAAAACAAAAAAGCCCTCGTCTCGCAACGGGGGCTTTGGAATTCTGGTTGTGTTTTCTGCCAGCGTTCCCATCTCCTTTCTGCGAGGTATGGTGAACGCAACATGGCGGGCGTCCTGGCTTGTCTGGTTGTGGGTAGCTGGTGGCTGGTTGTTAGGCGACCGCAATTCGCTAACGACCAACGACCGGCAACTACTTGCCAGACTTACAGTTGCGCGACAGCGCCGGACTAACCACTGAGGGTGTCACCGGCTTCGCCTTTAAGCCCTGACCATCCGGGGTGCAGGGCACCGTGTTGCTGCTTATTCAATTGTGCCCGCACTATACCGCATAGCCACGCTGGTTGTCAAGAAAAGCATGGTACGATGACGCGGATGTCCAAGCCCGATTTCTCGAAGCGCACGCGGTTCCCCGGCACTAATCAAAACTCATTTGCCACACTCTTAGCGATACTCGACGCGATTGACCGCATGCCCGCGCCGGTTTTTGCGGCGTTGCTGTTTGGGCTGAGCCTGGCGGGCACTCGCGGGCAAGGCTGGCAGGCGGCGGGCTTGTGGCTGTTCTGCCTGAGCGATTGGGCGTTGTTGCTGGCGCTGCCGCGCGCGGGTAAATCGTTTGGCCCGGCGCAGCCGCCGGCGTTGGCGCTGGCGCTGATGCGCGCTCCGCTGGCCTCGCTGTTGCTGCTGTTTTCGCCGCCGGCCGCGTGGGCGGCGCAGGCCCTGGGCACGATGTTGGTGATTTACGGGTTTTGGATCGAGCCGCACCGGCTGACGCTCACCCGGCAATCGCTGCGCTCGCCGAAGCTCAAACCTCATGCGCCGCTCAAGGTACTGCACCTCGGCGACATCCACATGGAGCGGTTCACCGATCGCGAGCGGCAGGTGATCGCCATGGCAGGTGTAACACAGCCCGATCTGATTCTGTACTCGGGCGATTTTCTCAATCTCTCGTACCGGCACGACGCGCAGGCCTGGGCCGATACCCGCGCCGTGCTCAGCCAATTGAGCGCGCCGCTCGGGGTGTTTTTAGTCACCGGCAGCCCGGCAGTGGATTTGGAGGAGGTAGTTCCGCCGCTGTTGGCCGGGCTGCCCGTGCGCTGGCTGCGCGACGAACGAGTGACGGTGGAGCGCGACGGGCAGGCGGTAGACGTGGTGGGGCTGAGTTGCACGCACAAACCGTTTGTGGACGGGCCACGGCTGAAGGAAGTGCTGGGCGGCCCGCCGCGGCGGTTCACCATCTTGCTGTATCACACGCCCGACCTGGCGCCGGAAGCGGCGGCAGCGGGGATCGATCTGCAGCTTTCGGGCCACACGCACGGCGGGCAGGTGCGCCTGCCGCTGTATGGGGCGCTGTTTGCGGCCTCGCTCTACGGCAAGCGCTTCGAATCGGGGCGACGGCAGGTGGACGGGTTGACCCTGTACGTCACGCGCGGCATTGGCCTCGAAGGCGGCGGCGCGCCGAGGGTGCGGTTCCTGTGTTCGCCGGAAGTGATTCTGTGGGAGCTGGATGGCTGCTAGGCGAAGCCC
>JACRBQ010000024.1 GCA_016213135.1 Chloroflexota bacterium | reverse complement strand
GCCCGGCTGATCGGCGGCGCCTCCCTGATTGACTACGCCATGCGCGCGCGCGGCACGTTGACTTTCTGAAATCTCCTCGGATAAAGAGACATGTGGAGCGACGAACAGGGGAGCGCCAGCCGACGTTTCTTCTATTCGGCCGTCTTCTGGCTGCTCGTGCCGGGCCTCATCGGGCTTTTCCTGGCAACGTTCCTGTACGTTCCCTCGTTCTACGACAATCTTCCCCTGGTCGTCAAACCCTATCTGAGTTTTGGCCGACTGCGCCCGACGCACGTCAATATCATGATCTTCGGTTGGCTCTCGCAAGCCTACGCCGGGGCGATTCTGTTCATCCTCCCTCGCCTGACGCGCACGCGGTTATACAGCGAGCGATTGGCGCACGTAAACTGGTGGCTGTGGAACCTGATGATGGTCGGCGCCGCCATCACCCTGCCGTTGGGGTTGACGCAGGGGCGCGAGTACGCCGAGATGATCTGGCCGCTCGACCTGCTGGCGGTGCTCAACTGGGGCCTGCTGGCGGTGAATATCTGGGTCACTGTTATGCGCCGCCGGGAGCCAAAAATCTATGTCAGCTTGTGGAATTTCATGGCGGCGACGATCGTCTTTATCCCCGTCTACATGGTAGGCACCAAAATCTGGGACCCCGGTGGCGCGTACACGGGGATGACGGATAACATCGTCAACTACTTCTACGTCCACAACCTCTTCAACTCATGGTTCACCACGGCCGGCGTGGGGCTGGCGCTGTACCTGCTTCCCAAACTCACCGGCAAACCCCTTTACAGCCACCGGTTGGCGCTGTGGGGTCTGTGGAGCGTGTGGGCCGGCCAGCACCACCAGCTCTACAGCGCGGCCCCGGACTGGCTGGAGTACCTGACCGTGGTCTTCAGCATTCTGGCGGTGGTGCCGACGACTGCCTTCATAGTGAACTTCTTCATGACCATGCGGGGAAGCTGGAATCGCGTGCGGGACGATGTGGCCTTACGCTTCCTGGCCACGGGCGCCATCTTCTGGGGCTTGACTTGCGTGCAGGGCGTGGCCCAATCGTTCCGCACGTTCTCGCTGTTGGTGCATTTCACCAACTGGACCGTCGGCCATAGCCATCTGGCGTTTGTCGCCGACTACACCTTCTGGGCTTTCGCCTTGATCTATGTCATGGTGCCGCAACTAGCGCACCGGCCGCTGCACAGCCGGAAGTTGATGGAGTGGCACTACTGGCTCATCACGCTCGGTATGACCCTCTTCATGGCCGCGCTGTGGATCGCCGGCGTGATCCAGGGTCTCGATTGGATGAGCGGCCGCATCCCATTCCTCGAGACGGTGCAGGCGATGCACCCTCTTTTCGGCGCCCGGCTGTTGGGCGGCCTGATGGCAGGCGCGGGAGTCCTGTGTTTTGTATATAATATCTGGCAGACGGCGCGTCGGCCGCAAACCGCGCCGGCCGTGGCTTTGGTGGGTGGAGGTGGGGAATGAGAACCAGCCTGTTCTATCTCACCTCCGTTTCGCTTGCCAGTCTGCTGCTCGGCATCATCGTGACGATCATCATCCCGGCCGAGGAGCCGATCGGCCCCTCACCGCTGGCCCGGCCGTACACCGCCCAGGAAGCGCGGGGGCGCGACATCTACAAACGCGAGGGCTGCCACTACTGCCACACCCAGCAAGTCCGCGGGCCGGAGGCCAACAAGGGGATGATCCATCAGCCGGGCGACATCGGCCCCGAGTCGGCGCCGGGTGACTACTATTATCAAAGCCCGGTCTTCTGGGGCACCGAGCGGCAAGGACCGGACTTGACACACGTCGCCAGCCGGCAGGGGCTCGGCAACAACAAGGCCTGGCATATCCTTCATCTGAGGAATCCGCGCGCGGTGTCGCCCGGCTCGCTCATGCCCTCGTATGATTATCTTTCGCCAGAAGAGCTGGACGCATTGGCGGTTTACTTGCTGACGCTGAAGTAGTTCACTGTTGGTAGCCCGGGCGCTTGCGCCTCGAGAACGAAACAGTCGGGGGCGTTGAGAGCTCTACTTTATCCGCATAATTAGTTTTGGCGAAGGAGGAACTGAAATATGGCCGACAAACCGAACGTCGTTAACAACCTGGAAGTTGACCGCTTGATGAGCATTGTGGGCGCCGTGCAGCAGAACCCGGACCTGGGCAAGACCCTGTGGCGCGCCAACACGCGCTGGCTGGGCGGCTTCCAGAGCGAGGCCAACATCCGCGGGTTCACCATCAAAATGGACGAGCCGCCCGATCTGGCCGGCAGCAACACCGCCCCGAACATGGTGGAGATGGTGTTGGGCGCCTACGGCTGCTGCCTGCAGACCGGCTATGCCATGAACGCTGCCGTGATGGGCATCCCGGTGGACAAGATCGAGATCGAAGTGGAGGGCGACATTGATCTGCCCGGCTTCTTTGGCCTGGAGCCGCCGGACAACGTCTGGCCGGGGTTCACCACTGTGCGCGCCAAAGTGTTCCTCAAGGCGCCCACCGCCAGCAAAGAGCAACTGGAAGAACTGCACCGCCGCGTGACCAGCACCTCGCCCGTGGGCAGCATCCTGGCCCGGCCGGTGAAGGTGGAAACGCAGTTGGTCTCGCGCCGCAGCGTCTGATCGCTCCGGCCGCAGTCCGCTAGCGCCCGGGCTACAGGCACAGGCGGACACCGGCAGTGCCTGACACGGCCCTGCCGTGCAGGCTGGATGGGGCGGGTCGGTGGGGAGAGTAAAATCGTAATGGTATTGCCCGGCACCTGGTTAGTTCTGGCGACCCTGTCCATCATCCTCCTGATGTTTTGGCTGGGCTACTATTGGGCCAGGACTCATGGTCAGTTTGACGATGTCGAGGCCGCTAAATATGCCATGCTGAAGAACGATCGGGAGTATCATAACGATGATGCCTGAACCTTTTATCTCTCCCGAGACTGCGCCGTCAGCCGCTGCCCAGCCGCCGGGCTACGAAGACTACGCCGGCGAAATTCTGGTGACTGACGGTAAGATGCCCCGGTGGTTCACGCGTTTGCCTTACGTGGCGATTGTCCTGGCGCTCGGGTATTACGTCTGGGCACGGGCCTTTGATCCGATCAACATGGTTTTTGCCGGACTCTTTATCCTGTGGATGCTATACACACCTATTGCCCAGAAGCGCGGCTGGTTTCACATCCCGATGTGATCCCCACGTAGGTCGTCCGCGCCGCGCGGTTTGAATCGCGGCAAGAAAGAAAGGAAGGCGCTATCGAGTAACCCGCCACCCGTCCCCAGATTGGCACGTCTATTACCCCTGTATCCGCTTTTCTTTTGCTCACAAGGAGACATCCATGGCAGACCGAGCACAGCAAGCCAATGAATATATGAAGGCGAAGATGGGCTTCACCCCGCGCATGTTCCAGGTGATCAACACCGTCGCGCCGGAGTCCGGCGAGCGCTTCGCCGATTACTACGCCACCGTCTGGGCCGACGGTGCGCTGTCGAAAAAAGTCAAGGAGCTGATGTTCACTGCGATCGGCGTGTCCTATTGCTCGCCGCGCTGTCTGATCCACGTCATCCCCGCCATCGAGGCCGGGGCCACCGACGGCGAGATCTTCGAGGCCGTTTCAGTCGGCACGGTAGCCGCCGGCTTCGTCCCGGGCGGGCCGGGCATCCCGTACGCTTTTGAGTATGCGCTCAAAGTGTTGGGCATCGCCGCTAGTTTTCGCAAGGGCGAGAAGTGGGAATATCTGGAGCCGCCGAAATACAACCACGGCGTCTACTAATAATCCCTGTCTCCGCGATTCAGACGGGAACCCGCGCACCGGGCTCCCGTCTGTAAACCCCATTCCCGAGCCGCCCTGTGGAACATGACCGCCTGTTGGCGGAGTTGACCGCGCTGATTGAGAAGGACGCGCAGGCCGCCGAATCCATTCTGGAATACCTGCGTGAGCGCGACGGCGGAGTTGGGTTGATGTTGGGCGTGCTGAGCCGCCGCCCGGGGCTGTTTGTTCCGCACGTGCTGCAGGGGCTTCAAATCTATGATACGCCCCGGGCGATTGATCCGAAGACGGCGGAATTGGCGGCGGTGGCGGCTTCGGCGGCGCTGATGTGCGAACATTGCCTGGACGCGCATATGCGCGCCGCCCGCCGCAAGGGAGCCACGCTCGAAGAAATCTTCGACGTGCTCGTGGTGGCTGGCGCAATTGCTGAATCGTCCACGCTGGCCGTGGCGTTTCGGCGCTTTCGACAGATGGAGGCGAAAGAAGACGATGAAACCAAAGGAAGCGATCTTTGAAGCGTTTGAGTTGAAGTCGGCGGGCCGCGTTCCGGCGACGGTCTTCGGGGGCGGGCTGTGGACCATTCGCCACTCGCAAAAGCAGTTTGGCGAAATGATCGCCGACCCGCGCGCCTATGCCGACTTGTTGATCAAGACCAACCAGGAAATCCGCAGCCCAATCGTGTATGTCGGCTCGGGCTACAACAACTATCTGGCGGCGGCCATCGGCGGCAAGATCAAGGAGCGCCCCCTCGGCGCGCCCGACCTCGAGGCCACCCTCGTCAAAGAATTTGCGGATGAAATCGTCAACACGGATGTGACCCTCATCGAGAACGACCCGGTGATTCAGAACATCCGCGAAGCCGCGCGGCTGGTGGCCCAAGCCATCGGCGACGAGGTGATTGTGAGCGTGACGGCGTGGGGGCCGTTCACTCTGGCCGGGCAGATGTACGGCGTCGAGCAGATGATGAAGGCGACATTCAAGAAGAAAGACGAAGTCCACAAGATGCTGGACTTCGCGACCCGGCTCGTTAAGCAATTTTACAAGCCGCTGGTCGAGGAGAAGGTCATCCCCATGCTCGCCATCTCCGACCCGACCGGGTCCGGCGATCTGATCTCCGACCGGATATTCCGCGCGTTCTCGCTGCCCTATCTCCAGCCGCTGCTGGCCTGGGCCAAAGAACACGGCGCGTACACCTGGCTGCACATCTGCGGCAACACCACCGATAAACTCGAGTCCATCGCCGAGACGGGCGCGAGCTGCTTCAGCCTGGATTACAAAGTGAACCTGGCCGAGGCGAAAGCGAAGATCGGCGGGAGGATTGCGCTGGCCGGGAACGTCGACCCCGTTTCCGTCCTGAATCAGAA
This sequence comes from Chloroflexota bacterium, assembly GCA_016213135.1. GTDB lineage: Bacteria > Chloroflexota > Anaerolineae > Anaerolineales > VGOW01 > VGOW01. The sequence goes on along the minus strand of JACRBQ010000024.1, from coordinate 985 downwards.
AAGCCCGGACGACGTGCGCGCGGCGGCTCAGGCCTGTATGGATGCCGCCCAGCAGGGCGGTGGCTTCATTCTAACCAGTGGTTGCGACTTGCCGCCCACAATCTCGATAAACAACCTTAGGGCCATGCTCGACATGGCGGTAATCTGACAAAAAGCGTCAGATTAGGCCCGGCCCGTTGACTCAGGCCTTTCTTGTGTGCTACTATCCACCACAGTTCAGTGGTGATAATCCAATGTGGTAGTGACAAGGCTTGAAAATGGCGACAGCGCTGAACCCTGAACGGTTCACGGCCATCGGCCTGAGCAAATATGAGGCTTGCGCCTATCTGGCCCTGCTCGGCCGTGAGGATTCCACCGCGGTCGAGATCGCCGACCGTGCCGGCGTCCCCCGCCAGCGCATCTACGATGTTCTGGGTTCGTTGCGCGACAAAGGCTTGATCGCAATTCGAGATGGACGCCCCGCTCGCCACTCGGCGCGGCCGCCATCCATTGCATTACCGGCCATGCACGAAGCGCGGCTCCGTGCTCAAGCGCTCGACGGCGAGCGCATCGCGGTCCTCATCCGGCAATTGGTCCCCGACCTCGAGGCAGCCGGAGGCGGGAACGACAAGAACGGCATCCTGACGCGCGCCCTGCGCGCCAGTGAAGAGACCATCATCGGCGGCTTCTGAGGTGAAGCCGCCGACGGAGGCGAGCGTGATCTTCGTCGTCATCGGTGACGCCAAACCGGGCGCCACTCTCGAATCAATCAAAGCCAACCGCCAGGCCTACGTCGAGTGGGAACGGCGCAGCCCCTATTCAGGCAACTACCAGACCATCGCACGCTACGAGGTCGTCGGAGCAGCGCCCAAGAAAACGTTCTGGGTGATGCAGGCCGACGATCCGGCAGTCATCCACGGGCTGGTCGAGTTCTTCGCCGACGTGTGGGACATTCAGGCGTATCCGGTCGTGCCACGCGGCATCGGCGACGCAATGTGAGGCAGAG
>JACRBQ010000023.1 GCA_016213135.1 Chloroflexota bacterium | reverse complement strand
TACACACATGCCAAAAACAATTCTGGTGGTGGACGACAAAGCCAGCGTGCGCACCCTCGTGCGCGACTACCTCGCCGAAGAAGGCTTCCGCGTGGTGACGGCGAACAACGGGCGCGAGGCGCTGTTCGCCGCCCGGCAGGAGAAGCCCGACCTGATTCTGCTGGACATCATGATGCCCGAGATGAGCGGCTACGACTTTATCCGCATGCACCGGCAAGAGCGGCCCACGCCCATCATTCTGCTCACGGCCAAGTTGGAAGAAACCGACAAAGTGCTGGGGCTGGAGCTGGGCGCGGATGATTACGTGACCAAGCCGTTCGGCATGAGGGAACTGGTGGCCCGCATTCGCGCCGTGCTGCGGCGCGGGCAGGAGACCGCCCCCGCCCCCGTGCTGCAAGCCGCCGACGTCACCCTCGACCGCGAAAGCCACGTGGTGAGGGTGGGCAACCGCCCGGTGAGCCTCACCCCCTCGGAGTTTGATCTGCTGGCTGCGCTGCTGGCCGCGCCGGGGCGCGTGTTCTCCCGTTCCGATCTGCTTATGCTGTTGCAAGGCTCGACCTTTGAGGGCGTGGAGCGCACCATTGACGTGCACATCCGCAACCTGCGACTCAAAATTGAAACCGACCCCTCCAACCCGCGCTACATCGAAACCGTGTTCGGCGTGGGCTACCGCTTTCGGGACGACTAGCAGTCAGTCAAGTTGAAGATGATGGATTCGTAGTCGCGACTTCAATCGCCCTCTGGCCGGGAAAACGGCTGAAGCCGTTACTACCATCCATCAAAATCGGGTTGACTGACCACTACAGGACTGGCCCCTGCCGATGCGTTCCCTGACCTTCAAACTCACGGCTGCCTTTCTGCTCATCAGCCTGGCCGCCATCGGACTGGCGGCGGCGCTGGTGTGGGCGGCCACGGCCATCGAGTTCAACCGCTACGTGCTGGATCAGCGGCAGAGCAGTTTTGTGGCCGTGTCCAAAGCCTATTACGAAGCGAACGGCTCGTGGGCCGGCGTGCCCCAGGCCCTCCAGCGGCAGGGGTTGCTGCCGCCGCCCATCCAGCCGGGCAGCGGGCAGCCGTTGCCCCAGCCGCCGCCGTTTGCGCTGGTGAACCGCGACGGCGTGGTGATCGTCGCCGGCGGCCCGTTCCGATTCGATCAGCGTTTGACCCCGGCCACACTGGCGCAGGGGGTGCCCATCGAGGTGAACGGGGCCGTGGTGGGCGCGGTGATATTCACCGGGCAAGCCCCGGCTCGCACCGCCATCGAAGAAAAATACCTCGGGCGCATCACGCAGGCGCTGTGGCTGGCCGCGCTCGGCGGCGCGCTGATCGCGCTCATCCTCGGCATGGTGGTGGCGCGCACACTCACGCGCCCGGTGCGCGAACTGACCGCCGCTACGCGCCAACTGGCCAAAGGCAACCTTGAGCGGCCGGTGGCCGTGCGCTCGCAGGACGAGCTGGGCAAACTGACCACCGCCTTCAACCAAATGAGCGCCGACCTCGCTCACGCCAACCAGCTTCGCCGCCAGATGACCGCCGACATTGCCCACGACCTGCGCAACCCGCTCACGGTGATGAGCGGTTACGTGGAAGCCCTGCGCGAGGGCGTGCTGCCCCCGACTCGCGAGCGGTTTGAAGTGATGCACGGCGAGATGCAGCACCTCACGCGGCTGGTGGACGACTTGCGCACGCTGTCGCTGGCCGACGCCGGCGAGCTTTCCATGCAGCCCCGGCCCACGCCGCCGCCGGCGCTGCTGGAGGAGTTGGCGGGCGCCTACCAGTATCGGGCGCGCCAACGGAGCATTGCCCTCACCGCCGAGGCCGCGCCCGATCTCCCGCTCGTCAACGTGGACCCGGAGCGGATGGAGCAGGTGTTGGGCAACCTGGTGAGCAATGCCCTGCGCTACACGCCCGACGGCGGCCACATTGCGCTCGCGGCGCGGCGGGTGGCGGGCGGGGTGGAGTTGAGCGTGCGCGACAACGGGGCCGGGATGCCGCCCGAGGTGGCATCCCACGTGTTTGAACGGTTCTATCAGGGAGACGAATCCCGGCAGGGGCAGGCGGGCGAATCCGGGTTGGGATTGGCCATCGCCAAATCCATTGCCGAGATGCACGGCGGGACCCTTACCGCCCACAGCGATGGCGTGGGCAAAGGCAGCGTGTTCGCGGTGACCGTGCCGGTGGTGTAGCTGCCCATGAACCCCTCACGCCCCTTGCTGTTCGTCAACGCTCACCTCTTCGGCTCGGTGGACGATTGGCAGCCCGGCTGGCTGCTCACCGAGGGCCAGCGTATCAAACAGATGGGCCACGGCCAACCGCCCCAATTTCCCAAAGGCTACCTCTCGCAACGGATCGACGCCTCGGGCCTCAGCCTGCTCCCCGGCTTCATTGATTTGCACGCGCACGGCGCGGTGGGCCACGAACTGATGGACGCCTCGCCCGACGGCTTGCGCGCCATGGCGCAATTCTATGCCCGTCACGGCGTCACCGCGTTTTTGCCGACGACGTGGTCGGCCTCCGGCGAGGCCATCCGCCGCGCGCTGGACACGGTGAGGCAATTGCTCGGCCCCGTCCCCGGCGGGGCAACGATCCTCGGCGCGCACCTCGAAGGGCCGTACCTCAACCCGGCCAAGTGCGGCGCGCAAGACACGCGCTTCATCCGCCGCGCCGGACGCGACGAGGCGTTGGCCCTGCTCGACAGCGGCGTCGTGCGGCTGCTGGCGCTGGCTCCCGAATTCCCCGAAAACCTTTGGCTCATCGACGAGTGCGCCCGGCGCGGCATCACCGTCTCGGCGGCGCACACCGCGGCCACCTACGAGCAAATGCTCGCCGCCGTCGAACGCGGCCTGCGCCAAACCACGCACACCTTCAACGCCATGACCGGGCTGGGCCACCGCGAGCCGGGCACGGTGGGCGCGGCCCTGTCCCTGCCGCAGATCGCCTGTGAACTGATCGCCGACGCCATTCACGTTCACCCGGCGGTCATCAAAATTCTGCTCGACGTGAAAGGGCCGCAGCGCGTCATCCTCGTCACCGATGCCATTCGCGGCGCGGGGCTGGCCGACGGCGAATACAAAATCGACGACCGCACCCTCACCGTGCGCGACGGCGCGGCGCGGCTGCCCGACGGCACGCTGGCCGGCAGCGTGCTCACGATGGAGCGCGCGCTGCAAAACCTGATGCGCGCCGGCGGGCGGCCCTTGCGCGAGTTGTGGCCCGCCGCCGGCCTCAACGCTGCGCGGGCCATTGGCCTCTCGGCGGCCAAGGGCAGTTTGGAAGCGGGCAAGGACGCCGATCTGGTCCTGTTGAATGACGCGATGGAAGTTTGCATGACCGTGGCTGAAGGCCAGATTGTGTATCGGTTGGGGCGCTGGTGAAGAGTACAATGATGCATGACCCGAAGGGGTAATGCGTGACCCGAAGGGGTGATGCGTGATGCGTGATCCAAGCTGACGGCTGAAAGCTGACCGCTGACTCCTGACTCCTGACTCCATGCGCCGCCTGTGGCCGTTCCTTTTCATTCTGCTCCTCTGCCTGCCTGCCGCATGGCCGTACTTTGGTGGGGACATCCCCCGCAGCAATGATTCGCTCAGTCACCTCTACCGCGCCGTCGAGCTGGCCCGGCTGGTGCGGGCCGGGGTGCTGTTCCCGCGCTGGGCGCCCGATCTGGCTCACGGCTACGGCTACCCCATCTTCAATTACTTCGCCTACCTGTCGCACTATCTCATCGTGCTGCTGCACCTCGCGGGCCTGCCCATGCTGTGGGCGCTGCGGGCGGCGTACATTCTTTCGCTGCTAGCCGGCGGGGCCACGGCATTTGCGCTGGGCCGCGAAATGTTCGGCGAGCGGGCCGGGGTGGTGGCCGCCGCGGCCTACGTATACAGCCCCTACATGCTTTACACCGCGCACGTGCGCGGGGGCCTGCCCGAGAATTTGGCGCTGGCCTTTTTGCCGTTGGCGTTGTGGGGCGTGTGGCGCGCTCTGCGGGCATGGGCGGCGCGCGCGCCAGTGGCGGCAATGGCGTGGCCGGCGCTCGTGGCGGCCCTGGCCATTGCCGGGTTCATCGCCGCGCACATCGGCATGGCGCTGCAATACCTGCCGGTCATCGGCGTGTTTGCGCTGTATGCGCTGCTGCGGGGCGGCAGGCAGACCGCGCGGCACTGGACGCTGGGTGTGGCGCTGGTGGGCGGCGCGGTGGGATTGGGGCTGGGCCTCACCGCGTTTATGTGGCTGCCTACGCTGCTCGAACTGAACGCGGTGCAGTTCGCCGCCGCATTTGCTCGCACCGGCGCCACCTACGCCAACAACTTTTTTCAACTCGCCGACCTGTTTGCCTACCCACGCCTGCCGGTGTACGCCGACGCACTCAACCCGCCGCTGGTGCGCTCGCTGCCGTTGGCGGCGGTGGGGTTGGCGGCAGTAGGCCTGCTCGCCGGCATTCTGAGCGGCGCGGCGCGGCCCTTCGACTTCCGGCGGAACAACACCGCCGTTCGCTCAGGGAGCCTGCGCCGCGAAGTCGAAGGATACTTTGCCGACCGGCTGACCCGCTTCGACTTTCTGTTTGTGCTGGCGATGGCCCTCGGCGCGAGTTTTTTGATCGTGAGCGCATCGAAGTCGGTGTGGGACGCTATCCCGTTGCTTCAACTATCAACGCTTCCGTGGCGCTTCCTCGGCCCGGCATCGCTGTTTGCGGCGTTGGCGGGGGGAGGAGTGGGTAGTGGGCAGTGGATAGTGGGCAGGAGTCAGGAGTCAGGAGTCAGGAGTCAGAAGTCAGAGGTCAGCAAGGGGCCTGACGAGACTGTCCCATCCTTGCGGCTCACGCCTCACTCAACATTCAACACTCAACATTCAACACTCAACACTCCTCTTTCTTCCTGGCCCATTGTTCATTGTTTCATTGTTTCATTGTTCATTGCTACTGCCCTGCCGTTTCTGTTCCCTCCTCGCGAGCCTGCGCCCGAAGCGCCGACGTTGGCCGACGTGGCCCGGTCTGAGATTCCGCCGCTGTTGGTAGGCACGACGACGACCGGCGAGTACACGCCTGTTTGGGTAGTCCAGTTCCCCGATACGAGCGCGCAGCAGGCTGAACTGTTGGCCGGGCGCCAGCCGCAGCGGTTGCAACTGCCGCCGTCGGCGACGGCGCGGGTGCTGGCCACCCGGCCGGCAGACGACCGCTACGCCGTCACCACCGCCGAGCCGTTCACGGCGGTGTATCGCTCATTTTATTTTCCGGGGTGGCAAGTCGTTCTCGATGGCAAGCCCGCGCCGATTAAGGTGACGTATCCCAACGGGCTGATTTCGTTCGACGTTCCGGCGGGTGAGCACACGGTGGAGGTGCGGTTTGGCTCCACGCCGGCGCGCGCCATTGCGGATGTGCTGTCGCTACTCAGCCTGATCCTGATCATTCTCGCGCTTGTGTGGCTATCGCGGGGCCGGTCGTGGGAGTGGTCGCGGGAGTCGTGGGAGCGGTCGTGGGAGCGGGTTGCACCCGCGATGAACATCGATTTGCCGGTGGTGTTGGCGATTGGCGTATTGTTGCTCCTTGGATCGCGTCTGATTGTCCGTTCCGGCCCGCCGCCGATGCAGCATCCGCTGGAGTTGGACTTCGGCGGCGAGTTGACGCTGCACGGCTACAGCCGACGGGGGGATGCCGTAACTCTGGCCTGGCAGGCGCAGCACCCTATCGGCGTGCCCTACGGGATGAACGTGCGCCTCACCGACGACGCCGGGCTGGTGTGGAGCGACACGAACATTGCGCGCCCGGCGGACTGGCGCTTCTTCCCCGGCACCGATTTTTGGCCGACCGATGAATTCATCTACGACAGCTACCTCATCCGGCCCGCGCGCGGCGCGCCGCCGGGGGCGTATCACCTCGAGGCCATCGTGTATCGCGCCGACACGTTGCAGGCGCTATCGGTGCAGCGCATCGGCGAATATGTGATCGAGCGACCGACTCGCGAGCCGTTGGCTGCGCCGCTCGCCGATTTTGACGGCGCGACTCTGGTGGGCGCATTGCCCGACCGTGCAACCGCCTCGCCGGGTGAGCCGTATCGGCTGACGCTGCTGTGGCAGGCCGCCTCCGATTCCCCGCCCGACCGGGGTGTGCGGCTGGAACTGGTGGACGCGGCTGGGCGTGTGACGCATGCGATCACGGGCGGCATCTCGCCGCAGTATCCGCCGGGGCAATGGAAGACGGGCGACGTGATCGCGCAGTCGTTCTTTTTGCGGCTGCCGGCCGGCGTCCCTGAGGGGAAGCTGCACTGGCAAGTGAACGGCGTCCCGGTGGCCGAGTTAAGTGTCAATGGCCTCTCACGGTCGTTTGTGCTGCCAAAGCTTGCGCTGCGATTCGACGCGGCGGTGGGGCAATCGATCAAACTGGCGGGCGCGAACGTCCGCGCCTCGGATCGCCGGATCACAATTGAATTGGCGTGGCAGGCAACGAGTGAGATGGCGGACTCGTACCGCGTGTTTGTGCACGTGCTGGATGCGGGCGGGGCGCTGGTGGCGCAGTCGGATGGGGAGCCGGTGAATTGGACGCGGCCCACGAGCGGCTGGCTGGCGGGGGAGGTGGTGCTGGACGAGCGGGTGCTGACTGCGCCGGGGCCGGGCGAATACACACTGTGGGCGGGGATGGTGACGGAGAGCGGCGACCGTTTGCCCGCCGAGGGCCGGCCCGATGGGGCGATTAAGCTTGGGGTGGTTACCCTCGCGCCCTGATTTGCAGTACAATCCCGCCCATGGAAGGTTTGCCGTTCTATCGCCAGCGCTGGTTCCGCATTGCCCTGCCGGTGGTGGGCGTGGGGCTGGCTTATTTGCTGATGCACTACCAGCAGCCCCAAGAGACGACCGCCGGGTGGATGGTGGATTTTCTGGCGCTGGGGATGATGTTTATGGGCACGCTGGCGCTGGCGTCGCAGTATATTTTGCCGGTGCGGACGCTCCGCGAGAGGCAGGGGGCGACCGACCGGCTATTTTTGTACGTGTCGGGCGGGCACGGGCCGATTGTGTTTGTGCGCGACGGCGAACTGGTGGCGACGGCGAAGGAGTTGAAGCGCAAGGGGGCGGGGGTGATTCTGGTGGACGGCTCCAGCGGGGTGGTGCTGGAGAAGGGGCGGCAGTATTCGCGGGCCTGCGGGCCGGGGATTGTGTTTATGGCGGCGGGGGAGCGCATTCACGCGGCGCTGGATTTGCGGCGGCAGGTGCGCAGCCAGAGTTCGCAGGCGCTGACGCGCGACGGGATTGAGTTGAAGGCCGAGGTGTCGGTGGTGTTTGCGCTCGACCCCGGCGAGACCGATTCGTTGCCGATTGGGGGGGGTGAGGCGCAGGCCGAGACCAGTTTTCTGGGGCAGACGCAGATTACTCCGGCGTTTCCGTTCAGGCCGCAGAGCGCGTTCAAGGCGGTGTACGGCGGGGCAGTGACGGAGAAGGCGGAGTTGAAGTGGACGGATTTGCCGATTATCGTGGCGACGGAGTTATTCCGCGATCAGGTGAGCCGGTTGACGCTCGACGATCTGTTTGATCCGCAGGCTGCCGAGTCGGCGCCGGTGGTGGCGCTACAGGCGCGGTTGACGAAGCAGGTGCAGGGGGCGGCGCTGCTGCGCGACCGGGGCATCAAAGTATATTCGGCCTCGGTGGGGGCGCTGGAATTGGCCGAGTCGGTGACGGCGCAGCGGGTGCGCTCGTGGGCGGCGCATTGGCAAAAGCAGGCCTTCACCACGCTGGCCAAGGCCGACGTGGAAGTGGAGCGCATTACCGAGAAGGCGCGGGCCGAGGCGCAGATCGAGATCATGGAGCAGTTCAAGCACATGCAGGAGGCTTTGGCTGAGGAGGGCAGCAGCGCGCCCCGGCAGGAAATTGCGCAGAAATTGATCACGGGTCTGGACCGGGTGGCCTCGGACCCGGTGACGCAAATGCTGATTTCGAGCGACACGGCCAAGCAGTTGGCGAACCTGCGGCACTGGGTGGGTTTGCCCGCCGATGACGGCGAACTGCACCGCGGCGAGACGGTGAAGGTGATCGGGCAAGTGACGCTATCAGAGGATTTGTCGGAAGTGTCGGCCATTGAATTGAAGGCGCTGGAGGCGGGGGAGGTTGAGTTGCCGGCGGCGACTCAGGGGCAGGCCACGGGCGAGGGCGACATGCCCGCCAACAGCGGGCGGACTTTGCCTGCCGCGCCGGAGGAGAAGTTGCCGTGAAACGTTCCTCGCTGCCAAGCGGCAAGGTTGTGGGTTTCGGCATCCTGCACTTTTTCTACAACCTCGTCGAGGGCGATCTGGACTGGGCCGGGCGGCGGCAGTTTTTTGTGGGGCTGGGGCTGGTGGTGTTTTTGCTGATGGGCCGGGCCATCGAGCAGGTGACGCACCCGCCGTTCATCCAGCAATACCTGGATACGCTGCCGCAGTGGGCGTCGCTGGTGGTCGGGCTGGCGCTGTCGTTCGTTTATCCGCAAACATTGCGCCATTTCATGCCGGCACTGTTGGGGAGCGTGCTGGCGGTGCTGCTGGCCTCCAACTATGTGCGCGATCTGTTCGACTTGCCCGACCTGACCACGGGCTACCGCTACCTCACGGCTTCCATGTTCGGCTGGGATTATCCGAGCATCAACATTAAAAGCGGCGGTTACGAAGTGGCCGAGAAGAGCCAGCCCGGGCCGGGGCAGGTCAAGAAAGCCGACACCAATCCCATCCCGATCATCGGCGGGCCGGGGTACGTGAGCGTGGCTTCCGGCAACGTGGCCCTGTTCGAGCGGGTGGGCGGGCCGTCGAAGGTGGCCGGAGCCGGGCGGCATTTTATCCGCCGCTTTGAGACGCTGCGCGAGGTGGTCGACCTGCGCGATCAATTCCGCACCCGCGACGAGGTGAAGGCGCTGACCAAAGACGGCATTCCGGTGAAGGTGCGCAATGTGCAGGCGTCGTTCCGCGCGCGCACCAGCAACCGCGACCGCACGCCCAAAGAGACTTTCCCGTTTTCCATTGCGGCCATCAAGCACATTGCTTACGGCAAAACGGTGGGCCAAAAGGGGCCATCGGTGTGGACCGACGGCGTGCTCAAATCGGTGACCGGCATCATCCGTGGTTACGTCAGCCGCACGCGGCTGGACGATTTAATTGCCCGCCCCGAGGCCGACGTCCGCGACCCGCGCGACAAGATCAAAGCCGGCTTCGAGCACAAAGAAACGCGCAAGCGCTTTGCCGATATGGGCGTGGATTTGCTATGGGTGAGTCTGGGGCATATTGAAACGCCGCAGGACGTGCTGGACGAGCGCATCCGCACGTGGCAGGCCGATTGGCAGCGGCAGGACAAAGTGACGCTGGCCGAGGGGACGGCGGAAAAGCTGCGGCTGATGGAATATGCCCGGGCGCTGGCGCGGCTGGACTTCATCGAAACGATTACGAAGCACGTGCCGCTTTCGCCGGACGAGCAGCCGCCGCTGGAGTTGATTCTGGTACAATTCGCCGAGGCGCTGGGCACCACGCGCCGCCGATCGCAACTATCGCCCGGCGGAATCGGGGAATTGTCGATGAAGCAACTGCGCCAACTGACCGAGGGCGGCGACAAGGGCGGGACGGTGATTCAAGGGTAGCGGGGAATTCAATACCAAATACCCAATACTCAATACCCAATATCCGAAAACTCAAGAACGCAGCATTCTTCTCTCTTCTCTCCTCTTTCCTCTCTCTTCTCTCACCCCTCCCCATGTCCTTCTCCCTCTCTCCCGAAGTCTCACTCGCGCTGGCGGCGGGGCGGCCGGTTGTGGCGCTCGAGTCGACGGTGATTGCTCACGGCCTGCCGAGGCCGCGCAACCTCGAACTGGCGCGGCGCATGGAGGCCATTGTGCGCGACTGCGGCGCAACCCCGGCCACGATTGCCATTTTGGGCGGGCAGGTGAAGGTGGGCCTCACCGACGACGAGTTGCATTATCTGGCGAACACCGACGGGGTGTGGAAGGTGAGCCGCCGCGACTTCGGCCCGATTGCCGCGCGCAAGGCCGACGGGGCCACCACAGTGGCGGGGACGATGATCGCCGCCGCCTGGGCGGGCATCAAAGTGTTTGCCACGGGCGGCATCGGCGGGGTGCACCGGGGCGACCGCACGGACGTATCCGCCGACTTGCCGGAGCTGGCCCGCACCTCGGTGGCCGTGGTGTGCGCCGGGGCCAAGGCAATTCTGGATTTGCCGGCCACGCTCGAATGGCTGGAAACGGCGGGCGTACCGGTGATCGGTTTGCAGACGGATGAGTTCCCGGCGTTCTATTCGCGCAGCAGCGGGTTGAGGCTGGAGGCGCGGGCCGAAAGCACAGCCGAAGCGGCGGCGATGGTGAAAGCCAAATGGGACATGGGGCTGACCGGGGGGGCGGTGATCGCCGCGCCCATTCCCGCCGAGGCCGCCCTGCCCGCCGACGAAATAGATGCAGCCATTGACCGGGCGATAGCCGCCGCCGAAGCGCAGGGGGTGAAGGGCAAAGCGGTCACGCCGTTTTTGCTGGCGAAGGTGGCCGAACTCACCGGCGGGCACAGCCTGAAGGCTAATATCGCGCTGCTGGAAAACAACGCCCGCGTGGCGGCGGAGGTGGCGATAGCGTTGTGAAGGGCGGGGAGGCGCAATGGCTGGTGTTCGTGGCGCGGAGCGCCAATCCGTCCAAGTTCGTGTTAGGCGGCTCGCCGCTCTGGAAGGAGAAGAAAGAGATGAATAGAGAAAATCAGCATCACTTGGAAAGCTCGGGCACAGACCAGCCAACACTTGAGATAAGTCATCTCCAGCGTCGGGAGATACAAGCACCGATAGCCGCCTGTCTAATCAGGGGATTTGCCAGGGTGATGGGCCAAGATAAAGCCATGGAAGTAGCCACCGCGGCGGTTCAGGCAGATGCAATGATGGCTGGCAAGATACTGGCTGAGAAGCATGGTGGCAACTCTATGAAAGAGTTGGGCCGTGTCGTGAGAGAAGTATGGGCCGAAGACGATGCCATGACAATCTCCATTTTGGAAGAGACGGAGCAGAATCTCAGTTTTGATGTCACTCGCTGCCGCTATGCCGAGTTATACGAGAAGGCGGAGATGAAGGAACTTGGCTTTTGCCTTTCTTGTTGTCGGGATGAACCTTTCACCAAGGGGTTCAATCCCCGAATGAAGTTATTGCGTTCTCAGACTATTATGCAAGGCTCATCCCTTTGCGACTTTCGATTTGTCCTTGAGTAACCCAAAGGGCCTCCTAACACGCGGTTGCAGGCGACGCGCTTCGCTCCGCGCGCGTCTGAACCGCCCCGTTGGGCGGGCTTTTGGCGTAACGACACCCCCTGCTTTTGCTATGCCGCCACATACACTCGGACTTCGCGCTCTAATCTACCAGCCAGTCTATCTTTTTCTACTTCAAGGTCATAGCGGGCTTGTAGATTGAGCCAAAACTGTTCGGTCAAATTGAAATACCGGGATAGCCGAAGTGCCGTATCCGGGCTAACGGCGCGCTTGCCAAGTACAATTTCATTAATGCAGCGCGACGGAACGCTAATGTCTTTGGCAAGCCGATGCTGGCTAATGCCCATTGGCTTGAGGAATCCTTCAAATCCTCCGCACCCTCAACCTCAGCCCCTTCACTTCCACAACTTCAACTTTTTCACCGGCAGCGATCGGCTCGCCGTCCGACTCGGCGCTCCATAGCTCGCCCGCCACTTGCACCGTGCCCTCCGGGTCGAGCGGTTGTTGCACGCGGCCCACTTGCCCCACCACCGTGTGTGTCCCCACGATCACCGGCCGCTTCTGCGCCCGCAGGGCAAACACGAGAATGACCGAAAACATGCCGCCGAACGCCAGCGCCGTGCCCACCACCAGCGGAATGGACACGCGGAAGTACGGCGACGAGCCGGGCGAGTTGAACAGCACCAGCGCGCCCACGATGATCGATCCCACGGCGGCGGCGGTGAGCGCGCCGTGCGTGGGCGCATTGATGTCGATGATGAACAGGGCAAAGGCCAGTACGATGAACACCAGCCCGAACCAGTTCACCGGCAGCACGCCCAACCCGTAGAACGCCAGCGCCAGGCTAATCGCGCCGATGAACCCGGCCACCCAGCCGCCGGGGCTGGTCAGTTCGATGAGAATGGCTTGCGTCCCCAGCGCCAACAGCAGAAACACAACGTTCGGGTTGGTCAGCAGGGCCAGCGCCTCTTCCAGCAAACTCGCGGGCAGCGGCGTCGCCGTGGCATTGGCGGTATGCAGAGTCACCTCGCGGCCCTGCACGCGCACCGTGTAGCCGTCCAACTGTCGCAGCAGGTCGGGCACGTCGGCGGCGATGAAATCGGTGAGGCCCACGGCCCTGGCTTCGGCGGCAGTGGCGGCTTTGGCCTCGTCGATGGTTTGCTCGGCCAGGGCAATGGCTTCCGGACTGCGCGCGGCGGCCAGGTTGCGCACCTGCGCTTTGAGCACGCTCTTCAGTTTTGCGCTCAACGTTGAGTCAATGTTCTCGCCCTGGCTGCCCACCGGGCTGGCCGCGCCAATGACCGTGTCGGGGGCCATGGCGTTGGCCTGCGCCGCCAGCGTGATGATAGTGCCCGCGCTGCCGGCCATGGCTCCGCGCGGCGACACGTACACCACCACCGGCACGCGGCTTTGCAGCATCACGTCCACCACTCTTTGCATCAGGTCGAGCTGCCCGCCGGGGGTGTTCAATTGGATGATGACGACTTCCGCGTTTTGATTCTCGGCAGTGGCGATACCGCGTTGGATGTAGCTCGCCATCACCGGGGTCACCGGCCCCTCGGCGACGAGCGTGAGAGCCACCCCGCCCGTTTGCGCCCGCGCCGCAGTGGCAGCCGCCAGCCACAGCGTGAGACCGAGGGCGAGTGTGCGGAGTGCGCGTGGAGGGTTCATGGCTTGGGGGTGGCCGTGGCGGTGGCGGTGGCGGTGGGGCGCGGAGTGCGAGTGGGGGTCGGCGTGAGGGTGGGGCGCAGAGTCGGCGTCAACGTCGGCGTAAGGGTGGGGCGCGGCGTTCGGGTGGGCGACGCGGTGCGGGTGGGCGACGATGTGGCCGAGGGACTCGTGGTCGGCGTGTGGGTGAGGGTTGGGGTGTCCGACGGAGTCGGGGTGTGGGTGGGCGGCGTTCCACTAATCACAAAATCAGCCGACTGCTCGAACACCTCGCCCACGTATACCGCCACGCGGTAATTGCCCGCTTCCCATTTGCACACCTCGAGCGTGCAGCCCTGCCCGGCGTAACCGCCCGTGCCGCCTTGCCACAGGGCAGTGTCTATGAACAGTGGCGCGTTGTCTTTGTACCAGATCACCGAGACCTGCGCGCCGTCGGTCATGTTGTTGTAGGTGAAGATGGCGAAGAGGCTGTCGAGTTCGGCGGCATCGAAAGCGAAGGCCGCGCCGATGGGCTGGAAGCTGCGGGTGTAGCCCGTGGCGATGGTGATCGCGCCGATGACGGCGTCGGGGTTGGGCGTGACGGTTGCGCCGGGGATGTTGGTGACGAGGGCCGCCGGGTAGCCCGGCGTAGGCGTGAGGCTGGGCGTGGGCGTGAGCGACGGCTCCAGCGTGTGGGTGGGCGGCAGCGTGGCCGAGGGGACGGGCGTGACGGTAGGCGTGCGGGTGAGGGTGGGGGTGAGGCTGGGCGTGGGGCTGATGGTGGGGGTGACGGTGGGGGTGATCACCAGTTCCACCAACGGCTTGCCGCCGAGGGCCACGGCAATGCCGAACAGCAGAAAGAAGACGGCGATAAGGATGCTGCGCCAGCCGCGTTCGAGGGCCTGCCGCCGCAGCAAAAAGTAGGGCAGGCTGCGGGCGCGGCTCAGGTCGTACAGCCCGGCGAGGAGACTGAGGGCCAGTCCCAGTCCCAGCGCAAGGGTGAGCCACCACAAATAGGCTTCGGTGGATTGGCGCAGGATGTCCATGTCTGTGGAGGATTATAGCACCAGCGTTCGCGCGGAATTTCGGCCTTTCCAAAGTTGGGGCGAAGCATTCGCGTTGCAGCCCGTCGCAAAAATAAGCCGGTTGTGCGCGAATGCTTCGCCCTTACGAAAGTGCACCCGCGACGGCATACGGACGTTGCAGGCTACGTCTCTACTGTGCTACAATCCACGGCATCCGCTGCAAGGGAGACGCAACGATGGTTGAAGTGACTGTAGATAGTATTCGCGTGAGTCTCATGTCGACTCACCGGGTAGTGATTCTAAAGGATGTCGATAGCGAACGGTATCTGCCGATCTGGATCGGGCCGTGCGAAGCCGATGCGATTACGGTGGAGTTGCAAGAGGTGGAAGTGGCGCGGCCGTTGACCCACGACGTGCTGAAAAACGTGATCGTGGCGCTGGGCGGCAAGGTGCTGCGGGTGGAAATCAGCGACCTGCGCAACGAGATTTTCTTTGCCAACCTGATCGTGGAAGTGCGCGGCAAGGTCATCGAGATCGATTCGCGCTCGTCGGACGCGCTGGCGCTGGCGGTGCGGGCCAAGGTGCCCATTCTGGTAAACGACGACGTGATGTCGCGCGCCGCCATTGTCCCCGAATCTGAAGTGGAAAACGCCGAAGAGGACGAACGCGCGCCCGACGTGAGCGACGCGGACGACCTGCCGTCGGCGTTCAGCAACTTTGTGGACTCGCTCGACTTCAAGGATTTGGATTCCGACAAGAAGAAGGACGACGACGAAGAAGACGAGTAAACGGCCGCCGCCCGCCGCTTTCTGAAGCCCGTATTGCGCCGCCGGCGCTTTTCTGCCCCCCGCTACGGGGGGCAATTTGTCCATGGCCGACAGCCAAAATTCGCTCACCCCTCCCCACAATCTGGAAGCCGAAGAGGCCGTCGTCGGCTCGGTGCTGATCGATCCCGAGTCGTTCTTCGACGTGGCCCAGTTCCTCAAAGCCGAAGACTTTTACCTCGTCAAGCACCGCTGGGTGTGGGAGGTGTTCGTCAGTCTGCACGACGCGCGGAGTCCCGTTGACCTGCTGACGGTGCAGGACGAGCTGGACAAGCGCGGCCAGTTGGCTGAGGTGGGCGGCCCGGCCTACCTCACCCGGCTCATCACCCTCACCCCCACGGCGTTCAACGCCGCGGCCTATGGGCGCCTGGTGGAAGATGCCGCCACGCGCCGCCGCCTCATCCAGGCCGCCTCCGACATTGCCAAGCTGGCTTACAGCGACGACTACGACGTGAATACCGCCGTCGGCGAATCGGAGAAAGCGCTGTTCAGCGTCAGCGAACGTCGCAGCACCCGCGAAGTCAGGCCGGTCAAAACGGTCGCCAGCGAGTATTACGACCGGGTGAAATATCTGTACGACCACGGCGATCAATTGTTGGGGGTGCCCACGGGGTTCAAGGATTTGGACAAGCTGCTCGGCGGCATGCAGCAATCCGACCTGTTGATTGTGGCCGGGCGCCCGGGGCGCGGCAAAACCAGCCTGCTCATGTCCATGGCGCTCAATGCCACCAAGGTCCACAAGAAGCGCGTGGCCGTGTTCTCGCTGGAAATGTCCAACGAGCAACTGGTGCAGCGCATGGTGGCGCAGGAGACGGGCATCAATTCACAGCGGCTGCGGCTGGGCAAGCTGGAAGAGGACGAGTGGCCGCGTTTTACGCACGCCATCAGCCTGCTCAGCGACACCGGCCTGTACCTCGACGACACCCCGGCCATTTCGGCGTTGCAGCTTCGCACCAAGTGCCGCCGCCTCAACGCCGAGATCAAGCTGGACATGATTGTGGTGGACTATTTGCAGTTGATGACCGGCGACTTCCGCACCGACAACCGGGTGCAGGAGGTGTCGCATATTTCGCGCAGCCTCAAGGCGCTGGCCCGCGAGCTTAACGTGCCGGTGCTCACCGCCGCCCAGCTCTCGCGCGCGGTGGAGCAGCGCACCGGGCAGAGGCCCATGCTCTCCGATCTGCGCGAAAGCGGTTCCATCGAGCAGGATGCCGACGTGGTGATGTTTTTGCACCACCCGGACGACTGGGACGACGAGCCGCAGAAAAAGAGCGTCTCCGAGGTCATCGTCGCCAAGCACCGCAACGGCCCTACCGGCTCGGTCGAACTGGTGTTTCTCGAATCGCTCACCAAGTTTGCGGATGCGGAGACAAGGCATTTGAAGTTTGAATAGCACTCAGCCATCAGCTGTCAGCTTTCAGCGCACGGCTCTCAGTGCACAGCTTTCATTGCGGTGGGCCGCTGACCGTTGACTACTGACCACTAACCACCAACCACTAACCACCGACCCCAGTCCATGAAAGGCTTCTCCGGTTTCCCCTCCAGCAAAGTGCGCAGCACGCCGGTGCCCAACCCGTTCTTCAGCGAGTTACTGCCGCAGATCGATCACCTCGGCGAACTGAAGGTGACGTTGTACTGTTTCTACCGGCTGGCGCTTAAGGAGGGCAACATCCGCTACATGCGCGGCAGCGAACTGGAAGCCGACGAGACGCTGCTGGCCGGGCTGGCGGCGCACAAGCACGAGGCCCCCGCCGCGCTGGCCGAGGCGCTGGAGCGAGCCACCGCGCGCGGCACGCTGCTGCACGTGCAGGTGGAAAGCGCCGCCGGGGCGGATGATTTATACTTTGTGAACACGCCCAAGGGGCGGGCCGCGGTAGAGGGCATTACCCGTGGCGAGTGGCGACCCGGCGCCGACGACGAGTCCCCGCTGGAGGTGGTGGTCGATCGCCCCAACGTGTTCACGCTGTACGAGCAAAACATCGGGCCGCTCACGCCGATGATCGCCGACGAACTGCGCGACGCCGAGGCGACTTATCCGGCGGAATGGATCGAAGACGCCGTCCGCGAGGCCGTGGAAAACAACGCCCGCTCGCTGCGCTACATCATCCGCGTTTTGGAAAACTGGCAGACTCAAGGAAGGGCCGACCGTGGAAAGAGCCGGGGAAACACTGAAAAAGATCGCCGCAAATACCTCGACTACCTCGACTAGCGACGCCAGCCGCCGGCCGGATCAGGTCGGGCCGGGAGACCCCAACTGTCCCCACTGCCACGGCATTGGCTACGTGCGCGAGGACGTGCCCGTGGGACACCCCAACTTCGGGCGGCTGTTCGCCTGTTCGTGCCGAGTCGAGGAAATCGCCGCCGCGCAAAAGAATCGCGAGCATCAGCTTTCGAGCCTCGGCCCGCTGGCCGGCAAGACTTTTGAGAATTTCAAAGCGGAGGGCCACGCGGTGGACGCCTTGCAGCGGGCCAGCCTGCGCCGCGCCTACGACCAGACGCGGCAATATGCCGAGTCGCCGCGCGGGTGGTTGCTGCTGCACGGCGGCTACGGTTGCGGAAAAACGCACCTGGCCGCCGCCATTGCCAACGCCCGGTTGGCGCAGGGGCAGCCGGTGATGTTCATCAATGCACCCGACCTGCTCGATCACCTGCGCGCCACTTTTGCCCCCTCGTCCGAAATTTCATACGACGATCTGTTCGAGCGCATCCGCAACATCCCGGTGCTGATTGTGGACGACCTGGGCGCGGAAAGCCCCACGCCGTGGGCGCAGGAAAAGCTCTACCAAATTTTCAATCACCGCTACAACGCCGCCCTGCCCACCGTGGTCACTTCCAACGTGGAACTGGAGCGCGTGGACCCGCGCCTGCGCAGCCGGCTGGTGGACATGGACCTCGTGCGCAAAATCGTGATTGACGCCCCCGACTTCCGCCGCGCCGATTCCGACCAGACCGATCTCTCGTCGCTGGAGCATCACCGGCGCCAGACTTTCGAGTCGTTTGACGACCGCAAAGGCGAGCTGGCAGGCGACCACTTCCGGTTGCTGCACAGCGCCTTTGAAGAGGCGCAGCAGTTTGCCGCAGACCCGCACGGCTGGCTGGTGTTCACCGGGCCGCACGGCAGCGGCAAAACACACCTGGCTGCCGCCATCGCCAACCATCGCGTGCGCGCCGGGCAACCGGCGCTGTTCATCACCTTTGCCGATCTGCTCGATCACCTGCGCGCCACCTTCAGCCCGGAGTCCACGGTGCGCTACGACAAGCGCTTTGCCGAATTGAAGAGCGCGCCGCTGCTGGTGCTGGACGATCTGGCCCTGGAAAGCGCCACGCCGTGGGCCAAAGAAAAGCTGATGCAGTTGATTGATTATCGCTACGTGGCCGCACTGCCCACCGTGGTGACCACCTCCGCCGACCGGGCAGAACTGGACGACCGTTTGCAAACCCGGTTGCTGGACCCGCGCCTGAGTGTCGTGTGCCCCATCACTGCGCCCATTTATCGGGGCGGCAAGTCGACGCAACACAAGAAGCGCAGCAACAAACCTCGCGCGCGCTAATCCATCATATTTCTCCACCGCCACCACAGCAGCACCCCGGCCAGCGGCACGGCTCCCAGCCCGTCGCCCATGGCAATGCCCAACAGCCCAAACTGTTGTGAAAGAAAATATCCGCCCACGGCGCTGAAGGCCAGCCCCGCCGCCGAGGCCGCCAGCGTCCACAGCGGCTGCTGCCGGGCATAGGTGGCATAGGCCAGCGGCTGCGCCAGCGCGGTGAGGAAGAAGTACGGCGTGAGCATCGCCAGCGCCGCCGACACCCGCGCGGCATCATCCGCCGTGAAGCGCCCTCGTTCATATAACAGCCGCACCACCGGCCCGCTCAACAGCGCCAGCCCCACGGCCAGCGGGAGGGCGGCGGCGATCATGATCTTCAGCGCGCGGTCGAGGGTGGCGCGGAAGGCGGGCAGGTCGCGCGCGGTGCGGGCCAGTTCGGGGAAGGCCGGGGCGACGATTCCGGCGAGCAGCAATGTGATGAGGGTGCCCAGCGGGCGGGTGGCAAATTCATACGCGGCCACCGTGCCCGCGCTCACTTGCGAAGCGTAGCTGCGCATGATCACGATGTCGGCGTGGTAGACCAGTTCGTTGAGCGCCAGCGGCACGAGCAGGGCCAGCGCCGCGGGCAGGGCCGGATGCCGCAGGTTAAGTGTGGGCCTGAGGCGCGCGGTGAGCGCGCGGGGAAACACGATCAGCAGTCCGGCCAGGCCGGTGAGGCCGGCGACCAGCGTGGCGGCCACCAGCGTCCACGCGCCGAGGGTGGCAGGGGCCAGGGCCACTATGGCAAAATACACTGCGCTGCCCGTTGCCACCAGCGCCGCCGGGCCGATCAGTTTGCGTTTGGCGATGAGCGCCCCGCGCCACACGCCCACGGGCGCGGCGATGATCGGCGCGAGCAGCAGAGCGCGGGCCATGGAAACTGCCACGCTCTGGCGAGTCGCGTCCAGCCCGGGGGCAATGCGCGGAAGCAAGGCGGGCATGAGCACAAAGCTCACACCGGCGGCAACCAGCGCCCCGGCGAGGGCCGGCGGCCATAACGCATTTACAAATCCCCACCCGTTTTCATCCGTTGCCTCTGTCGTCAAAGAAAGCTGCCGGAATATCGGCGGCACGGCAGTTTCCAATCCGCCGATCAGCGCAATCGAACTCAACACAAACGGAATCGACGAGGCGATGTAAAACGAATCGAGCGCCGGGTCCAACCCGAAGCGGCGGGCGATGATGGGCGTGGCCGCAAACGCGGCCAGGCCTCCGGCGAGGCGCAGGCCGGCCAGCGTTAGCCCGGTGCGGAGCAGTGCGGCGCGAGAGTCGGACACGCGGGCGATTGTATCATTGAGCCACCCCCACTACCCACTGTCCACGATCCGTCGATTGCCCGTTATCGCCCTCCTGATGTAACATTCTCCCCATCATGTTCGTTCCTCCTCTCGCCATATACGTCATCGGCTGGATAATCGGCATTGGCCTGGCTCCGGTGATGCCTCAGCCGTGGTGGGCGTGGCTGCTGCTGGCCGCGCTCGCGGCGGGCGGCGCGTGGTTGGCGCGACGCGATCAAACGATCCGCAATCTTGCCATTGCCGCCGCCCTGCTCGGCCTGGGCGCGGCGCGCTGGGTGGTCGCCCAGCCGGTGTACGATGCCTCGTTCATCGGCAGCTACAACGACAAAGGCAAAGTCACCCTCGAAGGCGTGGTGATTGGCGAGCCGGACGTGCGCGACACCTACGTGAACCTGCGCGTCGCCGCCGACACCCTGCTGGTCAAGGAGGCACAGAGCGTCGTGGCCGTGCAGGGCACGGTGCTGGTGCAAGTGCCGCGCTTCCCGGCCATTGCCTACGGCCGGCGCATCCGGGCCAACGGCGACCTGCAAACCCCGCCCGTCTACGATGATTTTTCCTACGCCGATTATCTGGCCCGGCAAGGCGTTTACTCTATCTTGCGCCGGGCGCGGGCCTCGGTGATCAACCCTGGGAGGCTGCCTTTCTGGCTGCAATGGCAAATCGCCATCTTCCAGCCCATCTACAATTTCAAAAGCGCTGCCTTGGCAGCGATCGCCCGGACATTCCCTGAACCGCAAGGGTCGTTGCTCACAGGTATTCTGCTCGGCGTCGATGCGAACGTTTCCCCTTCGCTTCAAGAAGCATTTCGAACCACCGGCACTTCCCACATTCTTGCAATCTCGGGATTCAATGTGAGCATTATCGCCGGCCTCTTCACCAGGATTTTCCGGCGCATGTTGGGCCAGAAGTGGGCTGTTCCCGTCACCATTGTGGCTATCGCCGCCTATACCATCCTCGCCGGAGCCGATGCGTCGGTTGTGCGCGCCGCCATCATGGGGAGTCTCGTGTTGCTCTCTGGCGGCTTGCAACGGCCGTCCAATGGACTGGCTGCCTTGGCTGTCGCGGCCTTTCTCATGACGCTCTACAATCCCGGCACAGCCTCGGACGTTGGCTTTCAACTCAGCGGGGCCGCGACCCTTGGCCTGATCGTTTACGCCGAACCATTGACACAAACCGCGACGCGTCTTCTCACTCGCTTCATGCCGTCAACTACTGTCAAGCAGATCGTCGGCGTGATTGGTGAGTTCTCGTTACTCACTATTGCCGCCCAGATCACGACACTCCCTCTCATGGCGTATTACTTCCACCAGATTTCGATTATCTCGCTGGTGGCCAATCTCCTGGTGCTCCCCGCTCAACCCGCAGTAATGGTGCTCGGCGGTCTCGCCACCATCGGCGCTATGATCAACACGACCCTCGGCCACGGCCTATATTGGCTCGCGTGGCCCTTCATCACCTTCACAATTGTCATCATCGAATTGCTCGCCAAAGTGCCGTTGGCCGCCATCCCCCTGGATCGCTTTTCCCTGCCGGCACTGCTCGGAATGTACGCCCTTCTATTCGGCCTGACATGGCTGTTGAATCGTGAAGCGACCCAGCGGCCCAAATGGCTGCCGCCTCTTTCAGGCTGGGTGACCCATGCCGTGTTGGCGTTGTTGGCCATTGGCACGCTGGTGGCCTGGAACATTTACCTGCATCGGCCAGACGGCAAATTGCATGTCACTTTCCTCAACGTGGGTCATGGCGATGCCATTTTGATCCAGACTCCTTCGGGACGTTACGCGCTTGTTGACGGCGGTCAAAGTCCCAATGCCCTCGCCGAGTCATTGGGGCGCTTGTTACCGATCGGAACACGGACTCTGGATCTGGTGGTGGCTGCCTCTCCCGAAGTGGATAGCGTCGGCGGCCTGCCCGGCCTCTTGAGTCGCTATGAAATCCAACAAGTGGTCATGGCTGGCGACCCTGGGCGAACTTCGACCTATCGCGAATGGGCCGAGGGCGTTTCGTCGCGGAATATCCCGGTACTCGCGGCCAACGTCGGCCAACAATTCGATTTGGGTGGAGGCGCCGCCTTGCGAGTGGAAGCGGTCGGAGCCAAGGGGGCATCGTTGCGACTCGAGTATGGCAACGCCTCTTTCCTTCTGCCGGGTGGGTTGGATGCCGCGTTCGCCACACAACTTGCTACGACCGGCCTGATTCGACCAACCACTGTAGTGCTTGTGCCACAACATGGCGGCGAGAATTCCATCAGCGCCAGGTTCCTCGACACCGCCCGGCCATCAGCAGTTATCATCGCCGTCGGGGCTGACAATCCCGATGGTGACCCTCAACCGCAGACCCTGAATCTGCTATCGAATTACACCATCCTACGAACCGATCAGCGCGGGACGATCAGTTTTGCGACAGACGGATTGCAGCTATGGGCAGAGTCTGAACGATAGAACCTTTCACTACCGCTGAACGAGCCAGGCATAAACTGACTCGAAGGCGCCAACGACAGACAACAAAAAACGCCGCCCCTTCGGGCGGCGTTCTTCTTAAAACAGCGTCATCTGATTCTCCACCACAGACGCGGCCTTGCGCCCCCGCCGGGCCGACACCAGTTCGCGGCGCTGGCGGGCAAGGTCGGCCAGCGTGATGAGCAAGCGCGGGCTGATCGCCGTCGGCGAACCGAGCGGCGAAGCCGTCTCCAGATGCTTGTTGCCGAGCCCGAACATTCCTTCGGCCCGGCCCACGTCAATTTGGCCGAGCGCCTTGCGAACGATGTCGTTCAGCAAGTCGCCGTCGTCGCCGTCGTCCACCAGCGCGCCGCCCGCTGTCGCGTCGTCCCCGTAGAACACCTGCGCGGCCATCATCTTTGCGCCGATCGGGTCAAGCGCGGCTTCGGACAGCGTGCCGCTGTACACCGGAAAGTACAGCTTCACCGGCTTGGGTGCGCCCGGGCGATACAGGCGGCGCATCGCCTGCCACACGACGTACAGACTGTATTCGAGTTCGAAGAAGATGGCCGTGCTGAACATCGTAAGATTCAGGCCAACTTCGACCAGCTTCGCATTCGCGATCAGCACGTCGAACTCTGCGGCGTGGCGCTTGATCCACGTTGCCCGCTTCGCGGGTGCGATGGAGGGCTTGAGGATTCCAGCACGCAAGCCATGCGCTTCGAGCGCCGCCTGCAAGCGCGGCTCGCGAAGCGTGTCCCGGTTGCCGGTTTGTTTCACATACACCAGCGCCCTGCGACCGGCGCGCTTTTCGGCCAGACAGGTATCAGCCGTCCAAATTTCTTTGGGAAGCCAGTCGCCGATCCAGCGGCCGCTCTCATCCAGCACTGCGCGGGACACCGGGGCGAACTCCGTGACTTGCTCCTTCTGCCGTCTGGCCCACTTGCCGCGACCGCTCAGGCGGCGATTGAACCACACGTCTTCGGGCCGGAACATGGCGTCGGGCCGGTGCAGGGCGGTGTTCAGCCACACGCCGATGGCGCCCTTGCCCGTTTCTTCCTTCTGTGTGTCCAGCGCCCACTTGAACAGTCCCTCCGGCGAGCCGTCCTGCGACCCGTCGGCTTCGACGTATTGCTCTGCCATCGCGTCCGTCATCTCCAGCCGGACGATCTCTTCCGAGTAGTCCGGCAGCGGCAGGCCGATGTCCTTCAAACTGCTGAAGGTGCAGAACTTCAGGCCGACACCGGCGATAGCCGGGCTGATGCCCGGTTTCTCGCTCACCGTTTCAAAGAACTTGGTGCCGGTGAACGCGCCGTCGTCGGCGACTTCGCCGTCGGTGTAGGCTACGCGCTTGAGCAGGCCATACTTCTCCGTCCAGCGCCGCTCGTCGTTGAAGCCGAACTCGCGGCGCACTTCCAGGGCCAGCCGGTACAACAGCCAAAAAATCGACGTGCGTAGAGTAGGAGCAAGGCGCACCTTCCTGTCTTGCGGCAGGCGTGTTTCCTCACTCCTCTCCCCAAACCGTGCTTGATACTTTCGCATCACACGGCTTTCCCTTACTCGTTTTTGCGTGGTCTGCCATAGTCGCCACGCGTTACATGGCACTTTTCGCAGAGTGTTACCAGATTGTCGAGGGTGTCTTGCCCGCCTTTGCGTCTGGGTTTGGTGTGGTGAACGTCGAGATTTTCCCGGCTACCACAATCTGCACATCGGTAGCCGTCCCGTTCCAAGACTTCGTCCCGGACATTGCGCCAATCGGATAGTTCCGTTCGGCCATTCCAGGGGTTATCTGATACAGGTATCTCTGGTTCCACTACACCGGACTGGATTATGGTTTCCTGCAAGTAGGGGTTGGTGCGTTTTCGGGGATGATACGGTGTGAGGTGTATATCTCGCATCATAGACAGAAATAGGTAAGACCCGTCCGTCCGTTTGACGGCAAAGTTTTTTCCGACTTCCTTCTTGTTTGAGATATAGCTTCAGCACTTCCCGATAGCTCGACTCATGTCTCAGCACCAACCACTTTGCTACTCGTCGGTGAGTCCAAGAATCCAACCAGCTTGCCAGTTTGCTGGCGTTGCAATGGCGATAGTAGTTCATCCATCCTCGCAGCACTGCATTGAGTGCCTTGAACTTGAACAACGGGTTGTCGTTGAATCCCTTACGACTGGTCATGTCGCGGACTTTATCCTTCAGTCGTGCGATACTCTTCTCAGACGGGCTTACCAGCGTGATAGCCTTCTGCCCGTTCCGTGCAGGTTGATGCCGGATGTGAAATCCGAGGAAATCAAATCCGTCACATGCCTGCGTCACGACCGTCTTTTCTTCGGACAGTTCTAGTTTCAGCGTGTCATGCAGGTAGTCTCGTATCTCGTCGCGTATGGCTTCTGCCTGTGCCTTCGTGCCGTTGCATAGGGCAATCCAGTCATCGGCGTAACGCACGTAGATACAGTTACTCTGTCCTTGCTGTCGTCGCCATCCTTTAGCGCCCTTTGTCAGCTTGCCATAGCGCTCCCACCACCAGCAATCCAACTCGTGGAGGTAGATGTTGGCAAGTAAGGGCGACATGATGCCGCCCTGTGGCGTGCCTTCAGATGTGCGGCGGAAGACCTGGTCTTCCATGACTCCTGCATTCAAGAATCGTCCGATTAGATTCAGTACCTTGACATCGGCCACCCTTCGGGAGACTAACTTCAACAAGATTTCGTGATTCACCTTGTCGAAGTATGAGCGTATATCACCTTCGATAACCCAGTAGTACCCATTGCGCGGGTTGATGAGCCGGTAACACACTGCGATAGCGTCCATGGTGCGTCGTTGGGGTCGAAACCCCGCCGAGCAATCCAAGAAATCACTTTCGTAGATGGGTTCCAACAACATCTTGAGCGCCATTTGTACTACGCGGTCACAGAGCGTAGGGATACCCAGCGGGCGTAACTTACCGTTGGCCTTTGGGATATATTCGCGTCTGACTGGTTGAGGTTGGTAGTGTCCAGTGGCAAGCCTACTCTTGAGGTCGGCTATGAAGCGTTCTCGATAGCCTTCCCGTTTGAAGTCTTGGCGTGTCACGCCGTCTACTCCCCCTGTGCGCGCGCCGACATTGTCCAGCACTGCGTCGAGCGCATCGTTCAGCCAGTCTTCTCGTTTGAGCAAGTGATATACGTTTTCAAACCGGTGTTCTGGGTGACTCGTGGCTTTCTTTGCGAAACTGTGTTGAGTCTTGAGTATGTCGTCCAACATGTTTAGGACCTCCTTGTCAACGATCAGTTTTCTCCGAAGTAACTGCCTTCCTTCGCCTGCATCGGCGTTTGACCGCCAATGCGTGTGGATGGTGTTGCCATCCGCAGACTACTATGAAGGCTCCGACTCACACTGCTTACTTCAACTACAGGTAGTCCAGCCCCGAAGGGCGAAGCAGCGTGTCTCCCTTGTTCCCATAACAACATTCTGCACTTGACGTTAGGCCCCATCTCTACACCCGTAGAGTCCGCTCTGGACTCCCATTGCAACCCGCTAGCTTAGACCCCTGTAGCGTTGCGGTTCGGTCGGCACAACAAC
>JACRBQ010000146.1 GCA_016213135.1 Chloroflexota bacterium | reverse complement strand
CGTGCGCATCACCGGAGCGGGCGTGCCATAGCCCTTCAGCGGCACGTGCACCGAAACAACGGGGCTTTGCTTCACCGTGGGATCGCTGTGCCGCCGAAAGAACTCGCGCGCCCCGGCCACAAACGCCTGCGGGTCGGCAAACACGCCCGCCAGCTCGGCGGCTTCAAAACGAATCTGGGCGATATCCAGCGCCGGCATCTACCCCTGCGCCCCCCGGTATATTTGCAGCCTGGCTTCCAGCCGCCGTTTCACCTCGGGCCACTCGGTATCCAAAATGCTGTACATCACCGAGTGCCGTTGGAAGTTGCCTTTCAGGGCCAGCACCATGTGCTTGCGCAATACGCCCTCGCGCACCGCGCCCAACCGTTCAATGGCCTGCTGCGAGCGCATGTTTCGCAGATCGGTTTTCAATTGCACGCGCAGGCAGCCCGCCGCCTCGAAGGCGTGGCCCAACAGCAGGTATTTGCATTCCGTATTGATCGGCGTGCGCCAGCAGGCCTGAGCCAGCCACGTCCAGCCAATCTCCAGCCGCCGGTCTTGCGGCACAATGTCCATGTAGCGCGTGCTGCCCACCGCCCGGCCCGTTTGCAATTGAATAATGGCAAAAGGAAACTGGCTGCCGTCCGCCGCGCCGCGCAGCGCGCCTTCGATCCACTCGCGCGTGTCCTCGAGCGAAGTGAACGGCCCGCGCCACAGATAGGCCCACACCTCCGGCGTTTGACCGGCGGCAAACAAATCGGCGGCGTGCCCCGGGCGCAGCGGCTCCAACCGCGCCCAATGCCCGCGCAGCGTCACCGGCTCAATGCTCATCGGCGCATCATTGATCACTCCGCACCTCGTGCGCCCATTCGGCCAGCCGCGCCAGTTGCGCCCGGGTGGGCGTAATGAAAGGCCGCACCTGCCGGATGGCATCCATCGCCGATCGAAGCGATTGCCCCTCGGACATGAGATAGGCCGCTGCCATCGTGGGGGCGCGTCCCACGCCCTGGCCGCAGTGGATGTATACCCCCTGCCCGGCCCCCAGCGCCGCGCGCACAAAGGCCACACCGTCGCGCAGTTGATCTAGCGTGGGGGCGCCGTCGTCCGGTGTGGGCAGCCACAAGTGGGGGGATAGCGCCACCCCCCGCGCGACATCGTCGACCTCCTGGCGCAAACTGAGCGTGGCGGCAATACCCCTTTGCCGCATGGTCGCCAACCCGTGCCGGAACTGCTGCCCACCCACAAACAACCGGGGACGCACCTCGCTGCTGACGGCGGGGGACACCCCTTGCGTAAAGCGCTTCACTTTTTCGTGCAGCCACAGCCGGGTGGTGCGCGCTCCCTGATCGCGCAGCCGGATCAGAAAGATGGACACGCCGCGACCGATGAGCGTAAGAGTTTGCATGGGCGGCTAATAGGCGCGGGCAAAGAGGGCTTTTTCGGCGGCCGGTTTGCCGCAGTGGATGCACGCCCCCGCCCCGCCCGGCTGGTCGAGCGGAATGCAGCGGGTGGTGGCTTTGGTTTCCTCTTTGATCTGCGCTTCGCACGCGCCATCGCCGCACCAGTACGACAGGGCAAAACCTTTTTCCACCGCCGACTTGAACTCGGCGTAGTCTTTGGGGTCGAACGTGTTCTGCTCCCGAAACGCCAGCGCGCGATCGAATAGCGACTGCTGGATGTCCTTCAGCATGGCAGCCACCGTGGCCGCCAGCCCCTCGCGTGAGACAAAGCTCTTGCCTTCGCGCCCCGGCTTGTCGCGGCGGGCCAGCGCCACCGTGCCCTTGGCCAAATCCTTCGGCCCCACTTCGAGCCGCAGCGGCACGCCGCGCATTTCCCAATCGTTGAATTTGAAGCCCGGCGTCAGCCCCTCGCGGTCGTCCACTTTCACGCGGATGTCGGCGGCTGTCAGTTCGGCCCGCACGGCGCGCGCAGCCTCCATCACTGCCGCCCTCTCCGCGTCGGTTTTGGAGATGGGCACGATGACCACTTGATACGGGGCCAGCCGGGGAGGCATCACCAGCCCCTGATCGTCGCCGTGCACCATGATGATGGCGCCGATGAACCGGGTGGAGATCCCCCACGACGTCGTCCAGCAGTATTGCTGCTCGTTGCCTTTGTCGAGATAGCGAATTTCGAAGGCGCGGGCGAAGTTTTGCCCCAGGTGATGCGAGGTGGCCGATTGCAGCGCCTTGCAGTCGCCCATCATGGCCTCGATGGAATACGTCTCGTCGGCCCCGGCAAACCGCTCCGACTCGCTCTTGCGGCCGCGGATCACGGGGACGGCGGCTTCGTTTTCGGCAAAGTCCGCATACACGTTCAGCATCTGCAGCGTTTCAAACTCCGCTTCTTCTTTGGTGGCGTGGGCGGTGTGACCCTCCTGCCACCAAAACTCCAGCGTGCGCAGAAACAACTTGGTGCGCAGTTCCCAACGCACCACGCTGTTCCACAGGTTGATCAGCACCGGCAGGTCGCGGTACGACTGGATCCATTTGGCATACGAGTGGCCGATGATGGTCTCCGAAGTGGGGCGCACGATCAGCGGTTCTTCCAGCGTTTCGCCGCCGCCAATGGTCACCACGGCCAACTCCGGCGAAAAGCCTTCCACGTGTTTCTTTTCTTTTTCCAGAAAGCTCTGGGGGATGAACATGGGGAACCCGGCGTTGACGTGCCCCGTGGCTTTGAAGCGTTTATCGAGCGCGGCCTGAATGTTCTCCCACAGCGCCCAGCCGTACGGTTTTATGATCATCGTGCCGCGCGCCGGGCCGTAATCGGCCATGTCGGCGCGGACGACGAGGGTGTTGTACCACTCGGGGAAATCTTCGGCGCGGGTGGGTAGTTTTTGCTCAGACATTTACCTTCATCCTTTCAGCATGGCAACCGCTTCATCCACATCTTTCACAAAGCTCAACAGGGCGCGGTGCTCGGGGCGCACGTAACCGTCGGCGTGGCTCAAAAAGGTGCTGATGGAGTCGCGCCACAGCGGCCCCACGAGGATGAGCGGCTTGGGGCGGATCTCGCCGATTTGCAGCAGGCTCCACGTGAGCGCCACCTCTGATAGCGTGCCGACGCCCCCGCCCAGCGCCACGGCGGCGTCGCAGAATTCTACCAAATGATAGAGCCGTTCGCGCAGCGAGCCGAATTTGATTTCTTCTTTGACCCACGCGTTTGCCGAAAGGCCCTCTCGCCAGTTTTCCAACAGACTGCAGGTGACGCCGATGACGTGCCCCCCGGCGGTGGCGGCCCCGCGGCTGGCGGCTTCCATCACACCCCGGTAGCCACCAGTAGCCACGGTGAACCCGGCCTCGGCCAGTTGCCGCCCAATCCCCATCGCTTCGGCGTACGCCGCCGATCCATCCGCCGGGGCCGAGCTGCCATATACAGAAACAATTTTCATCTTCCGACTATCCTTCCTTCATGCCAATTGCCTCAGCCAGCGATCCACGGCGCGGCCCAGCGGCTCGAGCCACACGGCTTCGAGCAGACCCTCGCTATCCTGCAAGCTGTAAGTGAGCGGCGCGGCCAGCGTGTTGAGCCACTCCTGCAGAAAGCGCCACATGAGGGCGAAATCCCACTGGCACGCCCATTCCTGATCCGTCCACGTTTGGCCGGTGTGGGCCGCCATCTCCTGGCGGTACACGGCCACAATCTCCTGCGGGGTGATGGGCAGCGGCGAGAACCACCACTGGCACGTAGTGATGAACACCACAATGTCGATGGCGCCCGGCCCGACGCTCACCATTTGCCAATCGTAAACGATCTGGTCGCCGTCCTCATCCACCGATATGTTGCCCGGCCAGTAATCGCCGTGCAACAGCGTTTGCGGTTTGCTTTGCAGCACCTGGCTCACCACGTCGGCCTGCGAGATGAGCCGGGCCAGCGCCGTGAGGCGCTCCATGGAGTTGGTGATGGCGGCGGGTGTGTCGTGCCGCACGATGGTCTCCAGGGATTTGGCCGCGGCCATGACGTAAACCGGGTAGTCATTGGTGAGCGGGCGGCCCAACCACGGGAACACCGACAGGTCTTCGGCCAACCCCCAGAAGCGATCGTGCAGGTGAGCCAGGTTGATGATCGCCTGCCGGTATTCTTTGGCCGTCCAGCGTTCGGGCCGCACCGTGGTCGGGTAAGGCTCCATCAACAGCCAATCGCCGTTGGCGTCGCTGGCCACCAGTTCGGGAACGGCGATGGGCAGTTGCGAGGCCAACGTACGGTAGAGGCCCACCTCGCGCACGCCGGTTCCGGCCAACCCGAACCGCGACGTGCCCTGCGGCTGCTTGAGCAAATAAGAATAATGCTCGCCGAAGTTGCGGCGCTCCAGATCGATGCCCACACCGCGAATCTGCCCCAGCGCCGGGTAGGTGTCCACCGGCTCTTCGCTGATCTTGATAATGCGCAGGGTGGGATCAGCCAGGTAGCGGCGCAATCCGGCAGTGAGTTCAGCGCCATTGAAGGGCCAGTCAGTCATGCGGTAATCAGAGTCCGCGCGGCCGGTCTGTCTAAGTCATCCACCAGCCCGACTCCCACTCAATCACCCGATAAGGGTATACGTTCAGTATCTCGGTCCGGCCCAGTTGCGTGCGCGTCACATCGGTGTTGCGATACACATGCGAATGGCCGTGCAGCAGATAACGAGGCCGAAAAATCTTCACCATTTCCACAAAGGCATCAAAGCCGGTGTGAGCCAGATCGTCGGCATCGTGAATGCCCCGGGGCGGCGAATGCGTCACCAGAATATCCAGCGCCCGGCCGTCCCGCAGGTGGTTGAGCCACAGGCTTATGCTCAACCCGCCGGCGCGCCGATTCATTTCCGACTGCGAGTATTGGTGCTCGCCGTCGGCGCGGTAGCGGATGCTGCCGCCCAACCCGGCCAGGATCAGCCCGCGCTCGCGGCACACGCGCCCGTCGAGGTTGACGCAGCCTTCGGCGGTTTCGACCATGCGGCCGTCGGACATATGTTGCAGGCGCGCATCGTGATTGCCGGGCACAAAATACACCGGCTTGTTGAGCATGGTCACCACAAATTCGAGGTAGTAAAACGGCAGGTCGCCGCAGCCAATCACCAGGTCCACGTCCCCGAA
Organism: Chloroflexota bacterium; assembly: GCA_016213135.1. Classification (GTDB taxonomy): domain Bacteria; phylum Chloroflexota; class Anaerolineae; order Anaerolineales; family VGOW01; genus VGOW01. The sequence goes on along the minus strand of JACRBQ010000146.1, from coordinate 36,204 downwards.
GCGATCTTTCACGTGGGGGCTGTAGATGAAATCCACCACTTCGTCGCTAAGGGCCAGAATCCTCATGCGGCAGTCTGTCCGCAGATCATGCAGATTGACACAGTGCCTCGTTTTTTGTCTGCGTTCGTCTGCGACATCTGCGGATTACCCTACTGATCCCACTCGCGCCCGTAGTTGACTTGCAGCTTGTCCAGTATGGCTTGCTCCAGATCGATCCGGCTAACGCTGGCCAGTTGCAAAAGATACAGGGCCACATCGGCCAGCTCCCCGGCCAGTTCCACCCGGTCGGCCGCTTCGCCGCCCCACTGGAAATGTTCCAACACCTCGGCGGCCTCAATCGCCAGCGAGGCCGCCAAATTACGCGGCGTTTGCGGGCGCGGGCTGCCGGGCGCGTACCAGCCCTTGGCCGTCACAAAACGGTGCATCTCGGCGGTCAGGTCAGAGAGGGTCATAGCGACTCATTTCATTATACCTTGCGGGGGTCGCTCACCCTCGCAACGCGTCCACAAAATACTGCGGGTTGAGCGGTTCGCCGGTGGCGGTTTTGATGTGGCCCGACCAATCTTCGCGGGCGCCGGGTTTGAAGAAACGCTCCATGAGCCATTGCCCGACCTGCTTGCGCCCCACAATGCCGCCCACCTGCCGCCGCAGCATGTGCTGCAACTGGGCGGTGACGAGGGTGCCGAGCTCGTAGTTGTGGTAATACACCGGAACCAGGGCCACGTGAATTTTGGCGGCCCAATCGGGAGCGGCGCGGCCATCGGGCGGGGTGAGGAGCTGATGGCGCTTCACCAGATCCCACCACACCCGGTCAAGGTCTTGTTCGGGATCGCCGTACAGCGCCCGTTCAAAGTGAGTCATCACCAAGCACCAGCGGGTGAAGATGAGCCGCAGGGCGCGCTCTTGCGCGCGGGCCGCTTTGGCCACCCGTGCGGCCTCCGCCGCCGGGATGCCCAGCACTTGCTCCAGCCATTCGCGGTCGTAGGTGAGGCCGCCCATGGTGATGGCGATGGCTTCGGTGCTGAGCAGGTGCGGATACTGCCGCAACAACCACGGCAGCGAGGCATCCACATGCTTGTTATAAACACCGTGGCCGAGTTCGTGCAGCAGGGTTTCAGTCCAGCGATGGTTGGGCAGCAGGTTGTCCAACGTGCGGATGTCGCCTTCGCGGTCGATGTCGGTGCAAAAGGCGTGCTGGTTTTTGCCCTCGCGGGCGTAAAGGTCCGAGCGGGCGAGGATGTCGCGCACGTCCATCCCGAGGCCGTCGTAGGTTTTTAGCGCCAGTTCCACCGGGTCGTGATCGGCGAACAGCGAATCCATTTCCACTTCGCCCGTGTCCGGCGGCGACTGGAAGAACCGGTCGCCAAAATGCCACGGGCGAAGCTGCTCGGGGGCAATGTCGAAGTGTTCAGAGCGGGCGGCGTCGATTTCGCGCTTGAGTACGGCGAACGGTTCGCGTGTGGCCGCATCCAATCGCTCAAAGAGCGACAGCAGTTCGCCCTCGTCGATCTCGTTGACGGTGAGCGATTGCTGGAAAAAGTCGCGAAAGCCCTGTTTGCGCGCGGCGGCGTTGCGCAACCGGGCCAATTGACGCACGGCGTCAGCCACTTGCGCGCCCACTTGCTTACTTGCTTCCCAGGCCTCTTGCGCCAGCGCCGAGTCGTGGGTCTTGCCCAGGATGTCGTCCAGTTCGTTGTCGCTCAGCTTGCGCCCGCCCACCACACCGCGAAAGTTGTAGTAGCGGTCGCGCACATCCGCTTCGAGGGCAGTGAGGGCCTCGGTGGTGGCGGCGTCTTGCTGTTGCGCAGCGGTGAGGAGGTAAAGCAGCTTGATCTGTCGGGCGACGAGCGGGTTGGCGGCGGCGCCGGACTGGTGCATTTGCTTTGCGGTTTGATGGCGGGCCGGGTCGGCGAGGAAGCGAATGTAGGCGGACTGCGCTTCGCGCATGCGCTGGTTGGCCTCGGGCGTGCCGGAGGTGGCGGCCTCCCAATCGCCGAGATAATAGGCGCGCTCCAGCAATTTGAGTTGGGCAACGGTGGTCTCGATGAAGTCCTGAATGGTATCGCTCATGAATGCTCCGTAGTAAATGATGAGGGTGGGGCAAGTATAGCACGCGGATGAACGCGGAAAGAGCGTTAGAATTTATCTCCAAGCCTGTCGCAGGTGACTGTCACCGCGCATCAGAGTTCGAAGATTCAAGCGTCTTGTGCGCGGTGACAGTCACCTTAAGGGCCGGCAGCACAAACAAACGCCCGCCGGGGAGGGCGGGCGCTGTGCGGGCCATGCGTTGCGGAGGCCGGGTTTAGCCCAACATGGCAACGGCTTTCTGCAAACTTTCCACTTTGTTGGTCACTTCCCACGGGGCATCAATGTCGGTGCGGCCAAAGTGGCCGTAAGTCGCCGTTTTGCGGTAGATGGGGCGGCGCAGGTTGAGGTCGCGGATGATGGCGCCGGGGCGCAGATCGAAGTTCTGTTTGATCAACTGCGCGATCTGCCGGTCGGGCAGCTCGCCGGTGCCGAACGTTTCGACGTTGATGCTGAGGGGGTGGGCTACGCCGATGGCATAGGCGACCTGGATTTCGATGCGGTCGGCCAGCCCGGCGGCGACGATGTTTTTGGCGACCCAGCGAGCGGCATACGCTGCAGAGCGATCCACTTTGGTGGGGTCTTTGCCCGAGAAAGCGCCGCCGCCGTGGCGGCCCATGCCGCCGTAAGTGTCCACGATAATCTTGCGGCCCGTCACTCCGGCATCGCCCATGGGGCCGCCGATCACAAACCGCCCGGTGGGGTTTACGTACGTCTTCAAATCGCCGTTGAGCATGTTGGCCGGGATGACGGCTTTGATGACGTGCTCGAATACCTGGGCGCGAATTTCTTCCTGACTGATCTCCGGCGCGTGCTGCGTGCTGACCAGCACTGTGTCGACCCGCCTGGGCTTGCCGTAGGCGTATTCCACCGTCACCTGCGCTTTGCCGTCGGGCCGCAGCCACGGCAGGGTGCCATCTTTGCGCACCTGCGCCAGGCGGCGGGTGAGGTTGTGGGCCAGGAAGATAGGCATGGGCATCAGCACCTCGGTTTCGTTGCAGGCAAAGCCGAACATCATGCCCTGATCGCCCGCGCCGACTTTCTCAATATCGGCGTCGGTCATCTCGCCGGATTTCTCTTCCATGGCGTGGTCAACGCCCAGGGCGATATCCGGGCTTTGGGAGGCAATGGCCGCTTGCACGGCGCAGGTGTTGCCGTCGAAGCCCTTGTCGCTGGAGTCGTAGCCGATGTCGATGACCACGCGGCGAACGAGGTCGTCGAAGTTGACGAAGGCGCGGGTGGTGATTTCGCCCAGCACCATCACAAAGCCGGTTTTGGTGGCGGTTTCGCAGGCCACGCGGCTCATGGGGTCTTGCTCCAAACAGGCGTCGAGCACCGCATCGCTCACCTGATCGCAGAGTTTGTCGGGGTGGCCCTCGGTGACGGACTCGGAAGTGAACAGCAGGCTCGGTTCACTCATAAACGAGTTGGACATTGAATAGATTCTCCTTTGTGTTTCCGGCGAATGGCGGCGGGCGTCATTGCCAACAAAATAAAAGCCCCTTCTGGCGGAGAAGGGGCGAGGGTTTAGGCTCGCGGCTGCCCTCTCATCTTCCAGTTCAATCTGCCGGAATTGGCACCGCAACCGGAAGTTGAAGTTTGGAATTTAGACGTTGGAGAGTCTTCTCCAGCTTCTAACATCCAGCTCCTGACTTCCAGATCGGTTGCCGAGGCTTCACAGGGCCGGTCCCTCCGCCTCTCTGGATAAGAGCGACGTCATAACGCGGGTGCGTCATGACCGCATTTTTTAGTTGTTTGTAAAAAGCGCTGCCCCGTGCCACTGGCAGCGTGTCGGACGGGGCAATTCTATCACGTTGTCTCGGATATAGTCTAGCGGCGGCGAGGGGACAATTTTGGCGAGACAGGACGAGGGCGGTTTGGTGTTGCATAGCGAGGTAGGATAGAATACGAGCGCAGCCCAATCCAGCATTCAGAACAAGTGGAGCCTCATGGACAACGCAACCCTCGGAAGCCTCGTCGAGCCTCGCTATTTCGAAGATTACGTCGCAGGCACAGTGTACGAGTTCGGGAGCATCACCGTCGAGGAAGCTGAAGTCATCGACTTCGCCCGGCGCTTCGACCCGCAGCCGTTTCACACCGATCGAGAGGCAGCCCGGCAATCCATCTACGGCAACTTGATCGCCAGCGGCTGGCACACGGCGGGCCTGATGATGCGGTTGCTGGTTGAACATTACCTCTCGCCGGGGGCCAGCCTGGGTTCACCGGGCGTCGACGAGCTGCGTTGGCTCAAGCCGGTGCGCCCCGGCGATGTGCTCTCGGTGCGCGTGACGGTGCTCGAGGCCGCTGTATCGCGCTCCAAGCCCGGGCGCGGGCTGGTGCGCTCGCACGTCGAGGTTTTGAACCAGCACGGCGAGGCGGTCATGACCATGAAGGCCATGAATCTCCTCCGCTGCCGCCCTCAACCCGGCGCTGCATGAACATCCTGATATTGAAACTCGTGCTCACGCCCGCGCTCATCGGGGCGGCCAGCCTGGCCGGGCGACGCTGGGGGCCGGCCGTGAGCGGCTGGCTCGTCGGTCTGCCCCTCACCTCCGGGCCGATTTTATTCTTCCTCGCACTCAACCACGGCGCAACGTTCGCTCGCGCCACCGCCATAGGGACGCTCACGGGCGCAATCTCCGAAGGGGCATTCTGCCTCGGGTATGGCTGGATCGCTTCGCGCTTCCATTGGCCCGTCGCCGTCGCGTCGAGCTTCGTGACCTTCGCCCTGGCAACAGCCGCCCTGCAATATCTGACTCTTCCGTTACCGTGGCTTTTTGGGATTGTGATACTGAGCCTCCTCGCAGCCCTCGACCTCATGCCCAAATACCCCACGGCCACTTCCTCGCCGATGGCAGCGCCGCCTCGGTGGGACATCCCGGCCAGGATGGTGATTGCCACCGCGTTCGTTTTGCTGCTGACCGACCTGGCCCCGGCGCTCGGCCCACACCTCACCGGGCTGGTGGCCCCGTTTCCCGTTTATGCCACCACCCTCACGGTGTTTGCCCATCGCCACGGCGGCCCGGCCCCGGCAGTCGGAGTGCTGAAGGGCTTGCTGTTGGGGATGTTCTCGTTTGTCGGCTTCTTTCTCGTGCTGGCCGCCCTCATCGAGCGTGTGGGCATCGCCCCTGCTTTTGCGGCGGCCACCTTCGCCGCGCTGCTGTGCCAGGGTGGCACGCTGTGGCTGCTGCAGCGCCAGCCCGGGTAGCGTGCGAGGTCTCATCCCTCGCCTCGTTGGCAGTCGCGACAGCCAAGTTGTAATTGCGCAGTCGCTACTTGAGTATTGCCCCCCACATGCCGAAGTATCTGCCACAGCAATCCTCAGTATGAAAGCGATTGACGCCGGTAGTTGCGACTTCAGTCGCTTTTTAGCCGCAAACCACGACTGAAGTCGTTACTACGAAGCCATATTGAGAATTGCTACGAGTTTATTGACAACACTGTTGGTATCATAGATGATATGGTGTCGGAGTTGGCAATCACAGCCGAGTGCGAATTCATCGTCACATACAATCAAAGCGATTTTCACGGTGTTGAGCAATTCGGACTCAGCGCTGTAACTCCGAAAGAGTTTCTGCAAAAGATAGGAGCCTTGCCATGAGCACAATCAGCCTGAGATTACCCGACTCCCTGCACGATAAAGTGCGAGAATTAGCTAAACAGGAGAGTGTATCCATCAACCAGATCATTACGCTGGCACTGGCTGAGAAACTGTCGGCTCTTATGACCGAGGAATATCTTGGCAAACGAGCCAAGCGAGGGGATAAGAAGAAATTTGAGCGCGCGCTGGCTAAAGTTGCCAGCATCGAGCCTGATCACAAGGACACGCTTTAGGCATGGGCATCGCATTCCTTGAACGTGGCGCGGCCACTCCGTCTTGAGCCGTTGCGCCCCTAAGCTACACAGGAAACTGCATTTCCATGCCAGCCCTCGAAACCTTCGATCGCGCACTGACCAAATCTGATCGGCAATTCATGGCCCGGCTGACGACGCCGGTGAAAATACAAGGGTTTCTGGATAAGGTGATCTACAGCTCGGAGGAGATTTACCGCTGCCCGTTGCGCGTGCTGCGCGACCGGGTGGGCCACTGCTTCGACGGGGCGCTGTTTGCGGCGGCGGCCCTGCGGCGGCTGGGGCATCCGCCGCTGATAGTGGACATACTGCCCAACAGCCGAGACGATGATCACTTGCTGGCGCTGTTCAAGCGCGACGGCCATTGGGGCGCGGTCGCCAAGTCCAACTTCGTGGGCCTGCGCTATCGCGAGCCAATCTTCCGCACGCTGCGCGAATTGGTGTTGTCGTACTTCGAGCAGTTTTACAACGTGGAGGGCGAGAAGACGCTGCGCGGCTACACCGCGCCCATGAACTTGAGGCGGTTTGATCGCCTGCCGTGGATGACCGAAGATGGGCCGCTCGATCTCATTGCCGATCGGCTGGACGAGATACGCAAAGTGCAAGTGCTGACGCCAGAGATGGTTGCGCGGCTGTCGCCCGTGGATGAACGGTCGCTCCGGGCGGGGCTGCTGGGGGTGAACGAAGCAGGCCTCTACCGCCCGAAGCGCAAGGGTTAGCCCTACTAGTAGTCCGCCAATGTTAGAGCGCTGTGTAGCGTAGCGCCTTGTGCGCGTGCGCCGCCCACAAGGGGCTAGGCTACGACTATGCGATCCAAAGTTGGCGGACTACTACGGCTGGAAGTACACCTTCACCGCCACCCAATCAAGATAAAAGTCGCGCGTGGCGACTCCGGCCACGTCGGTGAGGCGCACTCGCAGGTTGGGCGCAGTCACGTCGTTGGCAACCCATACCCGGCCCCAGCCGTCGCCCGCGCCACCCAGCGCATAAGCCGCCACCGCCGCCGAAAGCTTGGTCGTTGATTTCGCCGCCGTCCACGTGTTGCCGCCGTCGGCGGAAAACTGAACACAAATCTTCGGCGCGCGCGCGGCGCTGTCGGCTTTGGCGTCGAGGCGCACGGCCAGGCCGGTGATGGCGCTGCCCGGCGGCAGGTTCACGTCGAAACCGTAAAACTGATGGCGGTCGCGTTTGGCGCTGCCGCATTGCGCCGCGCCGGCGACGCCGCTGTTTATGTCGGCGGCGAACAGGCCATCGGAGGCATAGGCATTGACGGGCGATAGTTCATATCCGTTTTTGTCGCCTGCCCTGGTGGTTTGCGCCGCATCGGCAGTGGGCGAGAGCCAGCCCGTGTCTTGTGCGAAGTTCGCAATCACCGACAGGTTGGAGGAGACGGTGACGCTGACCGGCGAGTTGACGCCCCTGAGGTCGCCGCCCCAACCGGCAAAACTGTATCCCTGGCTCGGCGCTGCCGTAAGTTGCACCACTGTGCCCCCCGTGTAGCCCGTTCCCCCGCAGTTGGGGGGCGGGTCGGCGATCACGTTCCCGGCCAGTGGCGGCGTCACATCCGTCGTCAATAAATAACACGAACCCAACGACGCCACCACGCCGTCGAGCACATCATTGTCAATGTTGATCGTGGCGCCGCCCCACGTTTCGTTATGGCCGCCCGCGTATTGATGCAGGCGCTGCGAACCGACCCACAGCGTGTTGTCGAGGCAGACGAGATTCCACACCGAGGCGTTGGCGTTGTAGCCCGAATAGTGCCACCACGCGGCCCAGATTTGATCGGGCACGTTGGCGATGAGGGCGAAGTCGCTGATGGCCGACGAGCACGTGGCCCCATAGACTCCGACGATGTTCCCGCGCGCGCGCAGTTGACTCGTCCAACCGGAGATGAACGACTTGGCCGCGTTGCGGCAGGCGCTGTTGCCCGTGTCGTAGGCTTCGAGGTCATAATAGATCACGGTGCCGGTTTTGTCGGGCAGCGGCAGGCCGAGATTGAGGGCGACGTTGAGCGCGGCGTCGGCTTCGGTTGCGCCCTGGGTGAACGCGGTGGCCGTGTCGTAGCTCATCTTCGTCACGCCGGGGATGGTGGAGCACGCGGCCTGCGGCCCGACCCAGGTGGGGATGAATTGCCAGCCCTGCGCGGCGAGGCTGTTGATGAACGCCGACGTGAGCGTGCCGCAACTGGCGCGGCTGCTGCCGCCGATGTACAGATTCCACACGCGGTACGGACTGGCGATAAACCACGTTTGCATGTCGGTGAGAGTGGGGATGGTGCAGCTATCGAAGCCCTGACCCTGAAAGACGGCAGTGCGCCCGCCGGCCGCGATCACTGCCGAGGCGGGGGAAGCTTGCTCAATCGTAGTGGCCGCATCGCCGGGAAGCGGGAGCGTCGTCCACGAGTCGCCGCCGTCTTCGGTGCGCAGCAGCCACGAGGTTTGGGTGCAGCCCCCTGCCCCGCACGCGCCGCGCGCGGCTTTGGCCCAGCCGGTTTGCGGCGAGGCCATCTGCACTTCGGTCACATCCGGTTGCAGCACGGCGCGCCCGGCCTGCGCCGACCCCAGGGCCAGCGGCACGTCCGCGCCCGCGCTTACGGTTTGCGCGCTCACCGCTTGCCACGAGTCGCCGCCATCGGCGGTGGCGAAGAACGTCACGCGCGTTTCGGTTTCGCTCACTTGCACCACGGGCGCAAGGCCGTGCAGGGCATCGTCGAACCGGGGCAGCCGGTAGCGCGGCGGGCGCATGTCCCCCCCGGAATCGATCCCGAGTGACACGGCATCCCACGAGAGTCCGCCGTTCGCCGTGCGGAAGAGTCCGCCCAGGCCCGCCGTCCATCCGTGCAGCGAATCCACAAACCGCACCGGCTCGCCCATCGGCAACGACAGTCGGGCCCACGTGTGGCCGCCATCGGTTGTGCCAAACAACGCGCCCACGCTGAAGGCGGCGCCGGTCGCCCGTTTGACCACCAGCCAGCCGGTGTCGGCGCTGATGAATTGAAAATAGAATGCCCCGGCCAGCGCGGCGTCGTCGCCCGGCGCAAACAGAGCCAGCGGCCACGTTTGCCACGTTGCCCCGGCGTCGTCGGTGCGGGCCAGCGTGTACGCCCCGCCCGAGGCGCTGAGGGCGTAACTGTGCGCCTCGTCGGCAAAGGTCACGGCGTCGAGCGAAGCGAGCGGCGGGGTGATGTCGGCCCACGAGCCGCCGCCATCGGCGGTGCGCCACAGACGCCCGCCCACTTGCGCCCAGCCCACCTGCGCCGAAACGAGGCCGAACGCGCCCAGCCCGACGGCCGTGGGCGTTTGCGCCGCCGGGGCGGCGCTGAGGGTGCCGAGCGGAGCGAAGGCCGCGAGGGCAATGGCAAGCGCAACGAGTGCCGCGAGCGCGCGCCAGAGTTTTCGCCGATTGTGGTGCTGCAAGCGTGGCATGATTTAACATTCCCCTTCACGGATATTTCAAACCAGAGTGTGCAATTCGCGTACCAGCTTGAGTCTAACACGCCTGATGGTCGGCCGTCGTAGGTTATCGGTAGGGTTGACGATTCTTCGATGGTACACTGTCAACGGATTTGCGGAACATCAGCCACCACCCTTACGACCCTCCACAATCCAGAGGCACATTGGCCGAAAACGAACCCTACGTGCAATTGCAGATGATCTGGCCGGAGCGCCTGTTGAACGCCCCGCCTGTGGTGCGGGTGCCGCCCGGATATTCGCTGCGCACCTATCGCAAGGGAGACGAGCCGCGCTTTTACAGGGTGATGGAGTTAGCCGGGTGGCCGGGGTGGAACGACGAGAAGCTGAAGCCGTGGATGGCAAGAATCCCGCCGGAGAGTTGGTTCATGGCCATCCACGGCGAGAGCGGCGAGATTGTGGCAACTGCGATGGGGCTGCACGACCATTCAGAGCAGCATCCCTTTGGCGGCGAGTTGGGCTGGGTGGCCGGCGACCCGGCCCACGCGGGCAAGGGTCTGGGCATGGTGGTCTGCGCCGCGGTGACGGCGCGGCTCATCGGCGCGGGCTACCGCAACATTCACCTGTACACCGAACACTGGCGGCTGGCGGCATTAAAAATCTATCTGAAGCTGGGGTACGTGCCATTTCTGTACACGCCGGAGATGCCGGAGCGGTGGCGGGCAATTTGCGCGCAGTTGCAATGGCCGTTCACGCCGGAGGGGTGGAGGTCGTAATCACCGCGCCCATCATCTTTCACTTCAACATCGTATTTGAGAGCCATCTGCGGCATCATGGCGTTTTACTCTGGCTGATCTCTAATTCTATCGGCAGGCTGACCGCGCAGGGCGCGGAGCGCGTCGGGTGCATGCCGGGTTGGGCCGCCCCCCTGCCTATGAAAGCCGCGTTTGGCTTAACGCGGCGTCGACTTTGAGATTGCTCATAGATTATCAAATAACCCTAACTGATATGACCCATCCGGCGCGTTCAAATCAATCTTGCGAGGCCTGAACTTTCCTTCTTCTTCTAACCCGTCCAAGTTGTTAATCGTCTCTACAATTTTCGGGATGCAATACTCCGCCATCTGCTCTTGAATTTGATGGGTGGTGAAACGTAACTGTTGCCAACCAGCACTTTCCAAATCATTGTCGCGGAGATTGTCCGACGCCGCTTTTTCTGGGTTGGCGTGCCACTCATCTCCATCCGTTTCAACATCTATTTTCCCCGACGCGCAGTAAATAGCAAAATCCAGAAAGTAGTTGTGGTCTTTACGGGCTACAAGTTCTTGCCGTTCCGCTTGAACTTGCAATCGCTTGAGCGCCGCCCATAGTCGGTCTTCAAGTGAACTTTCGTCGTACAAGTCGTTTATCTCGGTGGCGTTGATAAACTTCTCCCAAGTTGTTGGAATGAAAACGATTCTTCGGTGACGGCGACTGAAAATCGGCTTGGATAATTGTTGTAAGGGTTCAAGAAAAAGTTGATAGTAATGACGGTTGCCCTTTTCATTCCGGGGCTGGTCAGGGAAAAGTTGCCAGCGATACGCTTGGCGAAGGTTGATTACCTTCGCGTAATAGTTGATAGCGTGGGCTTCTTGGCCGAAAATTTTAGTTTGATACAGGGCTAACCACTTCGGCGGCCAGCGTTCTCTGAGCCATTTCTCCTTACTGCTAACGGGGATACGATACCAATGCTCTTCATGAGCAATGGCGAAATCAAGGCGGTTGTTGATGATGGCAACCAATACTTCGCCACGATGAGACATAGGCTCGCTTGGATTATGAACGCCCGGAACTGCTAACCTGCGCCTATAGCGCAACGAGCGGCCCAACGGCTGGCGTCAGGCGCGGGGCGCTGTCGCCAGAACCTTTGAATTAGCGCGGCGTAAGCCCCGTCGCCTGCACGCGGGGCTGGGCGGCCTGCCCGATTTCAAGACGCTGCCTCAATTGCTGGTGCGCTGCTGTTCCCAAGCCAGACTCGCTTCTCTCTCCGCGTGAATCTGCCAGTACGACAGTCCCGCACTTGAAACCCGAATCACGGCTCCCATCCGCCTGGCTTGCGTATCGAATTCGGGATGGCGGAGCAGACGGCGCACAAAGACCGCCGCTTCGTTTTTGTGTACGGCCATGTAGACCAAACTGTACTTGGCATGACACAGACGCCGCTCATAGAAATCTTCGTCGCGAGTGAGAAACGTAGGGCGGCGTTGTCGTCGCAAGAAGGGGATAATCTCATCGTCTTGCAATCCACGCCGCCCTACATTGAAGCCAATCTGCCGAATGGGAATGCCCCAACCTTCCAGCAATTGGCGCTGGTTCTTCGGGATATTCTCATCCAGAATGTTCACGCGGCCACTGGCTCCAAAATGAACTCATCCTTGTGCTTGAGCAGGGCTTGACTGGCTAACTCGACCGCTTCTCGAATGGCCTCCTTTGTGATGCTGTCGTTCCATTCTTCGATAATGGTCTCCCATGCCATCCCGCTCGCTACTTGGTCAAGCACGTCTGAGACCAGCACCCGCGTGCCGCGAAAAGTCGGCTTCCCATGACAGATTTTGGGGTCGCTCACGATGTGGCGGCCCATCAATTGAACCTTACGCAACCCTTTTCGCATGGTCATTCTCTCCGTGATAGATTGCCACAAATTATAGCCTGAAGTCGCGTTACGTGTGGCCGCCCGACAGGTATTAGATGGAAACTTTCCGCCTGACCCGTTTCGTCTTATACGGAAAACTTGCACCGCGCACAGACCCAAATTTTGGATGGAGATTACCAGCCCAACCGCCCCGCTCGCCGCAATTCCTCCTCGCGCTCCGGCACGGTGCAGCAGTTCACCGTGCCGCACTGTCAAATAATCAATCGCGCCGGGGAACAACTGGCTGAACCACACCCCAAACTGCAAGGGCCACGGCCGCAGGAAGTCAAGGTTATGGAGACGCGGCGAAGCCCCGGTTACCCCGCCGAGGGATCAGCCCATATGCGCACCAGCGTGCGCAGCATGATTTTGAAATCAAGCCAGATGGACCAGTTCTCGATGTACCACAGGTCGTATTTGGTGCGTTCTTCGATGGAAGAATCGCCCCGCAGGCCGTTGACCTGCGCCCAACCCGTCAGGCCCGCCTTTTCGCGGTGGCGCTCCATGTAGCGCGGGATGCGCTGCTGAAACTCCTCCACAAACTTAGGCTGCTCGGCGCGCGGCCCCACGAGACTCATATCGCCCAAAAGCACGTTGATCAACTGCGGCAATTCATCCATCGAGAAGCGGCGGATGAGCACCCCCAGCCGGGTGCGGCGCGGGTCATTCTTCACCGTCCACTGGGCCCGGGCTTCGGCATCCTCCCGCATCGAACGGAACTTGATCATCGGGAACGGTTGGCCGTCGAGGCCCACGCGCTCCTGCACGAAAAACACCGACCCCGGCGAATCCAGTTTGACGAGCAGGGCAATGAGCATCATGATGGGCGAGGCAGCCACCAGCCCGGCGGCGCTCACGGCCACGTCCACCGCCCGCTTGAGGCTGAGCTTCCAGCCGCGCAGGGCCACGTCGCGCACGGTGAGCAGCGGCAGCCCGGCCAGGTCGTCCACCGTCACCCCGGCGGTGATGATCTCGAACACGTCGGGAAACACTTTGATGCTCACCCGCCCCCGCTGGCACAGGCTGATCAGCCGCAGCATTTCCTCGTGCAGCACCGACGGCAGCGCGATGATCACTTCGTCAATGGCCTGCTCGACGATGAGGCGCGGCAGATCGTCGGCGCGGCCCAGCACCGGCACGCCCAGCACTTCCGGCGGGGAGTCTTCGCCGTTCACCAGTCCTATGATTTCGTAACCCAAATAGGGCGACCACTGGATTTTTTGCACCACCACCCGGGCCACGTCGCCGGTGCCCACGATAAGCAGGCGCTCGCGCCCGTGGCCCTGCCGTTGCAGGCTGTTGCGCGCGCGCTGATGCGCCCACCGGCCAAAGGCCACCAGGGCAATACCCAGCACCCAGGCATAGACCAGAGTCGCGCGGGGGTAATCGACTTCCAGCACCGTGTTCTTGAAGAAGAGGGTGGAGAACGAAACCGCCAATAGCGAGCCGATGCTCACCGCGCCGAGGATGGCGTAGAACTGATCCACCCGCGACCGCACGATGTGATACATGCGGTAGAAGAACATCACGATGAGCACGCAAATGGCTTGCAGCGTGATGAGGCCGGTGTACGCGGCGAGCGGCCTGAGAGCCACCGGCTCGGCCGGGAAGGGGATGACAGCCCGCAGCACATAGGCGAGGATAAACGCCAGCACCGTCATAGCCGCATCGACGGCGACGAGCGAGATGGTGGTGAGGGTGCGGAAGCGGGTAGTGGTCATACAGCTTTCATTGCGCGGCCGACGTGGGCAACCGGGGCATGGCCGGGCCGGGGAGGCCCAGCCGCGCCGACAGGGCCGCCCGCATGGCTACCCGATCATCCCACGGATACTCGATTTCGCCAAAGCACATGCTCTGCTCGTGCGCCTTGCCGCAAGCCATCACCACGTCGCCCGGTGCGGCCAGGCCCACGGCAAATGCAATCGCCTCGCCGCGGTCGGCGATGCGCCAAAAGGTTTGGCCCTCGCGCCCGCCTTTGGCCTCTGCGCCCGCCGCCGACTCGGCCATGATGGCTTCCAGCGATTCGGTGCGCGGGTCTTCGGCAGTGATCACGGCCAGGTCGGCCAGTTCGGCAGCCACTTCGCCCATCCAGCGGCGCTTGGCAGCATCGCGCAATCCCGCCGAGCCGAATACGACAATGACCCGGCCCGTGGTGAAATTCCTCGCCAGTTGCCGCGCGGTTTCCAGCGCGCGTTGGAGGCCGTTGGGGGTGTGGGCAAAATCCACAATGGCGGTGAAGTTCTGGCCGAGATCGATTCGCTCCATACGGCCCACCACGCCTTTGAGTGAGGCGATGCCGCGCTGCACAGCCTCCGGCGGCAAGCTCAATCCGTTCAGCCCGACGGCAATGGCAGCGAGGCAATTGGAGATATTGAAAAGGCCGATGAGTGACGTTTGGAAGTGGAGGTCGGAGGTCAGCGGTCGGGCGCCGGATGAGCGGACGGTGAAGCGAGTCGAGTCGGGGGTGTGAGTGATTTCGGTGGCGCGCACGTCGGCAGGGGCGGCGATGCCGTAAGAGGCGTGCGGCACGCTGAGGCGCGCGCGCAAGTATTCATACGAGCTGTCGTCGGCGTTGAGCAGCGCGAGCTTTTCCACGCCCGGTTTTTTGTGAGCCGCCGCCAGGCCCTCGAATAGCTTTGCCTTCGCGGCGCGGTAGTTTTCCAGCGAGCCGTGAAAGTCGAGATGCTCGTGGGTGATATTGGTCACCACGGCGAAGTCAAAATCACAGGCGGCCACGCGGTGCTGGGCCAACCCGTGCGAGGTGGTCTCCAGCACGCAGTGCGTCATCCCGGCCGCAGCCATTTGCGCCAGATAGCGCTGCACATCGGGCGCATCGGGCGTGGTGGTGTGCAGGCCCGTGTCCAGCACTACATCGCCGATGACCGCGTTGACAGTGCTGATCATCCCGGCTTTGAGTCCGGCGGCGAGCAACACACTGTGGATGAGATTGCAGGTGGTGGTCTTGCCGTCGGTGCCGGTGACGCCGATCATGACCAGTTTGCGGGCCGGGAAGTCGTGATAGGCGGCGCACAGCCAGGCCAGGGCCTCAGAAGAATCAGGGACTTGGACGTAAGCAAGATGTGGGGGTGTGGGAGTGCGGGAGTCTTCGCCGACGATGGCGACCGCGCCGCGCTTGATGGCGTTCGGAATGAAACGGTGGCCGTCGGTGTTACCGCCGCGCCGGGCGACGAACAGCGCGCCGGGCATCACGCAGCGCGAATCGTGTTCGATGCCGAGGATGTCGGGGTCGCCGGGGGAGCGCTGCAGGACGGCGGGCAGCGCCGAAACGAGTGTGGAAAGACGCATGACGAGGATTATACCAAGCCCGCCCGGGGCAGAATCAAAAAGGGCCGAGCGCCCCCGGCCCTTTCTTGATCTTCATTCGCGCCGCCGCTCACGCGCCCGGAAACACCTGCCCGACAGCAGCTTTGAAGCCGGACAGAAGCGGCGAGGTCAATTCGTCTTCGGCATACAGCGTCGCCGCCAGCCTGAGCGCGGCGTTTTCGCGGCGATACACTTCAATCGTCTTGGCGTGCCAGTCGGCAATCCAATACTCGCGCACGCCGCGCACCGAATACAATCTCAGCTTGGCCTCGCGGTCACGCCGCTCGTTTTTGCTGCCAGGCGACAGCACTTCGACAACCAGATCGGGCGCATCGTGCAATTTGCCGTCTTCGCCAAGCACAAGTTCCAATCGTTCGTTGCTCACCCAAGCGACATCAGGAGCAACAGCATTTTCTTCGTCGAAAACCACGCCCGGCGCCGATGCAACCTGACCGTTCCCACCCTTCCCGATCCACAGATTCAACTGCATTACGATCCGGTCGCTGGTTGCCTGATGATTCCAGTGTGGCTGAGTGGACACAAGTAGTTCTCCCTCGATGATCTCGTGCCGTTTCCCTTCTTCAATCGGGAAAGATTCGAGATCGCCGATTGTCCAACGAACAGCGGTTTGTGCCGTGAGCGCGCTCATGACCGTATTCTACTACTGAATCGACTGCCTTAACCCTTCCAGCTTGCCGCGGGCCGAGCCGTCAATGATGCGGTCGCCGACGCGCACCACCAACCCGCCCAGGATGGCCGGGTCCACGCGGAAGCTGATGGCCGACGCGCCGGTGAGGCCGTTCTTCACAGTGGCCTGCTCGGCGTCGGTGAGCGGCAGGGCCGAGGTCACTTCGGCGGCCAGGCCGGAGGCCTTCACGCCTTCAACCATGGTCATCTTGCCGGCTGTGATGCCGCTGAAGAATTCTTCAATGAGCGTGCGAGCGTAAGCCTGTTCCTTCTGCAGGATGCCGCCCACCACTTGTTGCGAGGCGGCCAACGCCAGCGCTGCCACCTGCGGGCGCAGGTCGCCCAGCACACGGCCGCGTTCCAGTTCGGCGTCCGCGGCAGCCGACTTGACGATACGGGCTTTCTCTTCCTCCGCACTGGCGCGCACCCCGGCGGCAGCCTGTTCGGCGCGCTGGGTGGCCTCGGCCACTTTGCGGGCTGCTTCGGTCTGGGCCTCGGCGATGATCCTGGCCGCTTCTTTTTCGGCGTTGGCCCGCGCCTCGGAGGCTACGCGGGCGTCTTCGAGGCTCTGAGCGATTTTGGCCTTGCGGTTATCCAGCATTTTGAGGATCGGCTTGTAGGCCCAGGCGTAGAGCACCACCACCAAAATAACGAAGTTCAAAAGCTGGACGAGGAAAAACCCGAGATTAATACCAAGTGCTTCCATGGGTTGCTCCTTAGGCGGCGAAGATGATGATCAGAGCCACGGCCAGCGCGTAAATGGCGACGGCTTCGGCAAAGGCGATACCCAGGATCATGTTCGTCTGGATGGTGCCTGTGGCGTCGGGGTTGCGGCCCATGGCCTGCACCGCGCCGTTGACTACGATACCCACACCGGCGCCGGCGCCGATGGCGCCCGTCATGGCCAGACCGGCGCCGATAAAGCGCATGGCATGGAGAAAAGTTTCAGGGTCGTTCATGATGGAAAATCCTCCTCAGAGATTATGAAAGGTCAAGTTGAATCAGTTGATAAGTGAAAGGCTAATGCCCTTCTCCATGCTCATCGCCGTGGTGACTGATGGTCGCCTGGCTGATGAACACCAGGGCCAGCATGGAGAACACGTAGGCCTGAATGGCGCCCACGAATACTTCCAGCAGGTACAACGCGCTCGGCACTACCACGGCGGTGAGCGCCCCCAGGATGGAGATCAGCAGCGCCCCGGCGAAGATGTTGCCGAACAACCGGAAGCCGAACGAAAGGATTTTTGCAAACTCCGACACCAGCTCCAAGATGCCCACACCAAAGTCGATGACGCCGAACATGGGCACGGTGAACATGGTGCGCGTGTTGACGAATTTGCCGAAGTACGCCGCGCCCAGCGCCCACACGCCGAAGACCTGGATAAGCACCACGGTGGCGACCGCCAGCGCAAAGGTGAAGTTCAGGTCGGTGGCCGAGCCGCGCAGGTAGGGGATCACTTCACAGGAGGTGCACAGGCCTTCCTCATGGCTCTCGGCACCCTCGACAGTTGCCTCGGCGGCGTGTTCCACCGGCCGGCCTTTGTCGAGGGCGTACACGTTGCCAAACAGGTGAACCGGCGCATAGCCTTTAACCGAACCGTGCGCCTGCTCCAGTCGCCCGATGCTTTCGAAGCCGGGGACCAATTTGACCATGTTGGCGGCGAACACCAGCAGGAAGATGGTGGCCGTCCACGGGAAGATGCGGCGCGCCCATTTGCCCGCCGCGCCTTCGGCGGCGTTCCACAGGAATTCGATGAGGAATTCCGTGAAATTGTAGAAACCCTCGGGCACCAGCTTGCCGCTGGCGGCAAATCGCCATGCGCCAAAGGCCACGAGGATCAGCACAAAGTCGGCGACGAAGGTGGCCAGCAGCGTGTTGGTGATGGGCGAACCCTGGGCAATCGGCTCGCCGGGCAAGACCACCGCCGGGCTAATGGGGCGCAGGAAGCCGGGACCCATGAACGCAAAATACACGCCCAACAGGATCAGCGCCAGCACAATCCAGCGTTTGATTGGCAAGCGCTTTTGATGAGTCTCACTCACTGGGATTCTCCTCCTTGACCGGGCGCGCCGATGCCGGTTGGACCGGCTTGATTTTTGCGACGGCGCTCAGGGCAACCCGGAACATGACAAATATGGTGACCGGCACCGAACCGATCAGCAGCACAATGGTGAACAACGGCTTCGTGCGCAGAAATCCGTCGAGCCACAACCCGCCAAACAGCGCGCCAAACACAATGAGGAGCGTGATGCAACCGACCTGGCCGGCGAACCCGGCGAGGCCAAGGTTAAGCGCATACTGATTGTTGTTTGGTTTTGGCGTCATCGGCAGAGTTCGCGAATTATATCACAAGCAAAAAATGCCCGTCAATCAAAATGTTCCGCAACTCCGCGACCGCTCGATGGAACTTCCCCTCACCCACTCAGAACAACGAGGCTGCCGCCTGGGCCGCCCAGTCGAGCCACGGGGCGGCCACCACGCCGACGAAGATAATGGCAAAGCACAGCAGCGACAGCGCGAACACATAGGGCCGGGACACCGGGATGGGTGAGGCTCCCTCCGGCGCAGGTTTGACCCAGACCCATTTCAGCACGATCAGATAGTAGTACAGCCCGACGATGGAGTTGAGCACGCCGACGACGACGAGCCAGGTGAGGTCCGAGCGCATGGCGGCGGCGAACACGAAGAACTTGTTGATGAAACCCGCCAGCGGCGGCATGCCGCCGAGCGACAGGAAGGCCACCAGCATCGCCAGCGCCAGAGGCGGCGACCGGCGGCTCAGCCCGGCGTAGTCGGCAATTTCGTCGGAGCCGGAGACGCGGGCGAACAAGATGACGACGGCAAAGGCGGCGAGGTTGGTGACCACGTATCCGATGAGATAGAACAACGCGGCGGCCACGCCCTCTTGCGAAAAGGCCACCACGCCCATCAGCGCATACCCGGCATGAGCGATGGACGAGTACGCCAACATGCGCTTGATGTTGTTCTGCTTCAGGGCCAGCAGATTGCCCAGCGTCATCGTTACCGCCGAAATGGCCATGAGCATGGGCAGCCAACTGGCGCCGGGCATGCGCAGCGCCATGCCCTGAAAGCCGGCGACGAACACGCGCAGGAGCACGGCAAACCCGGCGCTCTTCGAGGCCACCGACAGGAAGGCCGTTACCGGAGTGGGCGCGCCCTCGTAAACGTCGGGCGTCCAGAAGTGAAAGGGCACGATGGCGACTTTGAACCCGACGCCGACGATAATGAGCACGGAGGCCACCACTGTGATGAACGGCGGCACCGACCCGTTTTGAATGGCCGCGGCAATGGCGTAAAGGTTGGTCTGGCCGGTGTAGCCGAACAACAGGCTGAAACCGTAGAGCATAACGGTGGCGGTGAACGCGCCGAAGAGGAAGTACTTGAGGCCGGCTTCTGCCGATTTGTCGTTGTCGCGCAGGAAGCCCGCCAGCACGTAGAGGCCGATGGAAGTGGTTTCCAGCGCCAGATACAGCATGACCAGATCGGCGGAGGCGGCCATGAAGTTCATGCCGATAACCGAGGCGATCAGCAGCGCATAATACTCGCCCCTGCGGCCCAGGCCCTCCACGTCCATACTGATGAGCGAAGTGATCGCGCCGGCAAACATGAAGATCATGCGGAACACGAACGAGAGCAGGTCGTTGCGGATCATGCCGCCGAACAGCAGCGCGTTGTCGCCGTTGGGGATGGAGAAGATGAGAGCCAGGGCCATGGCGGCAAACATGCCCACGGCGGCCACCAGCCCCAATTGGCGGCGGCGGCTTTCGGGCAGGGACACGTCCAGCCCCATCACCACGGCGGCCAGTATTACCAGCAGGAATTCAGGCGCCAGCACGAGCAAGTGCGCCGATTGAAAATCAACCAGGTTCATGAGTTATGCGCCTCCGAAAATGCGGAGCACTGCGATGACACCCGAAGACACCATGGGGCCCATGAGTATCGGAAAAAGCCCCACCGCAACAATGGTGATGGATAGCACCGTGATGGCCACCTTGTCCAACACGGTCACGTCCCCCACGTGATGATCATGCTCTTCGGAAATCTCGCCGAAGAACACGCGCTGAATGGCAATGAGCAGATAGGCCGCAGTGATCACAATGGCAAGGGCGGAGATGACGGCGATCCAGGCGTAGTACGGAGCGATGAAGTCCGCAGTGTTGGTGCCCGCGCGCCACAGGCCCATGAAGATGGGCAGCTCGGCCATGAACCCGGCAAACCCGGGCATGCCCATCGAGGAGAGGCTGGCGATGGTGAAACCCAGCAGCACGAAGGGCATCTTCCTGGCCATGCCGCCCAGCTCGGGCATTTGCCTGGTGTGCGCCCGGTCATACACCATGCCCACCGTGGCAAAGAGCATAGCCGTCATCACGCCGTGCGCGAACATTTGCATGGCCCCGCCTACGTAACCGGTGTAGTTCATGGTGGCAAAGGCCATCGACACCAGCCCCATGTGCGAAACCGACGAGTAGCCGATCATGTATTTGAGATCGGTCTGGCGCATGGCGATGAACGCGCCGTAGACGACGTTGATCACCGTCAGCACGACGATCCACGGCAGGTGCGCTCTGGCCCCTTCGGGCAGCAGCATGATGCCCACCCGCAGCGCGGCGAACGCGCCCAGCTTCATGAGCACGCCGGCGTGGAACATGGATACGGCGGTGGGCGCGGCCACGTGGCCGTCCGGGCTCCAGTTGTGGAAGGGATAGATGCCGCCCAGCACCGCAAAGCCGAAGAACACAAACGGGAACCACACCCACTCGAAGGGGCGCGACCCGAGCAGCGGCACGTTGAGGTTGAAGTTGAACACGCCGGCGGCCTGCGCTTCGGCCATCTTGAGCATGTCGAAGGTGTAGACCCCGGTGGCGCGGCCCACGGTGACGTACATAGCCAGCGCGCCGACCAGCGACACGACCGAGCCGATGAACAGGAACAGCGTCAGCTTCATGGCCGCGTATTCGCGCGTGACCTTCCAGCCCCAGATGGCGATGAGCAAGTACATCGGGAAGACGGCGATTTCGTAGAAGAAGAACAGTTGAAACAGATCGAGCGACACGAACACGCCGAACACGCCGGTGGCAAGAATGAAGAGGAAGGCGAAAAACTCGCGCGGGCGGTCGTCGATGCCCCACGAGATGAGCACACCGGTGAAGATGACGATGCCGGTGAGCAGCACCATGGGATTGCTGATGCCGTCCACGCCCACGTGGTACGAAATGCCGAAGCGCGGTATCCAGTCAAATTTTTCCACAAACTGGTAGCCGCCCTGCCCCACGTTGTAACTAAAGTAGACGAACAGCGACATCCCCAGGCACAACGCCGCCCCGGCCAGCGCCGCCACGCGCGTTTCCGTCTTGCGATCTTCGGGGATGAGCAGCAGCAAAACGCCGACGATCATCGGTGTGAAAGTAATAATGCTGAGAAAGGGAAACTGCATAAGAGCCTCTCAAATACCGAATACCCAATACTCAATACCCAATTGGGTATTTGGTATTAGGTATTGAGTATTTATCCAACCAGCCTTTTCATTGCCTCGTTTATCACGCTCGCCAGCCACCACGGCCACACGCCGATGAGCAGCATCAGCGCCATCAGCGGGGCCACGACGACGATTTCACGCTTGTTCATTTCCATGTTGTGGCCCGCCCACTTGGGGTTCTTGGGGCCGTGCAGCACTTTTTGGATACCCTTGAGGATGTACGCGCCGGTGAACAGCAGGCCCAACATGCTGATGGCCGTGACCAGTGTGAACACCGGCCACGCGCCGCGCACCACGGCGAACTCGGACACGAAGCCGTTCAGCCCCGGCAGACCCAGCGAGGCCATCGAACTGAAGAGGAGGATGCCGCCGTAGATGGGCGCAACCTGCCAGATGCCCCCGCCCAGTTCGTCGAGATCGCGAGTGTGCGCCCGTTCGTAGACCACGCCGACGAGGAAGAACATGGCCGCCGACGATAGGCCGTGGTTGAACATCTGCAACACCGCACCCGTCCCGGCGATAGTCGCGCTCTGCCGCAGCGCTTCACTCGGCGAGCCCGCCACCCAGGCCACGACCGCGATGCCCAGCACCACAAAGCCCATGTGATTCACGGAGGAGTACGCGACCAGCCGCTTGAAATCGTTCTGCCCGTACGCGGCGTAAGCGCCGAGCACAATGGCAATCACTGCCAGCAGCGCCAGCAGCGGCGCATACCTATGCGCTTGCTCGGGGAACAGGGGCAGCACCAGCCGCAGGAAGCCGAACGCGCCGAGCTTGAGCAGCACGCCCGCCAGGATCATCGAACCGGCCGTGGGGGCCTCGGTGTGCGCATCGGGCAGCCACGTGTGGAAGGGCCACAACGGGATTTTGATGGCGAAGGCCAGGCTGAAGGCAAAGAAGGCCACCGTCTTAATCATGCTGATGGGCACTCCGACCAGCACTTCTTTGTTGAACGACGGCCAGATGTTGATCAGCCGCGCTATATCGAACGTGCCCGCCGTGAGGCCGATGAGCTGGATGGAAAGCAGCAGCCCCAGCGACCCGGCCATGGTGTACACGAAGAACTTGAAGGACGCATACCGGCGTTCCTTGCCGCCCCACTGGTTGATGAGGAAGTACATGGGCACGAGGCCGATTTCCCAGAAAAGGAAGAACAGGATCAGGTCCAGCGAAGCGAACACGCCCAACATGCCGGTTTCGAGCAAGAGAAACAACATCATGTAAGGCTTGACGCGATCATCAATGTTGAACGAGGCCAGCAAAGCCAGCGGGGTGAGCAAGCCGGTGAGCAAGATCATCGGCACGGCCACGCCGTCCACGCCCACGTGATAGGTGGCGTTGATGGCCTGATACCACACCGCCTGCTCCTGAAACCGGAAGCCCTCGCCGCCGCCCGCGTAGCTGAACCACAGGGCAATGGCGAGGCCCGCCGGGATGAGGCTGGCGAGGAAAGCCACCCAGCGGATGGCTTGCTTTTGATCCGACGGAATCAGCCCCACGGCCACCAGACCGATGAGCGGCGTAAAGATGATCAGGGATACGAGATGCGATAAAACAAAATTCATGTCACTTCTCCTACCGCGCCAGCATCATGTAGTACACGCCGCCGAAGGCCAGCACCACTAACATGCCGATGAGCAGGTAGTTTTGCACGCGGCCTGTTTGAATCACGCGGAACGATTTGCCGAGCCATTGCACGCCCCCGGCCAGATAATCCGGCGGGTCGTTGATGACGACCTTCTCTGCGCCTTTGAAGAAGCCGCCCAGGCGCAGCGCCGCGCGGGCAACGGTGTGCAGAATGCCGTCGATGAGGGTGCGGTCGATCACTCGATAGACCACCGTTTCGGCCAGCCACTTGGAGGGGCGGACGAAGACGAAATCGTACAACTCGTCAAAGTAATATTTGTTTTCGAGCAGCGTGTAGATCGGGCCGAGCGGTCTGGCGAGCGGGTCGGCCTGCCCGGCTTTGAGCGGATTGCGCCCGTACACCATCCAGCCCAGCCACAGCCCGCCGAGGGCCACGAAGAGCGAGACCAGCAGCGGCCACACGTTGAACGCCGCCGCCGCAGGCAACTCGAGCAGGGCGCCGCCGACAAATTCGTGGAAGCGGTTGAAGTGGATGGCCTGGAGCAAAGGCCCCAGCACAGGAAAAGTTTCGGGCACGCCGACGTATCCGGCGGTGATGGCGAAGAAAGCCAGGATCACCAGCGGGGTGGTCACTGTCCACGGTGTTTCGGAGGCGTGTTCCGCCGACTGCGTGCGCGGCTCGCCGAGAAAGGTCAACGAAATCTGCCGCATGGTGTAGAAGGCGGTGAGCAGCGCCGAGATCGCCAGCGTGGCAAACACAATCCACTGGCCGTTGGCGAAGGCGTCGCCCAGGATTTCGTCTTTGGACCAGAAGCCCGCCGTGATAAACGGAAAGCCGGACAGGGCCAGGCCGCCGATGAGGAAGGTCCAAAACGTGATGGGCATTTTCTTGCGCAAGCCGCCCATGTTGAACATGTCTTGCGGGTCGAGATGCTCCTGCGAGTGATGCGCCCCGTGCTCCACGCCGTGAATGACCGAGCCGGAGCCGAGGAAGAGCAGCGCTTTGAAGAAGGCGTGGGTGATGAGATGGAAGGCGGCGGCCACGTACGCGCCGATGCCCAGGGCGGCGATCATGTAGCCCAGCTGTGAAATGGTGGAATAGGCCAGCACCTTTTTTACGTCGCGCTGCGTCACGGCAATGGTGGCCGCGAACAGCGCGGTAAAACTGCCGATGACGCCCATCGCCATCATGGGCGCGGTGAGCGCACCGCCTTCGTGCCAGCCCGCCGAAAGGAGCGGGAACATGCGCACCATGGCGTACACACCGGCGGACACCATGGTGGCCGCGTGGATCATGGCACTGACGGGCGTGGGGCCTTCCATGGCGTCGGGCAGCCACACGTGCAGCGGGAACTGCGCGCTCTTGCCCACGGCGCCCGCGAACAACAGCAGGCCAATGAGAGCCGCCAGCGGCAGTCCCACAATGACCGAGGGCTGCGAAACCAGATACTTCAGGAATTCTTCGTTGTAGAGGATGGCGCGGAACGAAAGCGTGCCGCCGGCCAGGCCGAGGATTTCCTTGGCTTTGTCGGTGGTGGTGGCGAAATACAGATACACGATGCCCAGCATCATGATCACGTCGCCGACGCGGGTGGTCATAAAGGCTTTGACCGCGGCCTGCCGTGGAGTGATCTTTTTTGGATCGTCGTATTGGCGCGCGTACCAGAAGCCGATGAGCAAGTACGAGCACAGGCCCATGATCTCCCAACCGATGAACATGAGCAGCAGGTTATCGGCCACGACCAGTGTAAGCATGCCGAAGGCAAACAGCGACAGAAAGGCGAAGAAGCGCGAGTACATCGGCTCGACGCCGTTGTGCGCGGGCGCGCCGGGCTGCGAGGCGTCGTGCGCGTCCAGCGGCTTGCCGTAGTTATGATAGCCCACGCTGTAAATGAAGATCATCAAACAGGTCAGCGGCACAAAGAACAGCATGGCCGCCGTCAGCGGGTCTACCAGCACACCCATGTTGAGCGAGCTATCGCCGGTGGGCAGCCAGGGCACGCTGGAGGCAAACACCGTTTTGCCGAAATGCTCGGTCGTGAGCGCATAGAGAACAACGGCGAGGCTCAACACCCACGACACGGCCATCGCCCCGATGGCCACCGTGTGGCTGAGCGTTTTGCTGCGGCTGGTGAACAACCAGATCAGGAAAAACGAAAGCAGCGGGGGAACCGGGATCAACCAAGTGAAAAGTTCTTCAGTTCGCATAGTCAGTTCAACCGATGGCTGATTGTGGATTGCTGATTGCTGATTTACCTGCCTCAATCAACAATCGGAAATCTACAATCAGAAATTTTTCTACCACTTCATCAAGCTCATGTCGTCTGCCACCACGCTGTTGCGGCGGCGGTAAATGGAAATGATGAGCGCCAGGCCCACCGAGGCCTCGGCGGCAGCCACGGCGAACACGATGACCGCAAACACCTGCCCGCCAATGGCGGTGGGTTGGACGTAGCGCCAGAAGGCCACCAGGTTGACGATCACGGCATTCATCATCAATTCGACGCCCATCAATACGGCTACGGCGTTGCGCCGCGCCAGCACGCCGTAAATGCCGATGCAAAACAGGGCGGCGGCCAGAGTGAGATACCAACTGAGAGGAACCATAGTTTTATCCTGGAAAACGAGATTTGGACGGAAAGGCCACCGAGCCGCCCTATCGCTTTTCGCCGGCCACGTAAATGGCCCCGACCAGCGCCACGATGAGCAGCACCGACGCCACCTCAAACGGCAGCACAAAGGCGTTGAGGTTCACCAGCGCCAGCCCCAATTGCCGCACCGTGCCGCTCAGGTCTGCCGCCGGAAGGGCCGGCCAGGCGTTGGCGTTGAGCAGCCCGGCCAGCGACACAAACGCCGCGGCGGCAATCAGCAGGCTCGCAGGCCACTGGCCGTTGGTCTGTGAGGCTTCGTCGCTCATGGCGCGGCGCGTGAGCATCATGGCAAAGATGATCAGAATGGCGATGGCGCCGATATACAGCACCACCTGCACCACGGCCATGAAACCCGCCTCCAGCAGCACGAACAGCACCGCCACCGAGAACAGGGTCACAATGAGCCACAGCGCCGAATGCACCAGATTCCGCAGGGTGACCACCAGCACCGCAGAAATGATCGTTACTGCGCCGACAACAAGGAAGATGATTTGAGATAGGTTCATGTTCTGGTGAAAATCCTAATGCGCAGAAGCGTGGGCCGCGCCAGGCTCGCCAGGCTCGTCGTGATGCGCCGCCTCGCCGTGTGAAGCGTCGCGCCCGCCCTCCAACCGTTCACGCTCGGCGTGCGCGCCCTGCCGGAAGATGCCCAACAGCGCCAGCACGCCGATCACGTTGGCCGCCAGCAGCGCCGTCGCCCGCACCACGTCGCCGGCGCCAGGCAGGTAGGTCGTTACCAGCTTGTCCACCAGCGCCGTCAATACCACGGCGGCCAATGACACGGGCACCAGCACTTTCCAGTTGAAGGCGTGCAAATGGTCAATGCGGATGCGCGGGAAAGTGGACCGCACCCAAATGACTATGAAGTACATGCCAAACGACTTGAGGAGGAAGTAGACGATGCCCAGCACAGGCACTTCTTTGGCAAACGGCCCCTGCCAACCGCCCAGGAACAGCACGGCCGTCAGCACGCAGATGGTGAACGCGTGCAGGAACTCACCCAGCATCCACATGCCGAACTTCATGCCGGTGTATTCAATGTGGAACCCGGCCACGATCTCGCTTTCGGCCTCCAGCAGGTCAAACGGCGCGCGGCCAATTTCCGCAATGGAGGTGATGAAGAAAATCAGCCCGGCCACCGGGGCCATCACGATGAACCAGGCAGTGCCCTGGGCGTTCACAATATCCTGAACGCCCATAGACCCGGCCAGCATCACCGGCACCAGCAGCACAATAATCATGGGCACTTCGTACGCCACCAACTGCGCCGCCGTGCGGAACGCGCCCAACAGCGCGAACTTGTTGTTGGACGACCACCCGCCCATCATGATGGAAATGGTCCCCAGGCCGCTGATGGCCACAATGTAAAGCACGCCCACGTTGATGTTGGCCCCCACCATGGTGGAGGCAAAGGGCACCACCGCCCAAATGGTCACCACCGACAACACGGTGAGCATGGGGGCCAGGTTGAACACCACTTTATCGGCCCCGGCGGGGGTAATGTCTTCCTTGGTCAACAGCTTGAACACATCGGCAAACGATTGGAACAGGCCGTACGGCCCTACGCGGTTCGGCCCCAGCCGATCTTGAAATCGCCCGGCCACTTTGCGCTCCAGCCAAATGGTGAAGATGGGCAGCAGCAACGCGAACGCCCCCACAGAGATAATGGACACCAACAGTTGGATCAGCACGACAATCGGCGCGGGAATGCCGAGCGTGCCCAGCCACCACCCTAAAAGCTGGTAAAGGTATATAAGAACATTTCCGGGATTGAACTCTGGCATAAATTGCTCCCACTTAACAATGCACAATGCTCAATTCATGGTTCCTTTGAGCATTGTGCATTGAGCTTGTCCGTTGCTACACCCACTCCAACGCGCCTTTGCGCCAGGTGTAAATGAGTCCTCCGGCCAGCAGGACGATGAAGAACACGCCCTCGACCACCATGAACAGCGGCATGGCCTGGAAGGCCACCGCCCACGGGAACAGGAACACCGTCTCCACGTCGAACACGACGAACATCAGCGCAAAGATGTAATACTGCGCCTTGAACTGCACCCAGGTATCGCCCACGGTTTCAACGCCGCACTCATACGTTTCGTTTTTAACCAGGTTTGGTTTTTTGGGACTCAGAAAGAACGCTGCCACCAAAGGCACGGTCGGGAATACCAGACCAATTAGCAAAAAGATGCCAATAAAAATCCAGTCGGTTTGCATGAATTCTCCTCGGACGGGGATCAAGCCGCTGTTATCAGAGCAATATACTCTACAACGGATTGTGCGAAACGTCGCAATAGTAGCATATGTCCAGATGAGTTGTCAATGAAAATGGATGCGCCGCGCCGCTTGGTATAATGCGCTGGTGACTTTTGAAATCACCGCCTCCGAATGGAATACGTTTGTTGCCGCGCACCCGCAGGGCCACATTTTGCAGACCCCTGCCTGGGCCGATCTCAAGTGCGCCTTCGGCTGGTCTGCCGCGCGTGTGGGCATCCGCCAGACCGGCGCATCGCCCGGCGATGGGGCTGCCCGCCCGATCATCGCCGGAGCGCAGATTCTATTTCGCCCCCTGCCCCTCGGCCTCGCCGCCATCGCCTACATTCCCGAAGGCCCGCTCGTGGACTGGCGCGACGACTCGCTCGTCGGCTTTTTGTTCAACGCCCTCGACAACGTGTGCTGCTCGGCCAATGCCATCTTTCTCAAAATCGAGCCGCCAACTGCCCACTTCAAACTTCAAACTTCAAACTTCAAACCCAGCCCGCACACCATTCAGCCGCGCCGCACGCTGGTCGTCGACCTGTGCCCCGACGAGTCGGCCATCCTCGACTCGATGAAACAGAAGACGCGCTACAACATCCGGCTGGCCGCCAAAAAAGGTGTCACGGTTTCCCTCTCGAACGACCTCGACACCTTCGTCCAACTCATGCAAGTCACCGGCCGGCGCGACCGCTTCGGCGTACACTCGGCGGCGTACTATCGCAAAGCGTACGAGCTGTTTCACCCCACGGGCCGGGCGCAATTATTCGTGGCAACTTACGAAGGCCAGCCCCTTGCCGGGCTGATGCTGTTCACTATGGGCCGGCGGGCGTGGTATTTCTACGGCGGCTCGTCGGACGCCGAGCGCAACCGCATGCCCGCCTATTTGTTGCAGTGGCAGGCGATGCGCTGGGCCAAAGCGCGCGGCTGCACCGAGTACGATCTGTGGGGCGTGCCCGACGAAAACGAGGAGACATTGGAGGCCAACTTCGACTCCCGCGCCGACGGCCTGTGGGGCGTGTACCGCTTCAAGCGCGGCTTCGGCGGGGCGCTGGTTCGCTCCCCCGGCGCATTCGACCGGGTATACTCGCCGCTGCTCTATAAACTTTATCTCGCGTACCTGAAGCGACGAAGGACGGAAGACGAATGACGAATGACGAATGAGGAAGGAAACTCTGCTTTTGATTGGGACGCCGCCCTCTCGGCGCTGCCCAACGCCCACCTGCTGCAATCGTGGCAATGGGGCGAGTTCAAGTCGCGCTATGGCTGGAGCGCGCGCCGCGTACTGTGGCTGGCGGCAGACCTCACAGGTCTTAATAGACCTGTGAGGTCTGATGACAAACCCCTTGCCGCCGCTCAAATCCTCAAACGCACCCTCGGCCCATTCTCCATTTTGTACGTTCCCAAAGGTCCCTGTCTCGACTGGGCGGATGCCGATCTCGTTTCGCGGGTCCTTTCCGATCTAGAATCCCTCGCCCGGCGCGAGCGCGCCATCTTCATCAAAATTGATCCGGAGGTGATCACGGCTACCGGCCTCCCTGGCGACCCGGCTCCCGCCCCGGACTCACGCGCCCTGAGCGACGCTGCACGAGCCGCCCTGGCCGCCCCGTGGTTCCCGTCTCCCACCCAGATCCAATTCAAAAACACCGTGTGGCTTGATCTGAATCGATCCGCAGACGACCTGCTCGCTTCCTTCAAACAGAAGACGCGCTACAACATCCGGCTGGCCGAACGCAAAGGGGTGACGGTGCAGGCCCCGCCGCCCGCCGACGCGCCGCTCGATCTGCTCTATCGGTTGTACGCCGAGACCTCGGTGCGCGACGGGTTTGCGATTCGCCACGCCGGTTACTATCGCGACGCGTGGGGCAGCTTCATCCAGTCGGGGCACGCACAGCCGTTCATCGCATCGGTGGACGGTGACGCGGTGGCGGCGATCATCGTCTTTCGGTTTGCGCGCCGCGCGATTTATATGTATGGCATGAGCCGCGCCGCCCACCGCGACAAGATGCCCAACCATCTTTTGCAGTGGGCCGCGATTCGGTGGGCCAAAGCGCAGGGCTGCGACCTCTATGATTTTTGGGGCGCGCCCGATGTGTTCGACGAGTCGGACTCGATGTTCGGGGTGTGGAAGTTCAAAGAGGGTTTCAATGGCGCCGTGATCCGCACCGCGGGCGCATACGACTACAGCCCCTCGCCCCTGCTCTATCGGTTGTATACTGTGATCCTGCCGCGCCTGCTCAACTTGATGCGACGACGGGCAACCCGGCAAACAGAAGCAGCGCTTGGGTGAATTGCAAACTGCAAACTTCAAATCTCAAACCTCAAACTTCCCACTTCCCATGAACCTTCCTCCCCGCCTCTCCTTTGCCTTTTTGCCCACCCCCATCGAACCGCTGCCGCGCCTCTCGGCGCACCTCGGCGGCCCGCAGCTTTGGATCAAGCGCGATGACCAAACCGGGCTGGCCGGGGGCGGCAACAAAACGCGCAAGCTGGAGTATCTGCTGGCCGATGCGCGGGCGCAGAAGGCGCGCGCCGTCATCACCGGCGGCGCGCCGCAATCCAACCACTGCCGCCAAACCGCCGCCGCGGCCGCCCGCATGGGCTTCCGATGCGTGGTGGTGTTGCGCGGTGAGCCGCCCGCCAAAATAACGGGCAACACATTGCTGGACGATTTGCTGGGCGCGGAGATTGTGTGGACGCGCGACGCGAGCCGCGAGGCGGTGATGCAGGCCGTATACGAAAAAGAAAAAGCCGCCGGGAACGATCCGTATCTCATCCCCATTGGCGGCTCGAACACAATTGGCGCGTCGGCTTACGCCGCAGCCGTGGAAGAGGTGGCCGACCAGACGGGTGACGGCGCGGGCTTCACCCATTTTTGCTTCGCCTCGTCGTCCGGCGGCACGCATGCCGGACTGGCCGTGGGCGCAAAAGCGCTGATGCCAAACACGCGCGTGCTGGGCATCAGTGTGGACGAGCCGGTGGATGCCTTGCGGGCCAATGTGGCCCGGCTGGCTACGGAGACTGCCGCTTTTTTGGGGCTGCCCTTCACCGTGACCCCGGCCGAAGTGTTGGCCACTGCCGATTACGTGGGCGGGGGCTACGCCATCATGGGCGACCGCGAGCGCGAAACCATCCGCCTTTTGGCGCGGCTGGAGGGCGTGCTGGTGGACCCGGTGTACACGGGCAAGGCGTTTGGCGGCATGGTCGACCTCATCCGCCGGGGGGCGCTGACAAAAAGCGACCGGGTGCTGTTCTGGCACACGGGCGGGCAGGCCGCCCTGTTTGCCTACGCCGACCAGTTGGTGTAACGCGCCCCTACTTGCTCAGGCCCTGCGAGGCCAGCATCTTGAAGCGCATAATTTGGGCCTCGATCAGACTATCGATCACCGTCGGATCGACGCGGATGCCCTGATCTTCAAGATACTTGCGGGCCGCGTTGACGGCGTATTGCTTCTTTTGCTCGGCCAGTGAGGCGCCGAGATTCACCGCCCCCGAGACGGCCAACGCCTTCAGGCCGCTTTGCTCGGCGGCAAGCACGGCGCTCTCCACCGCTTTGTCGAGCAGCGCGGCGCGGGCTTGCGGCGTGTCGACGGGCGGCGCGGCGCTGTTGAACTGCTTGAGCACTTCCGCCTCGATGACGTTGGTCACCGTCTTCACGTCCACTTTGATGCCGCGCGAATTCAGATAGTCCTGCGCCGCCTGAATGGCATACTCCTTCTTCGCCAGCCCGCCGGCAATTTGCTTGCTCAGCCCGGCCTGCTCGGCGGCGCGCACCGCCACCGCCGAAATGCTCTGCAGCGCCGACAACTGATCCTGTGTGATGCGGCCGCGCAGCCACATGAAAATCCCGGCGATGAGAATGGGCAGCCCCAATACCAGCAAGGCCTGCGCCAGCAAACTCAGAAAAGCGGTCATCTCATTCATAATCGGAGCCTCCTCATCAATCAGCGGAAGGTAAATTAGCTGTTGTTCGGCCTGGGCGCAGCGATCTTGGGAAGACTGAAGGTGAACCGGCTGCCCTTGCCCGCGTCGCTGCTGGCCCAGATTTTGCCGCCGTGCACTTCCATGATCTCGCGGCAAATAGCCAAGCCCAATCCCATGCCGCTAAACCGCCGGGTCAGGCCGGCCTCCACCTGGTAAAAGCGGTCGAACACCTTATCGATCTTATCGGCGGGGATGCCGATGCCGGAATCTTGCACCTCGATCTGAATTTCGTCGTCGAGGTCACGCAAGCGCAGCGCAATCTCGCCGCCTTGCGGGCTGAACTTAATGGCGTTGTTCAGCAAATTATCCAACACCTGCCCGATGCGCTCCTCGTCAACGTCCATCATCACATCGTGGTCCGGCGCCTCCACCGACACCTTCAGGCCCGCGTTTTGCGCCGCAACTCCGCCCGCCTGCGCCGTTTGCGCCAGCAAGCCGTTGAGCAGCACGGGCCGCTTGTCCAACCCGCCCCCCTGCAGCCACTGCAACGTCATAATGTCGTTCACCAACTTGGTCAGCGACTGCCCCTTGCGCCGCACGATTTCCAGCGCCTTCAAATGCCCTTCGGACAGCGGCCCCAGATCGCCCGCCAGCAGCAACTCCACGTACCCCAGAATAAAGGTCAGCGGCGTGCGCAGTTCGTGCGACACATTCTGGATGAGATCGTCCTTCAGCTTGTCGGCTTCCTGCAATTCCTCGTACGCCTTTTCCAATCGCCGGGTATGAGCGCGCAAGTCGCGCACCAGCCGCGCATTCTCGATGGCCACCGCCGCCCACTGGGCCAGCGTCTCGCACACCGCCAGATCGTCGGCATCGAATTTGCCTTCAAGCTTGTTCACCAGTTCCAGCACGCCGATCACCTGCCGTTTGATGAGCAGCGGCACGGCAACCACGTTCGTCGTCGTCAGCCCGGTCGTCTGGTCAATCCCTCGATAGAAGCGTTGATCGCGCCGCACATCGTCCACCAGCGCCGCTTCGCCGTGCTGCGCCACCCAGCCAATCACCCCGTGCCCCACGGGCACCTGCACGCCCACCAGCTTCTCGGACCCGGGGCCGGCCACCGCCCTGAAGGTCAGGCCGCCCGTCTTCTCATCCACCAACAAAATGGACCCGGCCCGCGCCCCCAACACCCGCACCGTCTCTTCCAGAATCGTCTGCGGAATCGAATCGATGTCGAGCGAGGCCGCCATCGTCCGCCCGGCGGAGTTAATGGCCGTCAGTTGCCGGGTGCGGCGCATCAGCGTCGCCTCGCGCGACTTCTGATCCGTCAGGTCCGTGAGCACAATCACGTCGCCTACGCCCGTTTGCTCGGTGGGCACATGCACCGCCAGCGCCGACAGCACCGACCCGTTCTTGCGCATCAGCCGCTTTTCAAACGAACTGGTGCCGCCCACGCGCGTCAGCCAGCCATCGGCCGGGCCGCGGTCGCCATCGTGGATCATTTCGATGAATGGCCGGCCCATCAGCTCGGCCTCTTCGTAGCCCGTCATCCGGCAAAAGCGGCGGTTCACATACGTTATCCGCAGGGCGCGATCCAGAATCACCAGCCCGTCGCCCATGGTGTTCACCAGAGTCTGGTGGAACGATTTTTCGCGCTGAGCCTCGTGCTCCTGCCGCTCCATGCGTTGGATGAGCCGGTTGTTCTCGGTAGCCAGCGCCAATTGTCCGGCGAACACCTCAATCAGCCGCAACTCGGTCGCGGTCAATGGCGCATCACCCTGCCGGGCCACCAGCATCACGCCCAGCGCCTTGCCGCGCAGCGCCAGCGGCGTCACGCTCACCCAACGCGCTCCCACCAGATCCAGCCCGCGCGCCAGCACATCGCCGCCGGCAAGCTGCCGCACTTCGGCCAGCGGCTTTTCCAATAGCGCGTTGCCCCCAATCGCCACATCGGTCAGCGGGCTGATTTGCCGCGCCATTGGGAAGGACACCTCGCCCACGCCGCCTTTGAGCGCGCGCAAAAACATGCGCGTCATTTCCTCGCCCACCATCGACGCAATGGCCGCCGAGCGCAGCGAGCGGCCGTCCTCGTCGACGGCCAACGTCCACACCAGCGCCGCCCCCAGCGCCAGCATCGCCGCGTGGGCCATTTCGGTAGGCAGGTTCGCCGATGGCGTTTCGGGGCGCGGCCGTTGCATCACCGCTTTGATGCGGGCCACCAGATCAACCGGGTCAACCGGCTTGGTGATATATTCGTCGGCCCCCACCCGCCAACCCTCGGCGCGGTCGGCCGGGTGCGCCTTGGCCGTCAACATCACAATCCGCAAACTGGCCGTGGCCGGGTTGGCCCGCAAGCGGCGGCACACCTCCAAACCGTCCATATCGGGCATCATCAAATCCAGCAGCACAAGCTCGGGCTTGCTCCGGGCAACCGCCTCGAGCGCCGCCGTGCCCGACATCGCCGTGGAAATATCGTGCCCCTGGCCGCGCAGAATCATCCGCATCAAGTCCAGCGTCGGCTGATCATCGTCCACAACGAGAATTTTCCAAGCCATGGCGTTATTATGCCTCAAAGGGTAAGGCCGCGATAGTCGCCCGCGTCCCGGCGATGTCCACACCGGCCCCCGGCTCCGCCCGGGCCGTCCGCACAAAGGCCAAGCCAATCCAACCCAGGCGTGGCGAGTGCGCGGCGCTGGTCACTACGCCCCCCTCAAACTCGACGCCCACCATCAGCGGCCCCTCGGCCCGCACGCCCATCAGCCGCTTGGCCAGCTTGCCTCGGCTCTCCATGCGGGCGATGATCTCCTGCCCGATGTAGCAACCCTTCGTGAAACTCACATCACCCCACAGCCCCGCTTCCAGCGGGATGTAGCCCTCGCCAATTTCGTGGCCGATTTCGGGAAGACCTGACTCCACCCGCAAAAGCTGATACAACTCCCGATCCGCCGCCACCGCCCCCGCCGCCGCCGATGCCGAAGTCCACCGGGTGAGCTGATCCTTTGCCGCCACGCCAAAGAAGCTGCTCCCCACCAGCGGATCGCCGCGCCCCAAAACCAGCCCCTCGCGGCGCAGCACATGGAACGGCGGCAACGCGCCCGCGCCGGGGATGAGCATCTCGGCCACCGCCCCCGCCTTTGGCCCAAACAGCACAAACTGTCCAGTCTCGGCAGTGGCATCCACAAACCGCACTTCATCCTGAAAAAAGATATAGCCTGCCAGCCAGCGGCGAATCGCCGGCGCCATGCCGGCGCTGCCCAGCACCAGCGCGCGCTCGGCCAGGTTGATCACCACAATCCGATCCACCATGCGGGCCACTGCCGTGGTGAGCACCGTAGCCCGGCCCTCGTTCTCGGCCATATTGAGCAAATCGTTGGTGGACATGCGGTGGATCAAATCGATCCGGTCGCGGCCCTCGGCCCACAGTCGCGCGTGGTCAGACACATCGGCAATGCCGCAGCCGTTGATGATGGCAGTGTATGTAGTGAGCAAGTCGGGGGTCATGGCAGAATGTGGCTCCAGAATTACCTGTGAGTTTACTACAGGTGAGGGCATCTGAGAAACCTGACGGGTTGGCGAGTTAAGCAACAGGGCGCGCCGCGGCGCGCCCTGTGAACTGCGGCAGGCGATGATCCCCCCTATTTGAGCGACGAGAGATACGCCACCAGATCGGCAATCTGCTGAGGCGTGAGAATGTCCTTGAAATTCTTGGGCATAAGCCCATCGCTAAAGCCGTTGACCACGTAAGCGCCGGGGGTGATGATCGACTCGTACATGTACAACTCCGGCGAGTAGCCCGGCCCGCGCGAGGCGGCGCGCATACTCACCCCCGCCAGCGACGGGCCGACGACCACCACGTCGGGCGTGAGCGAGTGGCACGAGGCGCACGGCAACATGGCAAAGGCCGATTCGGCAGCATCGGCGTTGCCCGGCGGCAATGCGGCCAATTCCTTCTTCAACTCGTCCGAGGGGCCACTGGCAGCGGCCGGCGCGGCAGTGGCGGCTTCAGCCACCGGAGCGGCGGCGGGGAAGAGAACAGCGTCCACCGCCCCGATCTGGCTAAGGGCCGGCACCACCCACACGACCACAATCCCCACGATGGTGAGAACGAGCAGCACGTCCAGCCCGATCAACGCCTTATCCAAAAACGTCATATTGCGGACGCTTTCCATGGGCGCCATGAAACGAGCGGGCAGCGCGGCTAGTTCGGCGGAGGGCCACATCGGCCCGGCGCCGGCAACTTTGGCTTTTTCCTCAGTG
>JACRBQ010000145.1 GCA_016213135.1 Chloroflexota bacterium | reverse complement strand
GTCCGCCTTATGGATCGACTGCCGCATACCACAGCGGGCATTCAAATTGGCCGACAGTTAATGGCCTCGGGCACGTCTATCGGCGCAAACGCGCAGGAGGCCGATGCTGCGGAAACAAAAGCCGATTCAATTTTCCATTCGCCACTATGATCCCTCTCAGACTCGAACTCCTCAACTTCCTCCCCTATAAGAACCCGGACCCGCTGGATTTCACCGGTTTGCACGTGGCCTGCCTCAGCGGCCAGAACGGCGCGGGCAAGACGTCGCTGCTGGATGCCATGACCTGGGCGCTGTGGGGCCGCGCCCGCGCCAAAACGGACGAGGAGCTGATCCATCAGGGCGCGAGTGAGATGCGCGTGGCCTTCACGTTTGAACTGCAGGGGCAGGTCTATCAGGTTATCCGGCAAAAACGGGCGGGCAAGGGCCGGGGCAGTTCGCTGGAGATCCAAGTGCAGCAGGGCGACAAATGGCGGGGCCTGAGCGAGGCCACCATCCTGGGCACGCAGAAGAAAATCGTCGGCCTGCTCAAACTGGATTACGACACCTTCGTCAATTCCGCCTTCATCCAACAGGGCAAGGCCGACGAGTTCACGCGCAAGACCTCGGCCCAGCGCAAAGAGGTGCTGGCCGACATTTTGGGGCTGGCGCAGTGGGACGTGTACGAGAAGCGCGCCAGGGATCGCATTGCCGATCTGCGCGAGCAGATTGTGGCCCTCGACGGCGAGATTGCCGGATACGACCGCGAGCTGGCCCGCCGCGAGGAATACGAGACCGCCCTGGCCGCCGCCGAGCGCAAGCTGGCCGATTTGCAGCAACGCCTGCGCACCGCCGAACAGCAATGGGCCGAAGTGGAAAAGGCCCGCGACGCGCTGGCGGCCCTGCGCCGCCAAATGGCCGACCTCGATAAGCGACTCGCAGCGGGCGAAAAAGAACTGGCGCAGATTGAAACCGAGCTGCGCGCCGCGCAGGCCAAAGGCGACCCCCAATCGCTGCAACAAACATTAGTAGAGACGCAGCATGCTGCGTCTCTACTGGACGAACGGGAAAAAGACAAATCGGACATCACCGAAAAGCGGCAGGCCGCCGCCGAAGAATCCGCCCGCCGCAAAGGCGAAAACGATACGCTGGCCCCGCAGACCGAGCCGCTGAAAAAACGGGTGGAAACTTTGAGCGCGGCCACCGAGCCGGTGTGCCCCACCTGCGGCCAGCCGCTCACCGAAGATCACCGCCACAGCATCATCGACGAGTTGACCGCCGAAGTGGAGGCCCGCCGCAGCCGCTATCGCGATAACCAATCCCGCCTCAAAACGTTGGCCGACGAGCTTGCCGCGCACGACCGCCAACTGGCGCAAATCAACGCCGAACTGCGCGAGCGCCCGGCTCTGCAAAAAAAGCTGGCCGACCTGCAGAGCAAAGTGACGGTGGCCACCGAGGCCCGCGCGCAGATCGAATCGCTGGCCGCCCGCCGCGCCCGCTGGCTCGAAAGCCTGCAAGCCGACCGGGCCGCCCGCGCCGCGCTCGACGCCGAAGCCGCGCAGCACGCCGCCCGCGCCGTTGATGCCGCCTCGCTGCAGAACGCCGTGGACAAACTCCGCTTTGAATCGCGCGTGTCCACCGAAGAGCTGGGCGCGGCCCGCCAGCGCCTCAGCGCACTGGAGTCGCTGTCGAAGTATCGCGCCGACAAACTGGCCGCGCGCAAAAAGCTCACCGGCGAGCAAGGTGTGTTTGAAGAACTGCGCGAGGCCTTCGGCAAGCGCGGCGTCCCGGCCATGATCATCGAAGCCGCCGTGCCGGAGATCGAAACCGCCGCCAACCAACTGCTGGGCCGCATGACCGCCGGGCAAATGAACGTGCGCTTCGATACGCAGCGAGAGACGCAAGCCGGCGAAACCCGCGAAACGCTCGACATCAAAATCGCCGACGAGCTTGGCACCCGCGCCTACGAGAACTATTCCGGCGGCGAGCAGTTCCGGGTCAACTTTGCCATCCGCATCGCCCTCTCGCAATTGCTGGCCCGCCGCGCCGGGTCGCAACTGCAAACGCTGATCATCGACGAGGGCTTCGGCTCGCAAGACGCGCAGGGCCGCGAGCGGCTGGTGGAAGCCATCAACGCCATTCAAGACGATTTTCAGCGCATCCTCGTCGTCACCCACCTCGACGACCTCAAAGACGCCTTCCCCGCCCGCATCGACATCGTCAAAACCGCTGACGGCTCGCAGATTTCGGTGGGCTGACCTCCCCTGTTTCCCGCCGGGCGTATAATCTCGGCATGAACCTACAACTCGTCAGCCGCCAACCGTCCTCTGCTCCCAAATCCACACCGCTCCTCTTCGTCCACGGCGCATGGCACAGCGCATGGTGCTGGGACGAAAACTTCCTCCCCTACTTTGCCGCGCATGGCTACGCCGCCCACGCCCTCAGCCTGCGCGGGCACGGCGCCAGCGAAGGCCGCCCCGGCTTGCGTTGGGCCTCGCTCGCCGACTACGCCGACGATGTGGCCTCCGTCGCCGCCGCGTTGCCCGCGCCGCCCGTCGTCGTCGGCCATTCCATGGGCGGCATGGTGGTGCAGCACTACCTCGCCGCGCACCGCGCCCCCGCCGCCGTGCTGCTGGCCTCCGCCCCGCCGGCGGGCGTCATTCCCACAACGTTGCGCGTCGCGCGCGCCCACCCGCTCACCTTCCTCAAAACCAACCTTACCCTCAGCCTGTACCCAATCGTCGGCACGCCGGAACGCGCGCGCGAATTCCTTTTCTCGCAAGCCATGCCCCGCGCGCAATCCGACGGCTACTTCGCCAAACTGCAAGACGAATCGTACCGCGCCTATCTCGATATGATGCTGCTCAACCTGCCCAATCCCAGGCGCGCCCACAATACACCCGTCCTCGTCCTCGGCGCGGCGGACGACAAAGTTTTCACCGTGTCTGAAGTGCAAGCCACCGCCCGCGCCTACGGCGCCGAAGCTCACATCTTCCCCGCCATGGCGCACGACATGATGCTCGAACCCGGCTGGCAGACCGTAGCCGATCGCATCCTCGCCTGGCTCGCCGAGCGCGGCCTATGACCTTCACCACTCTCGTCACCTCCGAACAGCTTCACGCCCGCCTGGCCGATCCCAACCTCGTCATCGTCGATTGCCGCTTTCAACTGGCCGACCCCGACGCGGGCCGTCGCGCCTACCTCGCCGCGCACATCCCCGGCGCGGTGTACGCCCACCTCGACCGCGACCTCAGCGGCCCCAAGACCGGTCACAATGGCCGCCACCCGTTGCCCACGCCCGAAGCCATGCGCGCCACCTTCGGCGCCTGGGGCATTGGCCCCGGCGCGCAGGTCATTGCCTACGACGACAGCGGCGGCGGAATTGGCGCGGCTCGCCTGTGGTGGATGCTGCGTTACATGAGTCACAAAACCGTGGCTGTATTGGATGGCGGATGGCAAGACTGGCAGGCGGCGCGATACGACACACGTTCCGGCGAAGAAAACCGAATCGCAGTGACGTTCACCGGCCGGCCCCACCCGGAGATGGCCGTGGGCGCATCCTCGCTGATCTCTCCCGTGTGGACTTTGATCGACTCCCGCACCGCTGCCCGTTACCGGGGCGACGAAGAACCCCTCGACCCCGTGGCGGGACGCATCCCCAGCGCGCGCAACTATGACTGGGCCAACACTCTCGTTGCCCCCAACGGGCGCATGCTCCCGCCCGAGCAACTGCGCGCCGCCTTCCTCAGTCTCCTCTCCGGTGCGCCGCCCGAGCAGGCCGTGTTCTACTGCGGCAGCGGCGTGAGCGCCGCGCACAACGTGCTGGCTATGGAAGTGGCCGGCCTTCCCGGCGCAAAACTTTACCCCGGCTCGTGGAGCGAGTGGTGCAGCGACCCGGCGAGGCCGATAGCCACGGGAGATGAGACATGAAAGCATTCCTCACCGGCGGCACCGGCTTCATCGGTAAGCCGCTCACGCGCGCGCTGTTGCGGCGCGGCTGGCAAGTCACTTTGCTCACCCGTTCCGGCCAGAGCACTATTGAGGGAGTGCGCGTCGTCAAAGGCGACATCACCGACCGCGAGTCGCTGCGGGCCGGTATGGCCGGAACCGATATGGTGATACACAACGCGGGCTGGTACGAGCTGGGCATCCGCCACTCGGCGGCCGCGCAAATGCGCGCCGTGAACGTGCAGGGCGCCGACAACGTACTGGGGCTGGCGGCGGAGCTTAACGTGCCGCGCATCGTGTACACCTCGTCCACCACCGCCTTCGGCGACACAGGCGGCCTCACCGCCGACGAAACCTTTGTGCGCGTGGCCCAACCGATCTCCGTTTACGAGCAAACCAAAACGGAGGCTCACGCCATTGCCGTCGGTTATCAAAAGCGCGGCGCGCCGCTGATCATCGCCTGCCCGGCGCAAGCCATCGGCCCCGGCGATCATTCAGCCTTTGGCTGGTTTGCGCGGCTCTATGCCCGCCGCCTGTTGCCGCCCGTCATTTGGGCGCCGGAGGCTGTGTTCACGTTCGGGTTTGTGGACGACGTGGCCGAGGGGATTGCCCTAACGGCTGAGAAGGGCCGGGCGGGCGAACTCTATTTCCTCGCGGGCGAATCCATTTCCAATCGCGAGCTGGTGCAGTTGTGGAAAAAGGCCGTGGGCGGCATCCCGCCATTCATCTGGCTGCCCAAACCGGTGGCGCTGGCGCAGGGCGCGCTGCTCGAACCGATTCTGCGTTTGTTGGGCGTGCCGGCGTTCATCTCGCGCGAAGTGGTCGCCGGCAGTTTCGTCAGCTTTCGCTATTCGTCCGAAAAGGCAAAGCGTGAATTGGGTTGGAAGCCGCGCGGTGTGGAAGCGGCGTGGACTGAAACGCTGCGCGCCGAGCGGGGGTGACAAGGTGAAAGGGAGACAAGGTGACAAGGTGACAAGGTGACAGGGTGACAGGGTGACAGGGTGACAGGGTGACAGGGTGACAGGGTGAAAGGAGAGGCGCGATGGCTGGAAAGATTGAAACTCATCGGGATTTGCTTGTCTATCAGAAAGCATCCGATGCGGCGATGCAAATATTCGAATTGTCCAAGTCCTTCCCGAAGGAAGAAACATACTCACTCACGGATCAGATCCGCCGTTCATCGCGTTCCGTCTGCGCCAATTTAGCTGAGGCTTGGCGAAAAAGGCGGTACGAAGCGCACTTCATAAGTAAACTTTCTGACGCGGAGAGCGAAGCCGCCGAGACTCAAGTGTGGGTGGAGTTTGCTGTAAAATGTAAGTATCTGAAACGCGAGGAAGCTACAATTCTCTATCAGACTTATAGCGCAGTCCTGAGAACACTGGTTGGCATGATCAATCATCCCGAGACATGGGTGATCGGCAAGAAGCAATAGCGTCACCTTGTCACCCTGTCACCTTGTCAGTCCTACAGGAGGTCGAATGGCAACAAAAACCAAACCCGCAAAAAAACCCGCTGCGAAGAAGCCCGAAAAATTCCGGCTCACCTACTCCACCATGTTCAGCCCGCCGGAAGAGATGCACACGAAGTTTGAGAAGGCGCTGGCCGGTGTGCGCGCCAACCTCGGGCGCGATCACGGCATGATCATCAACGGGCAGGATCGGTTCGTCGAGGCCAAGTTTGAAGACCGCTCGCCCATCAACGCCGACTGGGTGCTGGGCACGTTCCAGAAAGGCTCGGCCCAGGACGCGCACGACGCGATCGGCGCTGCCGAGGCCGCCTGGCCCCAATGGTCCGGCATAAAGTGGCAAAACCGCGTGCGCCTGCTGCGCAAAGTGGCGGCCAACATCGAGAAGCGTGTGTACGAGATCGGCGCGGCGATGGCGCTGGAAGTGGGCAAGAACCGGCTCGAAGCCCTCGGCGACGTGCAAGAGACCGCCGACCTCATCAAGTATTCGTGCGATTCGATGGAGCGCAACGACGGCTTCATCAAGCCGATGGGCATCGATCCGCTGGTGGGCTACCGATCCACCAATGTGTCTGTGCTGCGCCCCTACGGCGTGTGGGTTGTCATCAGCCCGTTCAACTTCCCGTTTGCGTTGGCGGGCGGGCCGAGCGGCGCGGCGCTGGCCGCGGGCAACACCGTGGTGTTCAAGCCCGCCACCGACACCCCGTGGACGGGCCGCTTGTTGGCCGAGTGCATGCGCGATGCCGGTTTGCCCGATGGCGTGTTCAACTTCGTCACCGGCGGCGGCAGCACGCTGGGCCAGGCCCTTATCGACGACCCGCGCGCGGCGGGCATCACCTTCACCGGCTCGTTCGAGGTGGGGATGCGCATTTACAGGCAATTCGCCGGCGGCTCGTATCCGCGCCCGTGCATTACCGAAATGGGCGGCAAGAATCCGGCCATCGTTTCGAAGAACGCCGATCTCGACCGCGCGGCCATCGGCATTATGCGCTCGGCCTTCGGTTTGCAGGGGCAGAAGTGCTCGGCCTGTTCGCGCATCCTCGTCGAGGCTCCCGTGAAAGACAAGTTGGCCGCCAAACTGGTGGAGCTGACCAACAGGCTCGTGGTGGGCGATCCCACCCGCCGCGAGGTGTACCTCGGGCCGGTGATCAACGCCAGCGCCTACCGCGACTTTGGCGAGTTTACCGAGGAGTTGAGCAGTGCGGGCAAGTTCCTCACCGGCGGCAAGCAGTTGCGTGAGGGTGAACTGGGCAAGGGCTACTTCTGCGCCCCCACTATCGCCGACGAAGTGCCCTTGGATCACCGCCTGTGGAAGTACGAGATGTTCCTGCCCATCACCATGCTCACCGCCGTGGACTCGCTCGATTCGGCGATGCGCATTGCCAACGCTGTGAACTACGGGCTGACCGCCGGGTTCTACGGCAGCAGGAAGGAATCCTCGTGGTTCTTTGAAAACATTCAGGCGGGCGTCACCTATGCCAACCGGCCGCAGGGGGCCACCACCGGCGCGTGGCCGGGCTTCCAGCCCTTCGGCGGCTGGAAAGGCTCCGGCTCCTCCGGCAAGAACGCGGGCGGTCTCTACTATCTGCCGCAGTACATGCACGAGCAGATTCATACTCTCGTGGAATAAGAATTCAGGAGTCAGGAGTCAGGAGTCAGGAGTCAGGAGTCAGGAGTCAGAATTCAGAATTCAGAACTCAGAACTCAGAACTCAGAACTCAGAATTCAGAAGCCTTCCTTCCGACCCTGTTTTCCGACCCTGTCTTCTGACTCCTGATCCATGCCCAACCCGATCCCCGAAAAGCGCGTCGGCCTCGCGCTGTTGTTCATCGGCGTCATCAGCCTCTACATCTTTATGCTTTCGGTGTGGGCGGGCAACTCGGCAAGCCCGTGGGCCTTCGCGGCAATCGTGCTGGTGCTGTGGGCCGGTTGGCGTTTACGCGAGCGCTTCAAGAGTTTGGGCGCGCCGCCCCCGCCGCCCAAACCGTCCGGCCCGGCCAGAGGGGCCGGCAAAGCTTCGGGTAAGGCAGCGCCCAGGAAGGGCGGTTTTGGCTTGCCCTTTGGCCGGAAGCCCGCGCCGCCGCCCCCCCCTCCTCCTCCGCCCCCTGCGCCGCCGCCCAAAAGAGGCCCGTTGGGTTTCTTGCGGCCGCGCGCCAAAGGCCCGCCGAAGAAGTGATCAGTATGTCTCTTTCCCTCAACGGCGTCACTTTCTATTCGCACGGGCATAAACTACTGGGTACGTTCTTCGGCGCGGCGGGCGAAGGGCCTCGCCCCACGGTGCTGATGATGCACGGCATCCCCGGCGTGGAAAAAAATTTCGATCTGGCTTATGCGTTGCGCGAGGCGGGCTGGAACGCGCTGGCCTTTCACTATCGCGGCTGCTGGGGCAGCGAGGGCGCGTACTCGCTGCCGGGCACATTGGACGACATTGCCGCTGCGCTCGACTACTTGTGCGGCCTGCCATCGGTGGATACGAGCCGCCTCGCCGGCGTGGGCCTCAGCCTCGGCGGGTGGGGCGTAGTTATGGCCGCCGCCTGCGATGAGCGACTGCGGGCCATTGTGTGCCTGAACCCGTTGGTCGATCCGAAAACGTGTCCGCTCGACGAAGAAGCAGCCTCCGCATTTGTTTCCATGTTGAACGGGATCGCCCCCGCCGAAGCGCAGGCGCAATGGGATGCGCTCACGCCGCTCCCCCGGGTGGCGCATCGCCTTGCGGGGCGGCCCATACTCCTGCTCACCGCCGACGAAGACGAGATTTTTCCTCCGGCCCACATTCAGCCGCTGGCCGACGCCATGCCACGCGAAACGTCGGAGTGGCGGCGCGTCCCCGGCGCAAACCACACGTTCAACGATCACCGCTGCGTAATGATCCGCGGCGTGATTGATTGGCTAACGCTCACCTTCTCTCCCGCACCCCCGCACCCCCACACCTTCTCTTTCCGATCCCCTCTCGAATCCGACCACCCCCGTGTCCTGGCCGTCCTCTCTGACTGGTGGGGCGGGCGCGATCTGAGTCATCTTTTGCCGCGCCTGTACTTTCAACACTTCAACGACACAAGTTTCATCGTCGAGGCCGGCGGCGAGCTGGCCGCGTTTCTCATCGGCTTCGTGTCGCCATCGGAGCCGGGTGTGGCTTACATTCATTTCGTGGGCGTGCATCCCGCGCACCGCCAGGCCGGGCTGGCGCGGTTGTTGTACGAACGGTTTTTCCGCGCCGCCCGCGCGCGGGGCGCGAGCGAAGTACACTGCATCACCTCGCCGGTGAATAGCGGCTCGATTGCCTTTCACAAA
Organism: Chloroflexota bacterium; assembly: GCA_016213135.1. Lineage (GTDB taxonomy): Bacteria > Chloroflexota > Anaerolineae > Anaerolineales > VGOW01 > VGOW01. Next base: position 3,065 of record JACRBQ010000145.1, on the reverse strand, counting down.
CGTATGGGGTTTGTGGCGAGTGAGCCGATTGCGGATTACGACGGGCCGGGGGATGATCGGGTGGCGCTTAAGCGGAAGCTATAGGCCAAAGTGGAGTAAAATGGAAATTGATGCAGCGAAAGAAGAGGTGGCTTCCTATGACCGCTGAAACTGTTTTCCCTCAGGATTTGGTCCGCCGGGCGGTGATTGAAATAGCGCGTTTACCGGAAAACGATTTGCTTTTGGTGATTGAATTTGTGGCCGATCTGAAGCAGATGCGGGCCGCTGCGCCGGCCAAAGTCGCGGCTGCCCAAATCCGCGTCGAAGCCCAACGCCGCGCCGCCCAGCTTGGCAACCTCTCGCGCGAGGAACTTGTGGCTCGCTTCAATGCCGTTGCTGAACGCATTCGCGCTCAAGCGATTGCGAACGGCACGGCCATTGAAGGAGACTGGGAAGGTGACTGAACGCCTGCGGGCTGTGTGTGATACGAATGTATTTGTTTCAGCGCTGTTGAGCCGTAACCCGACCAGCCCGACGAAGGAATTAATCGCCCGTTGGCGAAACGACGAATTTGTGTTGCTGACCTGCGCGGCGCTCGTAGACGAGTTGCTTGAGAAATTAGCAGAGCGCGGCATCGCCCCCGAAGACATTCTTGAATTGGCTCTTACCTTAGTTCGGCTGGCTGAGTGGGTGGACGTGCCTGCCGACTCTATTGTGCCGCTGCTGCCCGACCCGGACGATGACGTGGCGCTGGCGTGCGCTCTGCTGGGGCGCGCCGACTACTTGATCACCTACGATCCACATTTCGATCCGCTTGGCGGCGAGTATCGCGCCATCAAAATCGTGAGAGCCTTGCCGTTCTTGTGGGCGGTGCGAGGCGACAAACCGCCCGATCAGCCCCATCCAGACTCAGCCGAATAAGCTGGCGGCGTTTGAAAAACCCTCTTATGCCCAAACTCGCCTCTCTCTCCTCCGCCATCTCCGCGCACGTTCACGATAGCGACCTTGTTTACGCCGCCGGGTTCACGCACCTCATCCCGTTTGCCGCCGGGCACGAGATCATCCGCCAGCGCAAAAAGGATCTCACACTGGCCCGCGCCACGCCCGACATCATTTACGATCAAATGGTGGCCGCCGGGTGCGCCCGCAAAATCATCTTTTCGTATTCCGGCAACCCCGGCGTTGGCTCGCTGCGAATCATCCGCGCCGAAATGGAAGCGGGGCGGCTGGCGTACGAGGAGTATTCGCACTTCGCCATGATCACCCGGCTGGCGGCCGGGGCGGCGGGGCTGCCGTTCCTGCCTATGAAGTCCGTGGGCGCCGATGATTTGATGAAGGCCAACCCGCAGTATCGCACCGTGACCGACCCCTATAGCGGCGAAGTGTTGAACACCGTCCCGGCCCTCACGCCGGACGTGGCCGTCATCCACGCTCAGCGCGCCGACGCCGAGGGCAACGCGCAAATTTGGGGCATTGTGGGCGAGCAGAAGGAAGCCGCCTTCGCCGCCCGGCGCGTGATCGTGACCGCCGAGGAAATAGTGGATGAGGCCGTGATCCGCGCCGACCCCAACCGCACCATCATCCCCGGCATCATCGTCAGCGCCGTGTGCCACGTGCCATACTGCGCCCACCCCTCATACGCGCAGGGCTACTACGATCGCGACAACCCGTTCTATCTTGAATGGGATAAAGTGTCCTCCGAAGCGGGCGCTGTTCAAAAATGGCTTGACAAGTGGGTGTATGGCCTGCCCGACCGCGCGGCCTATTGCGACCGACTGGGCGAGGCCGCGCGCCGGCGGCTGGCGGTGAGGCCCCGCTGGAGCGGGCGGGTGAATTACGGCGAGTTTGAGTGAATAGTGATTCCCTTCATTGACTTCGGCGGCCAAGGCCCGGAATTGCACTTTGCTCACGCCAACGCTTACCCGCCCCGGGCTTACACCCCGCTCATCGAAACGCTCACGCCGCGCTATCACGTCACGGCCATGCTGGCCCGACCGTTGTGGCCGGAGGCCAGGCCGGAAGAGCTGCCCGACTGGTGGGCGCTGGTGGACGACGAGATTCGTTTCTTCGAGGAGCGCGGCCAAACCGGGATCATTGGCGTGGGGCACTCGCTAGGCTCGATGACCACGCTGGCGGCTGCCCTGCGCCGCCCGGAACTGTTTCGCGCGGTGGTGTTGATCGACCCGGTGCTGTTTAACCGCCGGTTGCTGTCTGTCTACTTGCAGGCGCAAAAGTGGGGGCTGGCCCGGCGCGTGCACCCCCTGGTGCCTGCCGCGCTGCGGCGGCGCGTGGTGTTCGCCAGCGCCGAGGCCATGTTCGCCAATTACCGCCACAAAGCCGTGTTCCGCCGCATGGACGACCGCGCTCTGCGCGCCTACGTGGATTCGGTGGCCCGGCTCCGGCCCGACGGGCAGGTGGAGTTGCTGTATTCACCGGAGTGGGAAGTGAAAGTGTATGAAACCGGCCCCTTCAGTTTGTGGGATCAACTGAGCGCACTGCGCCCGCCGCTGCTCATCGTGCGCGGCGCGCGCACCGATACCCTGTGGCTGGGCACGGCGCGCCGAGTGCTTCGCTATCTGCCGCAGGCCGCGATTTACACCGTGGACGACGCCACCCATCTCGTGCCGCTGGAAAAGCCCGTCGAGGTGGGGGAAGTGATAAAATCGTTTCTGGAAAAGGTTGCCGCCAGTGAAACCGAGAATTGAAACACCCCCGTTGGCTAACGGCCTGCCTGCCGATTCGCAGTGGCTTTTCCCGGAGTATGATTTCGGCTTGATGAACACCGAACAGTTCGCCGGCGTGATCATCGAGCGCGTCCTTGAGCGCGGCAGCATTGCCCAGACTCGGTGGCTGTTGGGTTGCTACGGCAAACGCCGCATCGCCGCATGGGTAAGGCGGTATGGCTACCGCCGTCTCTCTCATAAAGTGTTCGAGTATTGGCGGTGGGGTAGCACCCCACTAAAGCGTGGTGGTGCCCTGGTGGTGCGTAAAACTTGCAGAAAATGGGGTTCACTGGCAAACTCTTGCGACTTCCAAATCGCGCGAGAAACCAATGAACCCACAAAAGCTATTTTGCCCGAATATGG
>JACRBQ010000144.1 GCA_016213135.1 Chloroflexota bacterium | reverse complement strand
TCTATGTCAACGGGATCACGACGGCGATCTCGATTGCCGTGGGTGCCTACCACTCCTGCGCAGTCCTCGCTGACGGCACGGCGCGTTGCTGGGGGCTGAATGCACTAGGAGAGCTTGGGAATGGCACCTACGACAGCTCGCCGACACCCGTCGCGGTATCCAACCTCAGTGCCGTAAGAGATCTTGCGGCAGGAGACTACCACACTTGCGCGACCCTGGCCGATGGCACGGCGAGTTGTTACAACAATGCCGGGCAGTTGGGTGACGGAACGACAAGTGTCGCGCTTGTGCCGCGCGATGTGCTCGAGGGCGGCTCGCCGCTGCAAAACGCCGTGAGCATCTCAGCGGGGCAGGCCTCCACCTGCACCGCAATTCGGGGCGGCGCTCCACGGTGTTGGGGTAGCAACAGCAATGGACAACTCGGCGACGGAACGCACACCACCGCTCTTACTGCCGTGGCGGTCCACGGTATGGGCGAGGCGGACGCGATCGCGCTCGGCGGCCGGTCCACCTGCGCGCGAAATGTCTCGCAGTCGCTATACGCGTGTTGGGGGAAGAACGACTACGGACAATCGGGCGAAGGACTGTATGGCGATGCCACTATGCCCGACTTCACGATACTGCTCGACGATCTTGGTTTTGGCCGTCCAGCGAATCCCAGCATAGCCGCTGGCGGCAGCCCCCCAATATGGGGACACACGTGCGCAGTCACATCGGGCGGGCTCGTGTACTGTTGGGGCCAGAACGCGTCCGGCCAATTGGGGAACGGCACCTTTGGGGAGAGCACTGTGCCGGTCATGGTGCAGCTTCCAAGTTGGCGCGCACGGCAAGTTGTCGCCGGGATCGACCACACGTGTGCGCTTCTCGAGAATGGCAATGTGTACTGCTGGGGCGAAAACCAAGATCGACAGCTAGCCGACGGCACGACGACCGATCGGAGCACGCCTGTGCTGTCCTTCACCGGCGCTGTCCAGCTCGCCTCGACACACAAGCACACGTGTGCGGTTCGAGCTTCCGGCCTTGCATTCTGTTGGGGCCCGAATGCCGCGGGCGAGCTTGGGACCGGAGTAGCCTCTGCGCCGCCTGTAAGTGCAGTACAGGTCGTCGGACTGACGGACATTGCCGCAATCGCCGCCGGAGCACGTGCCACATGCGCCCTTCGCGCGGACGGCACGGTTCGGTGCTGGGGCATAAACATCGACGGACGCCTCGGGGATGGCACGACGACCGATAGCTTGGTACCTGTGGAGCCGATCGGTTTGACGAATGTCAGCGCAATCGCGATGGATTGGTATAACGGCTGCGCAATCTCGAGTGGGAGCGTGCGATGTTGGGGAGCAAACAGCGCTGGACAGATTGGCGACGGAGGAGCGTGTGGAACGGAGTGTCCGACGCCTGTTCTCTTGCAGAACTTGTCGAATGTGGTCGACGTGGCACCCTCCTGGCAGTCGGTCTGTGCGCTCCGCGTGTACGGCGATGTCTGGTGCGTATCCGTTCACGGGGATGTAGGTCCATCAGCTCCATATCGCACTTTGTCGTTCCATTCGTAACGGCGGTTGTTGAAGGTGCTTTCCTTGTGCGAGCTGGTCATGCATTCAGTAGGTCGTGGCCCGCGACGCACGCGACG
>JACRBQ010000143.1 GCA_016213135.1 Chloroflexota bacterium | reverse complement strand
GATGCGGGCCCCGAACTTCTGCTGAGCCTGTTCTTCGAAGAATCCCCGATCCTTGGGCTTCGCGACGTGACCGAAATCGGCGCGAGCCTGCGTCAGCCAGTTGTGGAAGTTCTGCTCCAGCTGCAGCGCCCTGCCTTCCGCGGTGCCCCATCTGTCGGCGAAGTCTTCTTGGGGATTGACGGGATTCGAGACGCGAGGATGGACGCTCCGGATGTGCTTGCTCATACCGGCCAGAATGCCGTCAAGTGCGTTTTTCGGAGCATGACCGCCACCGTCTCGGAGCAAACCCCGCCAGCGTCTCGGACCAATGTCCGCCACTTTTTGGGGTAGGACAAATGCCGAGAAAATAGAGGCTTCCCGCCTCTCGTAGCGACGCTGGGCAACAAGCTGTCATAGGACCATCCGACCAGGAGGTCCCAATGGCACAAGAGAGGTTGCCCATGCATCGCGTCCGAGAAGTTTTTCGCCTGAAGCACGTCTGCCGTCTGAGCAACCGCAAGATCGCCGCCGCGTGCGGCGTCGACCGGGACACGGTCGGGATGTATCTCAAGCGTGCGGAGAAGGCCGGCCTGGTCTGGCCCTTTCCAGAAGCGCTGACCGATGGCGAGCTTGAGGGGCGGATGTTCCCGAAGGCGGCCCAGAAGCCTGCGGAGTCGCAGCGCGCCCTGCCGGATTGCCGACACATCTACGAGGAGCTGCGGTCCTACAAGAAGAAGGCCAGCCTCACGCTGATGCAGTTGTGGTTCGAGTACAAGGAGCAGCACCCGGAGGGCTACCAGTACACGCAGTTCTGCGAATACTACCGGCGCTGGCGCGGCAAGCTCGACTACTGCATGCGCCAGGAGCACCGCGCCGGCGAGAAGGTGTTCGTCGATTATTGCGGCGGCCCCACCATCGTCGACCAGGAAACGGGCGAGGTCGTCGCCACGCAGATGTTCGTGGCGGTCTGGGGCGCGTCGAACTACACGTTCGCCGAGGCGAGCCTCACGCAGAGCCTGCCGCACTGGACCTCATCGCACGTGCGGGCCCTGGAATATTTCGGTTGCGCGCCGAGCCTGCTGGTTCCCGACAATCTCAAGAGCGGCGTCGTGAAGGCGAGCCTCTACGAGCCGGAGGTCAATCGAAGCTACGAAGAATTGGCGGCGCACTACGGCTGCGCGGTGGTGCCGGCGCGGCCGTACAAGCCGCGGGACAAAGCCAAGGTCGAGGCCGGCGTGCTGGTGGTGCAGCGGTGGATCATGGCCGTCCTGCGCCACCGCGTGTTCTTCAGCGTCGCCGAGCTCAACGCGGCGATCGCCGTGCTTCTGGAGAGGCTCAACACGCGGGCGCTGCGCAAGGTCAAGAAATCGCGCCGGGAGATTTTCGAGACGCTCGACCGGCCCAACGCGAAGGCGCTGCCGGAGAGGCCCTACGAATACGCCGAGTGGAAAGCGGCGCGGGTGAATCTCAACTACCACGTCGAGCTCGACCGCCACAATTACTCGGTCCCGTTTCGCCTGCTGCGCGAGAAGGTGGAAGCGCGCCTGACGGCGACGATGGTCGAGGTGTTCTACAAGCACGAGCGCGTGGCGTGCCACGCGAGATCCTTCGTCGCCCACGGGTACACGACGCTCAAGGAGCACATGCCGCCAGCGCACCAGACGCATTTGGAGTGGACGCCCGCGCGCATGATCGAGTGGGCGGGCAAGACGGGGCCCGGGACCGCGCTTGTCGTCGAGAAGATCATCTCAAGCCGCGATCACCCGGAGCAGGGATATAAATCCTGCCTCGGGATACTGCGCCACCTGCTCGGGCATTACGGCGCCGCGCGCGTGGAGGCCGCCGCCATGCGGGCCATTGAATACAACACCTGCACCTATACGTCGATGCGTTCGATTTTGCTTCGAGGTCTTGATCGGCAGACGAAAGCCGGTGAGTCGGCGCAGACCGCTTTGCCTTTCCACGGGAACATCCGCGGCGGGCAATACTACCACTGAACCAAGGAGAACAAATGCTCAACGAACAGACGGTCGCCGTGCTCAACGCCATGAAGCTGTTTGGGATGGCGCAGTCCTTGCCGCAGAGGCTGGCCGACCCCAAGCAGGCGGAGTTGTCGCATTCGGAGTTCGCGGCGTTGCTGGCGCAAGACGAGAAAATGCACCGCGACAATCGCAGGCTTGCGCGCCTGCTCAAGAACGCCAAGCTCAAGCAGCAGGCCGCCGTCGAGGACATCGACTACCGCCACCCGCGGGGGCTGGTCAGGCAGGCGATGATGGAGCTGGCCAACGGCGAGTGGATCTCGGCGGGACGCAACGTGCTGATCGCGGGGCCGACGGGCGTGGGCAAGAGCTACATCGCCTGCGCCTTGGGAAATCTCGCCGCCCGAGCCGGGCACCCCGTGCTGTACGCGCGGGCGCCGCGGTTGTTCGAGTCGCTTCACCAGGCGCGCGGCGACGGCTCGCACCTGAAGGCGCTGACGCGGCTGGGAAAAGTTCAGGTCCTCATCATCGACGACTTCCTGATCACGCCCTTGGCCGCGGCGGAGCGCAAGGACTTCTTGGAGATCATCGAGGACCGCTACGGCTCGACGGCGACGGTCATCACGAGCCAGTGCCCGCTCAAGGAATGGCACGAGGCCATCGGCGATCCGACGCTGGCCGACGCGATCTGCGACCGGCTGATGCACAATGCCTACAAGTTCGAGCTTCGCGGCGAGTCGATCCGAAAACCGAGGAAGAGCTGAGGAAAAGGTAGGATACCGCCAGCTCAGCGTCGCTACGCTATGCCGCTGGCGGGGTTATGCCCGATACGGTGGCGGGACATGGTCCGAGACGGTGGCGGAGCATGGTCCGAAATGGGTGGCGGTCATGGCCGAAATACGCACACCTACGCTTACTTCGGGAATCCGATTTACACCTACAGCCTGAAGCAGGGAATCGAGGACGGCTTCCTCGCTCCATATCAGGTGCACCGCGTGGTGTCGAGCGTTGACGCCGCCGGCTGGCGGCCCACGCCGGGCGAGCGCGACCGCTTCGGACGGGAAATACCCGACGCTCTTTACGAGACGCCGGACTTCGACACCTTCCTCGTCCTGACCCGGCG
>JACRBQ010000147.1 GCA_016213135.1 Chloroflexota bacterium | reverse complement strand
GGCAGGGACACGGGCCGACCCGCCACCAGTGTTTTCCGTTCCGGCCCGAACGGCACACCCAGCGCCGTGGCCCGGTCATTCAAAAACGGCCGGTGCGACTTTTCCTCAAACGCGAAACCAAAACAATCCGGCCCCCGGTGCTGCACGGGAATGGCCGAGAGGGTGAAGTCGTCTTCCTGCAACAAAACGCCGGGCTTGATTTCGACAAGCTCGATGGGCATGGGCGGGGCCGCGCCGCGCAGCACCACGCCGTAGAGCAGATCGCGGATGCGTTCGAGCGCGCTGCGCCCGGCGTAGAGTTGGAGGTAGTCGATGGCTTCCCAGCGGGTGAAGGTGGAGAGCAGGCCCGCCAGCCCGAGGATGTGATCGAGATGCCCGTGGGTGATGAGGATGCGGTTGAGGCGCTTGAAGCCCACGCCGCTTTGCAAAATCTGGCGCTGCGTGCCTTCGCCGCAATCCACGAGGAAGCGGTGCTCGTTGTGCATGATCACTTGCGACGAGAGGCCGCGATGCACCGAGGGCGCGGAAGCGGAGGTGCCGAGGAAGAGGATTTCAAACAAGGGAGACAGAAGTCAGAAGTCAGAGGTCGGAGGTCAGAGGGCTGACCGCCGATCGCTGAAGGCTGAAGGCTATTCGGATTCGATGTCTTGAGGTTGGGTGATGGGCGGCATAGGGTTTCCCCAAGTCAAAGTGGCACGGCAGGATTCTAGCAAACAAATGCGCGTTGGGGAAACCAAATTACAGAGATGCGCCGGGCTTTTCCAAAGTCGGCGACACGCCATGAAATGGTAAAGCGGCTTGTAGTAGAAGCGGCTTGTAGTAGGAGCGGCTTGAAGCCGCGAGCGGGCGTGCCGCAATTCCATGCAATTCGCGGGTGCAACCCGCTCCCACGTGCACAGCTCCCACGGGCGCAGGCACGGCCTTTGGTCAATGGACTTTGAAAACCCCGCAGAGACGCGCCCCCAGCACGTCTCTACGGAGGGTAGTTATCGCCCGAGGGCGGCGAGCATCTCGGCCACGGAGGTGAATTTGACTCGCGGCCGGTTGAGGGCCTTGCCATTGGCGGTTTCGAGCGCGTCCAGTTTCAGCCAATCGGCAAAGGAAACGGCGTCGGGCTGGCGCTCGCGCACCATCGCCTCCATGGCGGCGGCGTCGGGGTGGGCGGGCTGCAACGTGGCCCCGGCGGCCACATCTTCCAACATGCACACCACAGTTTCCACCGAGTCCGGCTTGTTGGTGCCAATCACCCCGCTGGGGCCGCGTTTGATCCAGCCGGAGGCGTAGAGGCCGGTGACGGGTTGGCCGCCGGCATCCACCACGCGGCCCTTTTGGTTGAGGATCACTCCCCAGCGATCGTTGAAGGGCACACCGGGCACCGGCACGCCGCGATAGCCCACGGAGCGGAACACCATCCCCACCGGCAGGTCTTCGTATTGGCCGGTGGGCCGCGCGCTCAGCGTGCCGGTTTCGGTGGCGTAGAGTTCGTTCTTCACCAGCCGCATGTTGGTGATTTTCCCGGCGGCATCGCCGACCAATTCCACCGGCGAAACCAAAAAGCGGATGATGAGCTTGCGGCTCTTGCCGGAGGGCGGGCGCGCGGCGTAGCTCTGCAAAATATCAACTTTCTTCTGCGTGGCGCGGTCTTTGCCGACTTCCAACTCGGCGCGACTCAGGTCGTCCAGCTTCACTTCGTCGGGCAGGGTCAGCACATCGGCGTCTTCCATTTCACCGACTTCTTTGATTTCGGGGTTGGTGAAGGCCGCCTGCACCGGGCCGCGCCGTCCCAGCAGATACACTTCTTTGACCTGGCTATGACTGAGGGCCTCCAGCGCGTAATCGGCAATGTCGGTGGCGGCCAGTTCGGCGGGGGTGAGGCACAGGATACGGGCCACGTCGATAGCCACGTTGCCCACGCCGACCACGGCCACCCGCTCCTGTGACAGATCAAACTGCTTGTCGCGGTAATCGGGGTGGCCGTTGTACCAGGCCACGAACTCGGTGGCCGGGTGGCTGCCCGGCAAGTCTTCGCCGGGGATGCCCATGCGGCGGTCGGTCTGCGCGCCGGTGGAGAAAAGAATCTGGTGATAGCCATCTTTGAGTTCTTCCACCGACACGTCTTTGCCGATTTCCACGTTGCCGTAAAAGCGGAAACAGGGGTTGGAGGCGGTCTGCTCGAACACTTTGGTGACCGATTTGATTTTTTGGTGGTCGGGCGCAACGCCGCCGCGCACCAGGCCGTAGGGCGTGGGCAGGCGGTCGAACATGTCCACCTGAGCGACCATGCCTTTCTGCTTGAAGAAATGCTCGACGGCATAGAACGCCGCCGGGCCGGAGCCGATGACGGCTACCCGGAGGGGGTTGGATTCAGTACCGAGCTGGGGCATGGCGATTAACCTTTTGTAAGTTGAGTTTGGAGGGTGTCAATTGTGCCTTCATACTCGTCGAGTTGGGCTTTGACCATGTCGCCAATGGATACGATGCCCACCAGTTGGTCCTGCTCCAGCACGGGCAAATGGCGGATGCGCTTTTGGGTCATGGTGTTCATCACGGAGCGGAGGTCGTCTTGCGGCGAGGCGACAATCACGGCGGCGGTCATTACGTCGCCCACGCGCTGGGCCAGGGCGTTTTCGCCGCCAGCCAGCGCGCGCACCACATCGCGCTCGGAGATGATGCCCGTGAGCCTGGCCTGCTCGTTCATCACTACCAGCGCGCCGATGTTGTGCTCAACCAGCAGGGTCACGGCCCGGCTGAGCGTCGCGTCGGCGCGAACGGTGAACACGGTGGCGCCTTTGGTGGCAAGGACGGTTGAGATTTTCATGGCAACAGTTCTCCCTTCTGGTGAGGAGCGAGCGGCATTCCGCGCGGCGCGCGGTCATTCATCCACCCGCATCGCATACAAGAATAACCCCAACATAATGACGAGCACACCGGCCAGCACGCCGCCGCTTTGCCACAAGCCCAGGAACGGGGCGCTCGACGGATAGTTGTGACTGCCGATGCCCAGCAGGTCGGCCATGGCCGAAACGCAGCACAGCACGTAGCCGCTGGCAATGAGGCGCAGGCCAACGTCGTGCCGCAGGCGGCGCGTTTGAGCGCGGTTGCGGGTCACATACGCATACAGATATGCGCCCCACGTCATCAGCCCGATGCCAAACAAGAAAGTGGCGATTTGAATGAGGCCAAAGCCGGGGGTGAAGTTGAGCCGCACCAGCTCGGGGAAGATGCCGATGACGAATGCAAAAAAACCGGCGACAATCAGCGCAATGCTGAGGCGAGCCAGGCGGCCGGCTTCGGGCGGCGGGTTCATGCCGGCAAGCCTCGGCGCAGCACGCGCAGCCAGTTGTCGGCCAGCACCCCGGCCACCTGCGACTCGGTATAGCCGCGCCGCTTGAGCACATCGCCCACCAGAGCCAGATCGGCCACGGTGTCGATTTCCGCGGGCGTGCTTTCGCGGCCAAAGGTGCCGTCGAAGTCGGAACCGATGCCCACGTGGTCGGCGCTGCCGGTGAGCTGGCACACGTAATCGATCATGGCGGCCACATGCTCCAGCGTCACCGTGTGCCGGCCGTCGGCGGGCCGCCAGCCCGATTTGATGAAGCGGTTGAGCGGCACCAGGCCCACCACGCCGCCGCGCTCGGCCAGGCGGCGGATCATGTCGTCGCTGAGGTGGCGCTCCGGGTGGCGCGGTTCGGGGCTGAGCAGCGCGCGGGGGTTGGCGTGCGAGACAATCACCGCGCCCTCGAAACGATCGACGGCCTCGAAGAAGGTTTCCTCGGAAGCATGAGAGAGATCGAGGGTGAGATTCAAACCCGACATCACATCGAGCAACCGGCGACCGTCGTCGGTGAGCGGCCCCGGCTCGGCTGTGCCGCCGCCGTAACGGGTGGCCCCCCACGTCAGGCCGATGATGCGCACCCCGCGCCCCATCCACATCTCAGCCTCTTCCGGCTCGCGGATGCCGTCGGCCCCTTCCATCAGTGGCACGAGGCCCACCCGGCGGGCGGCGGGGTCGGCGTCCGGCTGCCACGAGGCCAGCACCGCGTCGAGGTCGCCCCGGCAGGAAATCAGCGCGAACTGGCGACAACGATCGGCCAGGCGGTGGTAATAATCCAATTGCGATGAATAGAGCTTGTGGGCCTCGGCGCGATTTTTATAGGCCAGCGTATCCCAGTCGCCCACGCGGCGGTGGAAGGGCGCGGCAAACAGTGTGGCGAAGATCACGGCCACGCCGCCGCGCAGGTAGTCGTCGAGGCCGAGGAGCGTGGAGCCGTTGCGGTGGGGGGTGTGCGTGCCCTGCTCCGTTTGGCGCGTGACCGCAGCCGAGCGGGTCACGTCGCGGCCAAAGGCCAGGGCGTTCCAGGCAATATCTTCGTGCGCATCGACGACCACGGGCATACGGCGGATAGTAGCCGCTGGGGTGGGGGTTGTCAAGCGATGAATGTCATTAAACCCGGAGGAAGAAAGCATGGCAGGGCCGTGGCGGCCCGAAACCCGTTTTGCTTTTTGCGGACTTTGAACTATAGTACGCCGCATTCTAAACCCGGAGGCCCCAATGGCAACTGCCGCAATGCATCCCCCCATCAACGACAAGCGCGAAATTTTCGGCTGGACAATGTACGACTGGGCCAACTCGGCCTTTAGCACCACGGTCATCACCGTCTTCATGGGCCCGTACCTGACGAGCCTGGCGAAGACCGCCGCCGACGCCAACGGCTATCTCAACTTGCTCGGCTTTTCAATTCAATACAATTCGTTGTTCACCTATTGCGTATCCATATCGGTGCTGTTGCAAGTGTTCATACTGCCTGTGCTGGGGGCCATCGCCGATTTTTCGCACTTGCGAAAACGCATGTTGATGTTGTTCGCCCTGCTCGGATCGGCGGCGACGATTCTGTTGTTCTTTCTGGTCAAAGAAACGTATCTGCTCGGCGGCTTGCTGTTCATTCTTGCCAATCTATCGTTCGGCGCCAGCATCGTGTTTTACAACGCTTATCTGCCGGACATTGCCAGCGAAGAGCGGCGCGATAGCGTATCGTCGGCCGGGTTTGCGCTGGGGTACGCCGGCGGCGGCTTGTTGTTGCTGTTGAACCTCGTGCTGTTCACCGTAATGAAAGACGGCGCGCTGGCGGCGCGCATCTGCATCGCGTCGGCGGGGCTGTGGTGGCTGGGTTTTTCGCAGATCACGTTTAGCACGCTGAGGCCGCGTCATGCGGCGCGGCAACTGCCGCCGGGCGAATCGTATTTGACCGTCGGCTTCAAGCAACTCGGCAGCACGTTCCGCGAAATCAATAAATTTCCCCAAACAGTGCGGTACCTGATCGCGTATCTGTTTTTCAACGACGGCATCCAGACGGTGATTGTGATTTCGGCAGTATTCGCCGCGGAGGAACTGGGGATGTCGTCCACCAGCCGCATCCTGGTAATTTTGATGATTCAAGCGGTGGCGTTCTTCGGGGCGTACTTTTACGGTTGGCTAGCCGGAAAGATAGGGGCGCTGCAAGCGTTGATCTCCAGTTTGATCATTTGGAGCGCGGTGGTGGTCTACGCTTTCGCCGGAATGAAAAGCATGGCGATTGTCGGCGGGTTGAAAATCGAACAGCGCGAACTGGAGTTTTGGCTTCTGGCGTTTGTGGTGGCCATTATTCTCGGCGGCAGCCAGGCCTTGAGCCGCAGCCTGTTCTCGCAGATGATCCCGAAGGGGCGCGAGGCGGAGTTCTTTTCGTTTTACGAGGTGAGCGAGCGCGGCACGTCGTGGATCGGGCCGTTCATCTTTGCGCGGGTGAACGATATTTTCCGAAGTTTGCGTTTGGGTATTTTGTCGTTGATTGTGTTGTTCATCGTCGGGTTGGCAATTTTGCTGACGGTGAACGTGCCGCGGGCGATCAAAGAAGCGCAGGCAGCGGAGTAACCTAACCCCACCCCGACCCTCCCCTTCCCGATTGGGAAGGGGAGGGTGTCGCGCAGCGACGGGAGGGGTTAGGTCTGCGGAGTCTGCACAAACGGCACTTTCAATCCGCCATTCTCGAGAATCAACGGCGATTCAAAATCAAGCCCCGTCGCTTGTGCCAGCGACATATTCCCCGCGAGTATTCCCACCCGCCAATTTGAAAATTTAGCCCGCACGATTTTGCCGAACTGCGCGTACAGGTTGCGCGGCGAGTCGCCCACGCGCTTGCCGTAGGGCAGGTTGCCGATGAGCAGGCCGGGACCGGGCGGCGGCTCGATGGCCGAAAGCGGGCAAACGCGCCACTGGATGTTTGCCGCCACGCCGGCCCGGGCGGCGTTGGCGGTGGCCGCGGCCACCGCGCCCTCATCCCGGTCGGAGGCGAAGATGGCCGGGGCGGAATCGTTGGCGCCCGCCCGCGCCCTCTTCAGTTGCTCGCCCCATTCCTGAGTATCAAAATTCACCCAATCAATGAAAGCAAAGCGCCGGTGCAAACCGGGCGCAATGTTGCGCGCCATGAGCGCCGCCTCGATGGCGAACGTGCCCGCGCCGCAAAACGGGTCGAGCAGCGGGCGCGCCGGATCGTAGGCGGCGTGGAGCAGCAGCGCCGCGGCAATGGTTTCGCGCAACGGGGCCTTGGCCGTGGCGAGGCGATAACCGCGCTTGTGCAAATGCTCGCCGGAGCTGTCGAGGCTGAGGGTGCAGAGGTCGTGATCGAGGCGGACGACGATCCCTGTTGGGCTGGCATTTTCTAACCGCGACCCCCACAAGGGGGCAGGCGGCGCGAAGGACGCTAAGTTTGTATTTATTTCTTCTTTGCGATCTTTGTGTCGCCTGCCCTCTTTAGAGGGTTGCGGTTCAATCCCTGTTCCTGGCCCCAAGCGGTCGTGCATCGCATCGGCGACTCGCTCGGCCACGCCGTCGGAGTGATAGAGTTTGGATTTGTGGCAGGTGGCGCGGACGGTGACGGGCGCGCCGGGGCGCAGAAATTTTTCCCACGGCAGGGCGGATGCTTTGCGATGCAGTTCCTCGAAGGCGGCGGCGTAAAACTCGCCCGCGCGCACCAGCACACGGCTGGCCGTGCGGCTGCACAGGTTGACGCGGTAGAGGTGCGAAAGGAAGCCCTCGAACTCCACGCCGCCCGGCACAGCGCGCGGCTGGTTGATGCCGAGGGCAAACAGCTCGGCGCGGGTGAGGTGTTCGAGGCCGGGAGGGGAAACGGCGAAGAGGGAGAGGCGAGTATCTGCCAAACTACTCACACCCGAGAAATCTTGCCAGATCGCTCAGGAATAGCTCTTGCCTGTCTTCGATTTCAGCTATCTGAGTTAGGTTGTAAACGGATGTGAGTTTGCCCTGCTGAATCCAGAGAGCGGCCTCACGAGCCACCCGATCCACCAGAATTGTGGCGATAAACGACAACTTTGGCTTTGGTCTGCCAGTCTCGGTCGCAGCATCAAGAATCCGATCAAATGCGCTCTTGGCCGTTTTCCAGTGTTCGTCGGAGCCGGCGGGGTCCGCACCTCCTTTGAGCTCGCCTCCCCAAACAAAGGTGCCTTCTCCTGACACAGATGAAAGATCCGGGCCAATCTTGTAAGCCTTTTCGTCTTTATCTCTCCAAACAACTTGTCGGTTGAGAAGGAGCTGATAGCCGTTTCTTAACTCAATCTCCTTGTAGACAATGCGGTTTGATTCGGCATCTTGTAAATATTCGAGGAAGTCTTCGCTTGATGTGAGTTGATTATCTTTTGAAGTAACAGTACCACCATCATCATTATCGTCTTCAATAATAGGGCCTTTCAAATCATAGCTTACAGAACTTAGCAGGTCTTTTCTATATAAATATCGTAACAAACCACCTATTACTTCGGCATATGCAAGTCTCCCAACTTCATTTCTCCATGATCCGTCGATGCTTGCACCGATATTGGTCAAAACTGTTTCAATATGTCTCGTAGCAGTCACCAGAGAAGAATTGGCAAGCAGCAGCGCGTTTACTGTGCTATTGAAAAAGGCGGAAAGTCTTTCTGCCTTGTCTGGGGGCAATGGAGATACCCCAATCTCATGGGGGGTCGTGTCCAGCCCAATCCCTCTCATGACTTTGGCCGAAACCATCGCAATGTTGCGGTAGTAAGCTATTAACAGTGGGTTGTCGATCAGAAACGACGGTTTGCAGAAATAGAAGGGGTAGCGGATCCCGACTCTATCAAGAATGTCGAGTGCAGCCGGGTCGATTCCGAATTGAGAGGCGGCTTCTTTCCATACCTCTAAATCTTCGCCAGTAGCGATGCTTGCGATTTGCTCCAGCATGTTGTCGAAGCCCACCCGTGCCAATGTCAATCACATGAAATGCCCGCGTTGCGCCGAATTCTTTTGCACGGCGCGGGTTATCTCGTCGGGCTGGCTTGCGAAATCCGGCAGTGGCTCTTCGCCAAACAAACCGGGGGTGTTATCACGAACGCGGCGAGGCATATCCATTCCAATCTGACGATCAACTCTTCAGCCAAACGGTAATGCTCTTGCGGTTTGCCTCCCGCCCGTACTTGCCCATTTGCTGACTGCTATTGCCTTTACGTTGGGGCAACACATACACTGTTTCGGGGGAAAAGCCGAAGTCAGCGGCGAGCTCGGTCATTAGCAAATCTACGGGGATGATTTCACCACCATATCGAACGTTGTCGTTGACGATTGCCACGCGCGCGCCGGCGCGGCATACGCGATGCAACTCAAAAATGACAAAGGCCAACTCGGTAAAATAGCCCTCAACCATGCGAATGACGCCCTTGTTATTAAGATCGCCCCGTGCGCCCCGTGTTCGTATGGCTATGAAAACCTCCTGCAACGCATGGTTGTTATTCACTGCGCCGACAACCTTCTGAAAGTCTGTTGCTCGACCTATGGAGGAGTAATACGCTTCCAGCCGCGCCAGTTTGGAGCGGTTCTCGACAGTGCAACTAAGCAACTCCTGCCGGAGATGCCGCACTTCTTCTTCGCCCGCGCCCAGAAAGGCCAACTCTAGCGCGTACGTCCGCGTGTAGTCGTAGCGGTTGCAATACGGAGGCGAGGTGATTACGGCATCGAACTGTTCGCCCTCCATCTTCGGCAGTGTTTCCAAAACCGTACCTTCAATCAATTCCTGGTGACCGGGCAATTTGCCGTTCAACAGCATTGCTTCGATGTCGCGAATAACTTGATTGAGGGCCGTAATCAAAGCTTCCTTTACTTCGAAAATTTTTCCCTTGTCAAAGGCTTTGAACGGTTGCTTGCTCTGCGCCACTCTCCGCGCATCTCTACCCTGGGCTTTTGTGGCGCGCGAGTCCCAACGCAAGTATTGGCCGTCTTTTCGTGTGTAACTAATGTCTTCCAAGATAGATATCAAAACCAGTTGAAGCAGTGAACGAGTTGGATTGCTCAAACCCAATGCATCAAACTGCTCTCTGTACCACATGAGTCTTGCTTCCTGCTCTGGTGAAAAAGCAGACTCGGTAATTGCGATGTGGGGAAATGGAGTGCTGGATTGACCGGGTGTCGTTTCTTCCACCCATTTGAGCACGCCGCACAGTTCGGCCACATCGTACTCTCGATACTTCGATTTTGCTTCCCATGCCAAATGGCAGACCGGCAGAATTTCAACCCCTACGGCGTCTATGCCAAGTTCCTTGGCCACCAGCAGTGTGGTTGCCGACCCGGCGAAGGGTTCTAGAATTTTTTGCCCAGGGCCAACACCAAACTTGCCCAGCAAGTTTCCGACAAGTTGGGCCGAGAAACCTTCTTTGTATTTCAGCCAGTTGTGAAGGCGAGCTTCTTTGTTAGCCTGATAACTGACCAGTTTGCGGTTGAACTCATCTGTGGGCAAAAGCAGCCGCGCACACTTAAATTCAAGTGCTATGCGCGCCTCGCACGATGTCGCGCCGTCATTGGCGTAAGCCTCTCGGATTCTAGCCTCATACGTTGGCGATGGATTTACTTCAACGAGAGGTAATGCTATTTGGGAGGCAACACTGCGAGTTTTCATTACTGCTATTCTACGCGGTTATTGCCATTCCCGCTTCATACTTCTCAATCGTTCTCAAAACAACTTCCGGCGACCGGGCATTCGCCAGGGCGTTGCGAAGAGAATCAGCCATGGGGATGGCAAAGATATATTTGTGTGCATGGCGGCGGAAGAGCGAGAATCCCTCGGCCAATCCGTAGAACTCCAACGATAGCGATAGATGCCGGCGGATCATGTCGGCCACTTCGCCAAAGGGCACGTCGCGTCGCTCGCGCCGGGCGAATATCCACGGGTTGCCAATGGCCGCCCGCCCGATCATCACTCCGTCCAGCCGCTCAAACAGGTCGCGCAGTTCCGGCTCGCTGGAGCCCAGCGGCACCAGCACCGGCAAGCCGCCGTTATTGCGCACCGAGTCCACATAGGCGGCCATGAGGCCGAACACATCCTTTTTGCCTTCGTCGGAATCGCGGCGGTGGGTGGTGATGCCGATAAGCGGGCGGGACATGGGAGGAGAGACAGGGCCGGGGAAAAGAAAAGGCAGAGAGCCGGGCTTCAGCTTCTGCCTTGGGTGTTGGGGCAACCGACCGGGAACTAGACTCCGCGCGCTTCGCGCTTTTCGCGCAGGCGGGCCTTTTTGCCGGTGAGGCCGCGCAGGTAGTAAAGCTGGGCGCGGCGCACGGCGGCATGGCGCAGCACTTCAACCTTTTCGATGCGCGGCGAGCGCAGCGGGAAAGTGCGCTCGACGCCGATGCCGTGGGAGGCGGTGCGGCGCACGGTGAAGTTGGCGGCATTGCCGCCTTTGCGCATCCGGATGACGGTGCCTTTGAATTCCTGGATGCGCTCTTTTTCGCCTTCTTTGATGCGGACGTGCACGCTCACCGAATCCCCGGCAGCCATTTCCGGGATGTTGGCGTTGACTTTGCTTTCGACGGCTTTGATGAGATCAGCCATGTGTGGACACCTGTGCTTTCAATAGACAAAATTCCGCCGCCCTTTTCACGAGCGGCGGAGCGAGATTGTACCATAGCGAGGGAGCAGAGTCTAGGGTTTCGCCGCCTCTTGACCAATAGTGCTATACTTGTGGTCGAAGGGATACGGAGGTGACCTATGGCCGAAGAACACACTGAACACCGCCACGGGCGCGGGTTTATGCCCGATGAGGCGCGGGAGCATTTGAAAGCCGCAGGTGAGGAAATGCGGAAGAGCGTGGAGGGGATGTTCCCGCCCGGTTTCGTGGAACACCGCCGCGCCGCCCGCCGCGAAATGCTGCTGGCCGCGCGCAGCGTGATCGAGGCGGCGCTGAAGCGGATGGAAACTCCCGAAGCGAAATAACGCGCACACGGCGAACGGGGCTTGCCCACCGGCAGGCCCCGTTTTGTTTTAACCCCGCGCCACCGCCCACAGCAGGGCCAGCGCGGCCAGCGCCCAGCCTCCCACGCCGAGCGACGGCTGGCCGCTCACATACAGCGCGGTTCCGGCCGCGAGCAGCGCGGCAGCCACCACGCCCCCGGCCAGCCGGTTGAGCGCGGCGGTGAGCAGCGCCGTTTGCCGCAGTTGCTCCGGCGACGGGCGGCTGATCACCGTGAGTTCGCCGCGCTCCACGCGGGCCAGCGCAGTGTCCAGCCGCGCGGGCAGAGCCACCAGTTTGCGGCCCCACTCCGTCAATTCATTGATCCAATACTCAAGACCCTCGCCGCCGGTTTCCTCGCGCAGCAGTTGCTCGGCAAAGGGGGTGATGTTGACGAACAGGTTGAAGTCGGGGTTGAGGCCGGTGCACATGCCCGAGAGGATGGCCACGGTGCGCCCGAGGTAGATCAGGTTTTCAGGAATTTGAAAGGGCATCTCGTACATCAAGTCGCGGAACTGCCGCATGAACTGGCGCATCTCGCGCGGGTCGGTCTGGCGCAGTTCGCCCATGCTCTTGCCCCAGAAGCGGTCGAACACTGCCGTTTCGGCCTCGATGATGCGCTCCACGTCGGCCCCCGGCAAGATGGCGTCTACGGCCATAAACGAGTGGACGAGCCGGGCGGGGTCGCGGGTGCCAATACCTACGGCGGCGTCGCGCAAGGCGGCGCGGATGGCGGGGGTGATCTGCCCCACCATGCCGAAGTCCACAAACACCAGCCGCCAGCCGTGGCCTTCGCCCGCCGGTTCCACGAACAGATTGCCGGGGTGCGGGTCGGCGTGAAAGAAGCCCACGACAAAGATTTGGTAGAGATAGGTGGTGAAGAGCCGGTCGGCCACGTCGGCGCGGCTGACCCCGGCGGTGGTGATGCCCGCGTAATCGGTGATTTTTACGAAACCGACGTTTTCCAGCGTGAGCACGCGGCGAGTGCTAAACTCCGGGTGGACTTTGGGGATGCGCACGCCGCGGTCGGCGGCGAACATTTCGCCGAAGCGCACGGCGTTGGCGGCCTCGCGCACGTAATCCAGTTCTTCGCGCAGGGTGGCGCTGAACTCGCGCAACAGGGCCTCCACGTCGGCGCGGCGGCTGATGGGCGGATAGCGTTTGAGCCAGCTCGCCACGGTGCGCAGCGCGGCCAGATCGACTTCGACGATGCGCTCGATGCCGGGGCGCTGGATTTTGACGACGACCGACTCGCCGGTGGGCAGCGTGGCCCGGTGGGCTTGCCCCAGCGAGGCGGCGGCCAGTGGCGTGTGGTCGAAGAGGGCAAAACGCTGCGCGAGGGGCGCGCCCAGTTCGGCTTCGGCCAGCGCGCGGATGCCGGCGAAGTCTTCCGGGGGCACTTCATCCTGCAAGCCGCTCAGTTCATCGGTGATGTATTCGGGAAGAACGTCGACGCGGGCCGAGAGGAATTGGCCCACTTTGATGAGCACGCCGCCGAGGTGGACGGCTAGGGCGCGGAAACGCCGCGCGGCGGCGGTATGGCGGGCGCGGGAGGTGCGGTTGGCTAGCGCGCGCAGCCCCACACGGCGGAGGAGGAGGTCCCAAAAGATGACGCCGAGGACGACGCGGCCAAAGAAGAAGACGATGCGCAGGTAACGGCGATCGGGCAGCACGGGGCGATCATATCACAGCGAGCTACGGCCACTTAATTTCCTGCTTGTCGGTGTAGCGCGTTTTGGCTTTGGGTGTCCACACGGTGACACTCCCCGCCCCGAGGGCCATGTACTTGCCGTCGGCGCACACGAGCGCGGTGTTGCCCTCGATGCCGAGCAGAGTGTCGTTGCCGAGGGCGAGGCGAATTATTTGGGCGAAGCTGCCGTCGCCAAATTCGTCGTAGTGCGGCATGATGACCGCCCCCGGCAAAAAGTTGAACGCGGGCCGGAAAGGAAAAATGGTGGGGAAGTTAGGAATGCGCCCGCCGAAGACCATGGCTCCGGCACTGCACCCGGCCACCACGCCGCCGGCCGCCAGCACGCCGACGATGGCGGCCCACACCGGGGTATCGGCGAGGGTCTTGTGCAGGTAATCGGGCTTGCCGCCGGAGAGGTACACGAAGTTGGCGGAGCGGACTCGGGCAGCCAGCGATTCGTCGTTGGCGCCGGCGCGATCGATGACAGGCACGGTTTCAACGGGCACGCCCAGCCGGGTGAAGTGTTCGTTGCCGAGATCGGTCCAGTAGCGGATGGTTTTCTCGCCCTCGGTTCCGGCGGCGGTGGGCAGGCAGACCACGCGGGCCGCGCTCCGCTCGCTCCGCTCGCCGCGCACATAACTGAGCAGATAGCGATCCACCGGCTCCATCGGCGGCAGGTATTCGCCGCTGCCCACGAGGGCCAGCGTGCCGTTTTGCAGCATACGAGTCTCCTTCAATAAACGTCAAACGCCCCGATCAAAAAAGCCCCGCGCCACTTTGGTGCGGAGCTTTTGAGTTACGCCGTTTCCGCTTGCTCTTCCAATTCCACCGTCTCCTTCTTGGCTTGCTTGCCGCGCTCGTCGGAAGAAAGGATGCGCTTGCGAATGCGGAAGTTGAGCGGCGTGACCTCGAGCAGTTCGTCGTCGGCCAGGTATTCGATGCACTCGTCGAGGCTCATATTGCGCGCCGGGGTGAGAGTTTCCAGCGTTTCGGCGCTCTTGGCCCGCACGTTGGTGAGGTGTTTCTTTTTGGCGATGTTCACGTTCAAGTCGCCGGGGCGCTGGTGCTGGCCGATGACCATGCCTTCGTAAACTTCGGCGCCGGGATCGACGAACAGGTAGCCGCGGTCTTCGGCGTTGCGCATGGCGTAGGTCGTAGCGATGCCGCTCTCCCAGGCCACGAGCGAGCCTTGCGACCGTTCGGGGATGGAACCGGCCAGGGGCAGGTAATCGTGAAAGAGGTTGTTCATTACCCCGTTGCCCTGGGTGGCGGTGAGGAATTGCTGGCGGAAGCCGAGCAGGCCACGGGTGGGGACGAGGTAGGTGAGATAGGTGGTGCCGTCGCCGCGCACCATGTTGATCATGTGCCCGCGGCGGTTGCCCACCATTTCAATCACCGTGCCCACGTGCGACTCGGCCACCTCGATGTGCACTTCCTCGAACGGCTCCAGCGTTTCGCCGGCCTCGCCTTTGCGGTAAATGACCTCGGGACGCGAGACCTGGAACTCGTAGCCTTCGCGGCGCATGGTTTCGATGAGGATGCCGAGGTGCAGCTCGCCGCGCCCGGAGACGAGGAAGGTATCGGCCTTCTCGGTTTCTTCGACGCGCAGGGCCACGTTGTTTTTCAATTCGTCGAACAGGCGCTCGCGCAGTTTGCGCGAGGTGCCCCACGTGCCTTCGCGGCCGGCAAAGGGCGAGGTGTTCACGGCGAAGGTCATGCGCACGGTGGGGGCTTCCACGCGGATGGGCGGCAGGGAGACGGGGTTCTCGGCGTCGGCGATAGTGTCGCCGATGCCAATGGCGTCGATGCCCGCCAGCGCGATGATCTCACCGGCCTCGGCGCTCTCGACCTCGATGCGCTGCAAGCCCTGAAAGACGAACAGATAGCGCACTTTGGCCGTCGTGACGTGGCCGTGCACGTCAATGCGGGCGATGTTCTGCCCGAGGGTGATGCGCCCGGCGTAGATGCGCCCCACGGCGATGATGCCCTTGTAGTCGTCGTAGCTCTGGTTGGCGACGAGCATTTGCAGCGGGGAGTCCATATCCACTTTGGGCGGCGGGATGTGCTCGATGATGGCTTCGTACAACGGTTGATAGTCGGGGCTGAGGGCCGGGGTGGGGCCGGCCTCCTGCGTGAGGGCGTTGGTGTAAACGATGGGGAAGTTAGCCTGCTCGTCGCTCGCGCCCAGTTCAATGAAGAGGTCGAAGGTTTTGTTGAGGGTGTCGGCGGGGGATGCGTCCCGGCGATCCACTTTGTTGATGACGACGATGGCTTTGTGGCCCATCTCCAGCGCCTTGCGGAGGACGAACCGGGTCTGGGGCATGGGGCCTTCGGCGGCGTCCACCACCAGCAGCACGCCGTCCACCATGCCCATCACCCGCTCCACCTCGCCGCCAAAGTCGGCGTGGCCGGGGGTGTCCATGATGTTGATTTTGATCTCGTTGTAAACGACGGCGGTGTTTTTGGCGAGGATGGTCATGCCGCGCTCGCGCTCGAGGTCGTTGGAATCCATGACGCGCTCGACGACTTGCTGATTGTCGCGGAAGGTGCGGGCCTGGCGAAGGAGGCCGTCCACGAGGGTGGTCTTGCCATGATCGACGTGGGCGATGATGGCGATGTTGCGGATGTTGGTACGTGGCTGGAGCATGGCTTTCAACTTTCAACGGTCAGCCGTCGGCGCTGAGGGCCGACCGGCGAATATCCGGAAACAAAACAAAACCCCGGCAAAGTTTCTGGCCGAGGTTTGCGATACGACGGTACTGCGGCAATGATACCACGAAGGCAGGGCGGCGTAAAGGAATGGGCGACCTTTGTTATCGGCAATACTCCACCGCGGTTTGCGCCAGAATGTGACTCAGCTCGATCAGCGAGCCAATGTCCACCCACTCTTCTTTGGCGTGCGCACCGGCGCCCACGGGACCCATCACCACCGTGTCCACCCCGGCGGCAGAGAGCAGGGCGGCATCCATCCAAAACGGCACGCCGGTGAAGGCCGGCGGCTTCACCAGCATATCGGTGGCGGCGCGGGTCAGGGTTTTCACAATGGGCGCATCGGCGGACACTTCGGACGGGGGGCGGGCCAGCAGCGTTTTCACCGTGGCGCTAAAGGTCGGGTCGGCGGCGGAGAGGCGATCCACAATGGCTTGCACTTCGCCCACCACCTGCGCTTCGGTTTCGCCGGGGAGGGTGCGGCGCTCGATGCCCAGCTTGCAACCGGCGGCGTACATGCTCAACTCCGTGCCACCGTGCAGGGTGGCGGCGTGCAACGAGGGCGGGCCAACCAGCGGGTGCGGAGCGCGGGCGCGCAGGCCTTGCTCCAGCTTGTCCAGTTCGGCGAGAAAGCGGCCCATGCGCATGTTGGCATCCACGCCTTCATTGAATCGGCTGCCGTGCGCCGCGCGCCCCACGGTTTCCACTTCCAGCCACACGAAGCCTTTGTGAGCGAGGCAGATGTCCATCTCGGTAGGCTCGGTGACGATGGCACTGTCCACGCGGTGATGTGCGATCACCTCCGCCGTGCCCAGGCTGGCAAATTCCTCGTCGGCCACGGCGGCGATGAGTAGATTGCCTTTGAGCCTCTCGCCAGATTGGGCCACTGCTTTGGCCGTGGCCAGGCAAGCGGCGAGGCTGCCCTTCATATCATAGGCGCCCCGCCCGTACACCTTGCCATCGCGGGCGGCCGCCGTAAACGGATCGGGCATCCCATCGACGCCCACGGTGTCCATGTGGGCATTGAGCATGAGCGACTTGCCGCCGCCCTGCCCTTTAAGGGCGCCGACGACGCTGGGTCGCCCGGGCACTGGCTCGTAAGTGTCCACCTCGAGTCCCAGCGCACGGAGGGCACGGGCCACGTACTCGGCAATGTTGCCCTCACCCGCGCCCCCCGGTGTGAGCGAGGGGTTGATCGAATTGATGCCGACGAGATCGGCGAGGGCGCCAAGGAGGTAGTCGCGATCAACGGAGAGGGACATGGCTATGATTGGCCGGGCGCGGGGGCGATGCCCACCAACAGCACCAGCCGCTGCGCGCCTATGTTGGTGACGCCGTGATCGATTCCGGCGGGCGCCCATACGGCCATGCCCTCGGCGGCGGCTTGCGTTTCGCCGCCCACCACAAAACTGCCCTCGCCTTCCAGCACAAAGTAAAACTTGTCCTGCCCGGCGTGGGCGTGGATGCTTTGCGTTTGGCCCGGCTCGAGGCAGTTGAGGCCCAACAACAGGCGCGCGCTGGTGAACAGCGTTGACTTGAAAAATTTTTCCGGGTTGGCCCCGGTGTGGGAACGGTAGTCGGAAAAATGGGTCATAGGAAGCGCTCCATTCGCAACGGGGTCAAGTCTAATGCCGGAGGCTCGTGGCGCACCAGTTGCCCCACCAGCTTGCCGGTGATGGGCGCAAGCGACATGCCGAGCATGGCGTGCCCGGTGGCGACGACCACATTCTCCAGCGATTGCGGCCGGGCGATGATCGGCAGGCCGTCGGGAGTGCAGGGCCGCAGCCCGCGCCAAATTTCCACCGTCTCTAAATCGTCCATGCCCGGCAGGTAACTGCGCGCGGCGCGGGCCACGGCGTCCACACGGCGGCGGTTGATTGAGAAATCAAAGCCTGCCAGTTCCAGCGTTCCGGCGAAGCGCAGCACCGGGCCGTCGGGGCCGTTCATGGGTGTGACGACCACGCGCGATTCGCCCAGCGCCAGCGGGATGCGGGGCGCGGTTGCCGGGCGTTTGACGGTGACGCTATAGCCTTTGGCCGGTTGGATGGGAAGGTTGAGTTGCAGATCGCGGGCCAACGCGGGCGACCACGCGCCCGCCGCCAGCACGATCTCATCCGGCGTGAAATCGCCTCGCGTCGTCCTCACCGCTGTCACCCGGCGGCCCGTGCGCTCAAAGCCCAGCACTTCGACGCCGGTGCGAAGGCGCGCCCCCTTTTGCCCGGCCAGCCCGGCGAGTGCGCGCACAAACTGGTCGGGCGTGAAGTGAGCGTCGCCGGGGTAGAACGTGCCACCCACAATGCCGGGCAGGACGTTGGGTTCCATCTCGCGCATCTGCGCCCCATCCAACATTTGCGCTTCAATGCCGTTGGCTTGCAGCAGGCGCACGTCGGGCATGGCGGCTTGCAGCCCCTGCCGGCTGTTGAACAGTGTGAGCAAGCCGAGGCGCTGGTAGCCGCAGTCGAGGCCGGGCAGCGCCGCCCACTGCTCGTAGAGGGCCATGCTAGCCCGGCCCAGGGCATGCAGCACCGGCACGGCGTGGCGCACGTGCGCGGGGGTGCAGTGCGCGGCAAACTGCAACAGCCACCACGTAAATTTGAGATCGGCCTGCGGTTTGATATAAAAGGGGCTTTCGGGATCGAGCAGCCACTTGAGGCCGCTGGTGAGCGCGCCCGGCGCAGACAGCGGGATGATGTGGCTGGGCACGATGAGGCCGGCGTTGCCGTAGGAGCTTCCGGCGGCGAGGCCGCCCTGCTCCACCAGCGTCACCCGGCAGCCCGGCCCGGCAAGGTCGTAGGCGGCGCACACGCCGATGGCGCCGCCGCCGATGATGAGCACGTCGGGCCGTTCGGTCATCGCAGGTCTTTCACGATCCTGCCATCTTTCATCACTACAACAATGTTATCCGGTTTCTCCAGCGAACGAATATCAGCCAGTGGATTCGATTTGACGATGACGAGGTCGGCCAGCTTGCCCGCTTGCACCGTGCCCACGCGGTCTTGCCAGCCGAGGCACTCGGCGGCGGTCTTGGTGGTAGCCACAATGGCTTCCATGGGGGTCATGCCGATGTTGCACATCAGCCCCAGTTCGCGCAGGTTGGCGCCGTGCGGCATCACCCCGGCGTCGGTGCCCGTGGCGATTTTCACACCGGCTTTGTAGGCGCGGCCAATGCTATCGCTGTGAATCTCAATCGTCTCGCGCGCTTTGCGAATAGCGTACTCCGGCATGCCGCCGGCCTCGCCCACCTCCAGCACGGCCAGCGGCGCAAGCAGCGTGGGCACGAGGAAGGTGTCGTGCTTGAGCATGAGTTCGATGGCTTCGTCGTCGAGAAAGATGCCATGTTCGATGGAATAGATGCCCGCGCGGATGGCGTTCTTGACTCCCTCCGCGCCCTGGGCGTGAGCCATCACCTTAACGCCCCGGCGGAAGGCCGCCTCTTGAACCATCACCCTCAACTCTTCTTCCGAAAATTGCGTGAACTCCGGATGATCGCGCGGGCTGAGCACGCCGCCGGTGGCATGAACTTTGACGACATCCGCTCCGGCGCGCAACACTTCGCGCACTTTCTTCCGCACTTCCTCGACGCCGTTGCACCGCCCATCGGGACTGCCGGGGTAGGCGACGAAGAGATTGAATTCGTTGCCCGACAGCATCCAGCCGTCGCCGTGCCCGCCGGTGATGGTGAGCGGAACGACGCTGATCTGCAGGCGCGGGCCAAGCACCACACCGGTTTCAATCGCCTGCTTCACCCCGGCATCGGCGCCGCCCGCGTCGCGCACGCTGGTGATGCCCGCTTCAACGGTGCGCCGCATGTACTGGATGGAATTGTAGAACTTGACCGAGAACGGCGTGATCATATCTCGCGCAATGTTCACGCCTTCGAGCATGAGGTGCACGTGCGTGTCGATGAAGCCGGGCAAAATAAAGCCGCCCCCGGCGTCCACCTCGACCATCTCGGCATTGGGCAAGCCCATGCTGTTGGCCGGGCCGGCGGCGCGGATGCGGTTGTCCTGAATGAGCACGGCGGCGTGGGGCACAGGCGCGCCCCCGTTGCCGTCAATGAGGGTGCCGTTGCGGATCAGTGAATACGACATGATGCCATCTCCGATCCGTAAAACGCGATGCGTGACTCGTGAAAGAGCGCTCTCACGAATCACACATCACGGATCACGTCTTACTCGCCCATTGCGAAGGCGTTCTCGTAAATCTCCACATAGCTCTTCAGGGTCAGGTCGCGCGGGTTGCCGATGGTCTGCGGATCCTTGAAAGCGATGTCGGCCAGCATGGGGATTTCTTCTTCTTTGAATCCCAGTTCCTGCAGCGTCGGAATCTCGACATCGTCCGTCAGGCGGTACACCGCTTCCACCGCCTTCTCGGCGGCGTCCCACACGCTGAGGCCGCGAATGTCTTCGC
>JACRBQ010000142.1 GCA_016213135.1 Chloroflexota bacterium | reverse complement strand
CCCTCGGCCGTGAGCTGACGATACTTCAGGAAGTCGATCGTGTCGGCCCCTGTGAGTTTCTTCGTCGAGAAGGCGTGGAACCCCAGGAACGCCTCGCCCATCATGTTGGCCGCCAACCAGTGGCGATTCGGGAGCTTCGCCTGGTCCCAGAAGAACTTCTTCTTCGCCCGCACCGAGTCGATCGACATCTGCAGGCAGTTCGGGAAGAGGTTCGCGAATCGCCACACGATCTCCTGCACGGCCGTGTCCAGGAGCTCGAAGTCGGTCGTGCACTGGGCCAGCAGCTCCTTGCCCGCCGTCGCCTCGGCGCCCTTCTTGAGCTCGCCGTAGACGATCTCGCCGTCCTTCACGTACGCCTCGGTCACGACCAGTGGGTTTCGCACCCACTGCCCGTCCTTCTTCAGCACCGGCACGACCTTGGAGATCAGGTTCTTCGCCTTCATCTTGTACGCGGTCCACGTCTCGCAGGAGACGCAGTTCCACATGGCGTCCTCCATGGTGAGGAACCAGGGCAGAAAGTCCGTGGCCCCGCCCACCGGCGCCGACCCGTGCTTCGGGCCCGCCTGCCCGTAGATGGCCAGATCCGACGAGATGGCGATGTCCGCCGCCATGCCGATCTCCTGCCCCCCGGCCACCCTCATCCCGTTGACCCGGCAGATCACGGGCTTCTTGCAGTCGAGGATGGAGTCCACCATGAGGTTGAACAGGTCCATGTACTCGCCGTACTCGTTGGGCCGCTTCGAGTAGTACTGGCTGTACTCGACCGTGTTCCCGCCGGTGCAGAAGGCCTTGTCGCCCGTGCCCGTGAAGACCACCGCGACGACGCTGCGGTCGCCCGAGGCCGCCTTGAAGCCGGCGATGACGCCCTTGACCATCTCGGTCGTGTAGGAGTTGTACTGCTTGGGGTTATTGAGCGTGATCCACGTGACATAGAGCCCCGGCACCACGGCGCCGTCCGGGCCGGTCAGGGGCCGCTTCTCGTAGATCGTGCACGGGGCCTGCGTGCCCCAGTGCTCGCTCCCGAACAGGGAGTGGTTCTTCAGTTCGTTGTCGCGGGGCAGCCAGTCGAGGCTCATGGGGTGACTCCTGTCGGTTGTCGGTTGGTGGGGGTTCCGTCGGACGAGTCGAATCGGTCAGATCTTTCAGAAATCCGGCTCCAAGACCACCCGCTTCTCCACCGTGTGGGCGTGGATGGCCTCGAAGGTCTCCCGGATGCTCGACATCGGGCGCAACTCGATGAAGGGCTCCACCTGGACCTTGCCCGCCTGCACGAGCTTCAAGACCTCGGGGTAGTACTTCGGCAGGCACCCCCAGGTCCCGATCATCTCGGCGTCGAAGGCCATCAGCTTCGAGAGCATGTACTCGGTGGTGGCCTGGGTGAAGCCCACCACGATCAGCTTGCCCACGAAGGACAGGAGCTGGAGCGCGATCTCCT
>JACRBQ010000141.1 GCA_016213135.1 Chloroflexota bacterium | reverse complement strand
GTTGCGGCGGCCAACGAGCAAAACTCGCCGCAGGGCAAAATACACCGGGTGGACCCGGCCAGTTTCCCGGCCCGGCCCGCCCCCGGCAACCCCGACCCGGCCAGCACCATTTATGCGCGCGGCCTGCGCAACATGTTCGACTTCACCTTCAACCCGGTCAACGGCTGGCTATACGGCGCGGACAACGGCGGCGACTGCGACGACGAAATCAACCTCATCGTGCCCGGCGGCGACTACGGGTGGCACTCGGACGGCCTGTGCGAAGACAATGCCCTGCCGGACAACTATCCCTTTCGCAAGCCGCTGCTCTACTTCACCCCCACCATCAGCCCGACGGGCATCACCTTCTACAATGGCCGCGTGTTCCCCGAGTGGAAGGACAACCTGTTCTTTTGCTCGTGGCACATTGGGAAATTGATCCGGCTCGAACTGACCGACGACGGCTACCATCTCCACAAGTCCGAGCGCATCGAAACCGGCATCGACAAATCGTGCCGCCTCGACGTGCTGCCCGGGCCGGATGGATACCTTTACTACGCCGACATCACCACCATCTACAGGCTGGTGCGGGCGAGATAGAATCCGTTTGGGATTGCAGTATAATTTGGCAGAGCCATTGCACAGCAGGCCCGACGAGGTGATTCATGATTACGACAAAAATTAGCTCGGAATACACATTGAGCATCCCTGTTCCATTCCGGCAATTTCTTCCTCCGGGGCAGGAAGTCGTCATTATTGCCGACCCGCAGGGACGGGTAATCATCATGCCGGTTGAGAAGGTAGGGGCATTGTTGCTGGAAACTTTCGGCATGTGGAGTAATCAAAGCGACTTGATTGGCGACAGCACAGTCTACATGGACGAAATTCGCCGAGGGCGGCGTCTGAACGAGATGGACTTGCCATCTAATGAAACTCATTGATACGGATGTCGCTATTGACCATTTCCACGGTCACAGAGCGGCCTTAGAATACTTCGCAGAAGCACTTGCCGCCGGCGAGACGTTAGCCGTTTCCGTCGTCACTGTCGCCGAACTTGGAGGCGGCATGCGGCCTGGCGAAGAAGAGCGCACTGAGCGTCTCTACGGATTGTTCACTGTGCTGGAGATTAACAGAGATATCAGCTTGAAAGCGGGCGCTTACTTGCGTCAATTTCGGCGTAGTCACAACCTGGAATTAGGCGACGCGCTCATCGCCGCCACAGCCGGACACTTCAATGCCGAGCTTGTTACGCGTAATCTGAAGCACTACCCTATGTCTGATGTTCAGGTCATCGTGCCATATGAACGCGGACAAGCATAACATCACCGCAGAACGCCACCCCCGCGCGTGATAGCCGCCACGTAAGCTGAAGAACAAAAAAGCGCGGGCCGCTTTCGCAGCCCGCGCCTGTTCTGTCCTCGTCGCTAGACGTTGCATGCAACGTCTTTACCTGGCGGCAACGCCGTAAATCAACACGGAATTTGCCTCAACTCCGGTTTGAGGGCGCGCCCGGCACCAGTTCCACCTCGCACACGCCCGCCACACAGGCCAACTCTTGCGCCGCCGTGGTCAGGTCTTCTTCCTCGTAGTAATACAACTTCGAGAAATCAATCTGCGGGAACTCCGCCGCCAGCCGGTTGTATTCATCCGCCGTCACTTCGACGTACGGCATTTGCGCATAGGTGGCGTCGAACGCCGGCAGGAACGTCATGCCGCCGATCGTGTCGCGGTGTTTCCATATCCACGTCAGCAGTTCTATCTTTTCATCGGGGCGATAAGTGATCGTCACGCTGGGGTTGTGCTCGGTCCAGTGCGTTTTGTTTTGCAGCCAGTATTCGCACTGGGCAATGGCCGGGCGATCCTGGCGGGTAATGGCCCCGGCGGGAGATTTCACCGGGAAGTGCGCCACCCACGTGGTGGCCTCGTCCGCCGTTTGGCCGTTCTCCGGATCCATGGGCACGCCCACATCGCGCAGCACTTTGTAAACCGGCGTGTGCGCGCCCACCCGCACGTTGCGGATGTAATACGGCGCCCAACGCGGGTGAAGGCCCGACGAGCAGTTGAGCAGTTGCGACGAGTTGCCCGAAGGCTTGACGCACGTCACCGCCACCGACTGGGGGATGCCCAATGCCGCAGCGATCGTGCGGTTGGTTTCCACGGCCACCTCTCTCAGCCGCGATTGCACCTGCGGGTCCTGCGCCACCGGGCTGTCCAGTTGCCCGTTGATGTCCACACCCAACAGCCGCTCGTTCTCGCAGTTCTCCTTCCACTGCGGGCGCAGCCCCGGGAAATGGGTGGCCATGGATTGAATGGTGCCGATGATGGTCGCCAGTTCGACTTTTTCTTTCAGTGTCGCATAGGTGTCGTTGGGGCGGGCCACGGCAATCGACAGATTGCAGAATTCCCACGGGCGCAGCACGATTTCACCGCAGGGGTTGGTGCCGAAGTCCGCGGCTTCGCGGCGGGCCGGGCGGGAGTTGAGGGCCGCTTGTCGGTTGAAGATGCCCGGTTCGCCGCCGCCCGAGTCGTCCATCTCGATGAACTGATGAATCACTTCGCTCTGGGTAAGCCCACGGTCGGGCCACACGGCGGAGTTGTTGGCGTTCCAACGCTGGCTGTTCTCGCGCTCAAAGTCGCCGCTCTTGGCGAGCCGCATCTCGTTGTCGTCAAAGTCAAACAGCGCAATCATGGCCGTGCGGCGCACCCCGCCCGACACGGCGGCGTTGCCCACCGCGCACATGATGTCGTGCGCGTCGATGGGGCGCAGGCTGCTGCCCTGCCGCGCCAGAATGCGCGACCGCGCAAAGTCCAGCATGTTGCGGAACGGTTCCGGCCCGGAGGCGCGGCCGCCGTTGGTGCGCAGGGGCGCCCCGGCCGGCCGCAACTGCGACAGGTCAAACTGAATATCGCCGCCATCGAACCACGATTGCATGCCGGTGCGCAGGGCGTCGGCCCAGCCCTCGGCGGAGTCTTCCGCCACGAAGAGGCGAGGCTTGGCCCCGGTCTGCCAGCGCACCACCGGCAATCGCCGCACATACTGGCGTTCGACCGAGTAGCCCACGCCGCAGCCGCTCATCGAAATAACCAGCGCTTCGACAAAAGCATCAATGCTATCGACGGGCTGGTAAGAGCAGTTGTAAATGGTGATGTTGTTGCGGCGCGCGGCCGGCCCGGCCATGGCTAGCAGCCGCATGGAGGGCATGGCGCGCATTTCGAGAATGGCCGTGCGCACGCGATCATAAGTCTCTTCGGGCAAACGCCACTTCGACAACTCTTTGAGGTAGTCCACCGTGCGATCCACGGTTTCGATCCACGTTTCGCGGCGGCCCAGGTCGTAATTGAAGCGCGAATACTTGTCGTAGAACTGGAACTTCTGCAGTTGTGACGGGAAGTATCGATCGGCTTCGGCAAAGGCGCGGCGCACCTCGTCGGGAATGGGGCGCTGCTGCCGCTGTTTGGCGTGCTCGGCCCGATACAGGATGTAATGCTTGGCGGCTTCGTACTCGCCCGCCGCTTGCAGCACCATCTCCACGATATCTTGAACTTCCTCCACCGTAGGCTGTTCATATTTGGCGGCAATAATATTGCCGGCCTGTCTTGCCAGATCGGCCACGGGGGTGTTCGGCTTGCGATTCATGCTGGCAAAGCATTTGGCGATTGCGCTCTCAATGCGACCCATGTCGAAAGGCGCCACCCGGCCATCGCGCTTGAGGACGGTGGCCGGCAGTGTCACGTCCGCCACCGGCGCATCCGTCAGTCGCACCCCGGGCTGCAGGCGGTGCCCGTTGCCGTTCCTGCCTTGTTTCGCATTCGGTTTTTCAGCTAGCATGGTCCCCTCCACAAAAATTAGCGGATATACAAAAGACTCGGCCCGTGGCAAACGCACAATGCGTTGGCAACGGGCCGCCAGTTCAACTATTCCAACAGCCGGTTTATTTCGTCGCGGACGGCGCGCAGGTCCTCCAGCCCCAAATACACAATGGCATAGCGGATGTACGCAATGTGATCAAGTTCCTTCAGCCCGTCGATCACCATATCGCCCACCACCCGGCTGGACACTTCGGGCTTGCCCATCGTTTGCAGGGTGGCTTCGATGTGCCCCACCAGCCGGTCGATATCGGCGGCGGGCACGGGGCGCTTGCCGCACGACAGCCGTATGCCGCGAATCAGCTTCTCGCGGTCGAACTCCTCGCGCGTGCCATCGCCCTTGATGATCATGGGCGTGGCCAGGAGGGCGCGTTCGTAGGTGGTAAATCGCTCCTTGCACGACAAACACTCGCGGCGGCGGCGCACACCGCCCCGGGCATCGTGGGTTGTATCGATTACTTTGGTGTCTGCGTTGGAGCAATACGGGCAGCGCATATTTCCCCCAGAACTCTTGTTTCACGCCAGATATAGCCACATTGCAACTGAATAGCCAATATATGGCGCGGCAGGGATTGAATTATAGCACGGGA
This sequence comes from Chloroflexota bacterium, assembly GCA_016213135.1. Taxonomy (GTDB): domain Bacteria; phylum Chloroflexota; class Anaerolineae; order Anaerolineales; family VGOW01; genus VGOW01. The sequence continues at coordinate 29,472 of JACRBQ010000141.1, read as the reverse complement.
AAATTTTTTTCCGCAATAGCCCAGGGTACCGTTTCGCTTAAAACTGCCAACAATTTAAGAGAGCGCGAAAGCATCCGGCAAACCATGGCAAAGCGCGTTGCCGAAGCGCAAATTCCGGAACTGCCCTCGCCAAGAGCGGGAGGGCGCTATTGCACGGCAGCGAGGCAGCCAAAAGCCAGGGCTTAAGGCTGCCTCGTTGGGAGCATTGGCCGGAGGAGGGTCGGCCAAAGAGAAGGGACGAACTCTACCGCCGGCGCAGGAACGCCGGAATATCCAGATCCTCCGTGTTGTACACGCGCGGCGCAAAACCGGCATCCGATTTGTCGGCATGCGCCGGACTGTGCGACTGGGAAGCCGGGGCCGCCGGGGCGGCGTTGTACGACGCCGGCCGCGCCACCGAGGTGTGCGCCGATTGCGGCTTCTGCACCGCGCGTCGCGGCATGCCCTGGCGCTCGAACCCGGTGGCGATCACCGTAATCCGCAAATCGTCGCCCATGTTCGGGTCGATGACCGCGCCAAAGATGAGGTTCACATCGGGGTGCGCCGTTTCCTTGATGATGGCTGCCGCCTGATTGACCTCGAACAGACTCATGTTGGGGCCGCCAGTCACGTTGAAAAGGATGCCTCGCGCGCCGTCAATCGTAATATCCAGCAGGTTGGACGAGATGGCCGCTTCGGCAGCCAGCCGCGCCCGGTCTTCACCGGAGGCCCGGCCCACTGCCATCAGCGCCGCCCCGCCCTCGGCCATGATGGTGCGCACGTCGGCAAAGTCGAGGTTGATCAGCCCCGGCACGGTGATGAGTTCCGAAATGCCCTGCACGCCCTGCCGCAGCACGTCGTCCGCCGTGCGGAGCGCGTCGTTGAGCGAGGCCCGCTTGTCCACAATTTGCAGCAGGCGATCGTTGGGGATCACAATCAACGTGTCCACCTGCTCTTTGAGTTTGGCAATGCCGGCCTCGGCGGTATTGATGCGCTTGGCCCCTTCAAAGGTGAAGGGCCGTGTGACCACGCCGATGCTCAGCGCGCCAAGCTCTTTGGCGATCTGCGCCACCACCGGCGCCGCGCCGGTGCCGGTGCCGCCGCCCATGCCCGCGGTGATGAAAACCATGTCCGCGCCGCGCAGCACTTCGTACAATTCTTCCTGCGACTCTTCGGCGGCCTTGGCCCCCTTGTCGGGGTTGCCGCCGGCGCCCAGGCCCCGCGTCAGCTTTTCGCCAATGCGCACCCGGCGCGGCGCATTGGACAGCATGAGCGCCTGCGCGTCGGTGTTGATGGACACGAAATCAATGCCGGACAGCCCTTCGTCGATCATCCGGTTGACTGCGTTCGACCCGCCGCCGCCGACGCCGACGACTTTGATGCGGGCCAGGGAGTCAAGTTGCAAATTGGGTTGCATGATATCCCTCCTCTGAGATTGATCGTTGGGAACAGGGGCTCCATCCCCGTTTGTCGATCCACCTTGCGAATTCGATGTCTGTGAAGGCGATTGCGAAAAGCCGTTCATAATTCCCTCCTCCTCATAACCTTGCTCACTACTTGCTTCGGCGGCGCGTTAGGGCAGCAGCCGCCGGAACCATTCCGATACTTTGGTAATGCCGTCGTCCATCGTTTTGGAACGATTGCCGCGCCGGCCGGGCAGCGGGGCGCGCGCCGCCGCCAGTGTTTCGCGCGCCGCCCATTTGAGCAGCCCCACGCTGGTGGAAAATTGCGGCCCGTGCAGCGAATCCACCAGCCCGCGCAAATTCTCCGGGGCGGCTACGCGGGCCGGCAGATTCAACACCTCGCTGGCCACCGACCGGATGGCGCGCAGTTGCGCCGTGCCGCCCGTGAGCACGATGCCCGCCGGCAACAAGCCATCGTAGCCCGAGCGTTTGATCTCTTGCAACACGAGGTTGAAAATCTCGTCCACCCGCGCCTCGATGATCATCGCCAGGTCCACTTTGCCCACCTGCACCGGCTGCTCCTCGCCGAAGGGCGTCACCGAGAACAACTCCGACGGATCGATGTCCCTGGCCCGGGCGCTGCCGTATTCGATCTTGATTTTCTCGGCCAGGTCTGCCGGAAGCCGCAGGCCGTGGGCAATGTCGCTGGTGAGGTGATTGCCGCCCACCGACAGCACCATGGTGTGCCATACGTTGCCTTCGATATAAATCGCCAGATCGGTGGTGCCGCCGCCGATGTCGCACACAATGCAACCCATTTCCCGCTCGGTGTCGGTGAGGGCCACTTCGGCGGAGGCCAGCGGGTTGAGCACGTACGACTCCACTTGCACCCCGGCGCTTTCCACGCACTTGGTCAGGTTTTGCACCGAGGAGGTGGCCGCGGTGACGATGTGCGCTTCCACTTCCAGCCGGAAGCCGTGCATCCCAAGCGGCGAGCGCACCCCCTCCTGCCCGTCCACCGTGAACCCGCGCGGGATGACGTGCAGCACCTCGCGATTGTGGGGAATGGCAATGGCCTGCGCCGCATCCAGCGCGCGATCGATATCCTCTTGCTCGATGCCGCGCTGACCGGAAATGCCCACTACCCCGTGGCTGTTCACCGAGGCAATGTGCGACCCGGCGAGGCTGACCAGTGCCTGCCCGATCTCAAACCCCGCCGTGCGCTCGGCCTTGGCCACCGACTCGCGAATGGCCGCGCCCGCCTCGTCCACATTCACCACTACACCCTTGCGCATACCGCGCGCCGGCTCCAGGCCCACGCCCAGAATCTCAAATTCCGTCTCGCTCACCATCTCGGCGACGAGGGTGCAGATTTTGGTGGTGCCGACGTCAATCGCAGTTAGAAGAGGTGCGTCCATGGCTCATCGCCGGTAGTACGGCGCGTCCTTATCAGTCACGCTAATCATCGACGGATGAATGCCTCGCGAGAGCAGGTTGGCCACCAGCGTCTCGTAGACCTTCAATTTCACTTCCATGTCCGTTCCGGTTCCGAAGTAGCCGCGCCAGTTGCGCCCGTCCTGATACGAGAGTCCGCTGACCGAGTCGTAATGCAGCAGTTCGATGTTCGGGCGCAGTTGCTTGAGCTGCAGCGCGCCGTCAATGGCCGCTTTAGGAATGCGGGCGTCGGCCGTCAGCGCCGTGGACACATCGTCCACCATGATGGGCAGCAGACCATCCACCGTGCCGCGAGCCGGGAACACAATGCCCTCCGCATCCACCCACATCGTCTGCCCGCCTTGCGACCAGGCCAGCACCGGCTGGTTCTCCTTCACTTCGACATAGATAATGTTCGGCCAATGGACTTCCACATAGGCCGACTTGAGTCCGGGCAGGGCCTCGATATTCTTCTTGATCACCGCCGGATCAATCCAGAAGATGCTCAGGTGATCAACTCCCGCCGCTTGATATATGTCCTCGCCCGGCACGTATTGCGCGCCGGAAAGGCTGATGGAGTTGATGAAGTAGTTGGGCGAAGACATGGTGCGCGCCATCAGCCCGCCCAACAACACCACAATAGCCAGGCTCACCATGCGCCAACTGAAGGCCACCCGGGGCAGGGCAATCGCCGTGCGCGTCAACCGCCCCGAACGCGGCATGGCCGCGTTCCAGCCCGAGGGGCGGCGCACGGCGCGGCGGGGTGTGCGCACGCCGATGGGCGTGGCCTGTTCCACTGCCGACCGGAGTTGCTTCACCGTGCGCGAGGCGCTCGGCGGACGGGTGGGGGTTTGCTGTCGGCGGCGCGCGCGCACGGCCTCGGCCCGCGTGGCCGGGTCGGAAGTGGTGGATATGGGGCGGCGCAGGGTCGTCATCGCTTCACCTCGTATACCCGTTCGGTTCGCTCTTTTTCGGCTTGCCGTTCCAGCGCCAATTCAATGAGCCGATCGATGAGTTCGCTGTAGCCTACGCCGCTGGCTGCCCAAAGCTTCGGGTACATGCTGATCTCCGTAAATCCCGGTATGGTATTGATCTCGTTTAAAAACAACTGCCCGCTGTCCCGGTCCAGCAAAAAGTCCACGCGGGCCATGCCGGCAGCATCAATGGCTTGGAAAGCCGAAACGGCCAGCGCCTGCGCCCGCCGCGCCGTGGCCTCGTCGATGGGCGCCGGGATCAACAGCTCGGAATTGTCGTCGACGTACTTCGCCTCGTAATCATAAAATTCGCGGCTCGGCACTATCTCGCCCGGCACCGAGGCAATCGGATGGTCGTTGCCCAGCACGCTCACCTCGATCTCGCGGGCGTTGATGCCCGCCTCAATCAGCACGCGCCGATCCCACCGCGCCGATTCGCGCAGGGCGCCGGACAACTCGGCGCGGTTGTGGGCTTTGACGATGCCCACCGACGAGCCAAGGTTGGCCGGTTTGGTGAACATGGGATAACCGAATTGCGCCTCCGCCTGCGCCGCCACCGCGTTCGCATCCTCTTCAATCTCGCGCCGCAGCGCCAGCACCGATTTCACCACCGGTATGCCCACCGCCTGCATAACGGCCTTGAACACTGCCTTATCCATGCCCACCGACGAGCCTAGCACCCCTGCCCCAACGTAGGGCAGATTCGCCAGTTCCAGCAGCCCCTGCACCGTGCCATCCTCGCCGAACGTGCCGTGCAACAGCGGGAACACCACATCCAGTTCGGTGATGGATGACAGCGTCACCGCCCGCCCGTCCGGCTGGTCGTTCATTTGCATGAGCGCCCGGTGCTGCGGCTCGCCCAGCAGTGCGGCTTTGGCGCTCGAGTCGCCGGCGCCGCTCAGCAGCGCCGCCATGGGGTCATTGCCGGCAATCCACTGGCCCGCTTTGGTAATGCCAATCAACGTCACTTCGTATTTGTCCTTGTTAATCGCCGTCAGCACCGAGCGCGCCGAACGAAGCGACACCTCGTGCTCGCCGCTGCGCCCGCCAAAGATGAGGCCGACCCGAATTTTGCTCAACTATTATCACCACGGAGAACACTGAAATCACTGAGATTAGCTCCTCTGACTTCCGTATTCTGACTTCTGACTTCTAGCACTGCCCACCCCAATCGCCCACCAGCTCAATCTCCAGTTCCAGCTCCACGCCAAACTGCTCGCGCACCCGGTTCTGCGCCAGCGCAATGAGCGAATACACATCCCACGCGGTGGCCTGGCCCTGGTTCACGAAAAAGTTTCCATGCACGCTCGATATCTCCGCCCGGCCCATCTGCGCCCCTTTCAATCCTGCCGCCTCAATCAGCCGCCCGGCAAAATCGCCTGGCGGGTTGCGGAACATGGAGCCGATGCTGGCCCCCGGCGGCTGGGTGCGTTTGCGATAGGAAATGAAATGATCCACCCGGCGCTGCAGTTCAGCCGGGTCGCCCCGGGTTAGCACAAATTCGGCGGCCAGCACCACCGCGCCACGCGCCCCGTTTTTCAGGGCCGATTTTCGGTACGACAGCTTCAACTCGGCGGGCGACCAATCGCGTATCTCCCCGTTTCCCTGCAAGATCGTTGCCACTCGCAAATGGGCGGCCACATCGGAGCCATGCGCCCCCGCGTTGCCCACCACTGCCCCGCCCACCGTTCCCGGCACCGTGGCTGCCCATTCCAGCCCTGCCGCCCCGCGCAAAACACACTGCCGCGCCAGCGTGGGCAGCCCGGCCCCCGATTCGGCGCGGGCGATAATCGTGTCGCCGCGCCCGTCGAACGTCACCGCCGCCGCCCGGTTTTTCACCACCAGCCCGCGCACGCCCCGGTCCGAAACCAAAATGTTGGATCCGGCGCCGAGAATGAAATGCTTGAGCGCGTGCAGGTTGGCCGCGCGCACCGCGTCGACCAGCTCGCTCACCGAGTCCGCCGTCAAAAAAAAGTCGGCGGGGCCGCCAATGCGCGCCGAGGTATGGCGGCTCAGCAGTTCGCCCTCGCGCAACCGCTCGCCAAAGGCCAACCGCAAATCACCTGCCACCGTGGGCCGCGCCGACATGACCATGGTCAGCATTCAGCTTTCAGCACTCGCCATTCGCAATTCGCCATTGTTCGCCATCGCCTTCAGCACCGCCTCGCCCACGGTGTTTCCATTGCCCGCGCCCAGCGTAATCAACACATCGCCGGGTCGCATCTCGGCCACCAGCGTGCCCGCCACCTCGGCCAGCGAGGCCACGTATCGCGCATCGGGGTGCGACATCTGCGCCACAATATCCCTGGCGCTCACCGACGAGTCGTAGGATTCGCGCGAGGCGAAAATGTCAGTCACCAGCACGTGATCGGCCTCGGCAAAGCTGGCGGCGAAATCGGCCAGCATGGCGCGGGTGCGGCTAAAGGTGTGGGGCTGGAACATGGCCCACACTTGCCGACCGGCGTACCGCCGCCGGGCCGCCGCCAGCGTGGCCCGGATTTCGGTGGGGTGGTGCGCGTAATCGTCTACTACCGTCACTCCGCGCACTTCACCCTTCACTTCAAACCGCCGCCCCACCCCCTGAAATTCCGAAAGGGCGTTGCGCGCCGCGTTGAAATCCACGCCCACCGCCTCGGCGGCGGCCAACGCCGCCAGACTGTTCGCCACGTTGTGCAGGCCGGGCAAACGGTTGCGCGCCAGCCCCAGTGTGTCGCCCCCGCGCATCACCAAAAAGTCGCTGCCGCCCGCGCCATTGGCCTGAACCGACTCTGCCTTCCACTCGGACCCATTCTTCAAACCGTACCACACCACCCGCACACCATTCTGCTCGGCCTGCCGGCCAATCTCTCTGGCCCCGGCCTGATCGCCGCAGGCAATCAGCACGCCATCGGCGGGCAGCAGGCTCACAAACTTCTCAAACGCCTGCCGGTACGACTCCGCCGTGGGGAAGAAATCGGGGTGGTCGTGTTCCACGTTGGTCAGCACCGCCACTTTTGGATGCAGCCCCAAAAACATGTGGTCGTACTCGTCGGCCTCGATGACGAACACGGCGCCGTTGCCGTGGCGGGCATTGGTTCCCAGGTCTGCCAGCACGCCGCCCACAATGAACGAGGGGTCGCAGCCGGCCCGGGTAAGAATATAGGCAATGAGCGCCGTGGTGGTCGTCTTGCCGTGCGTGCCGGCCACGGCCACGCCGGTGCGGCCCTGCATCAGCTCGCCGAGAAAATCGGCGCGTTTGAGCACCGGCAGGCCGGCGGCTCTTGCCGCCAGCACTTCCGGGTTGTCTATTGCGATGGCAGAGGAACTCACGACCATGTCAGCTCCAATCACATTCTCCGGTCGGTGGCCGATGGCAACGGTTGCGCCACGGGCCGCCAGCTTGCCAGTCATATCGGATTCCTGCGCGTCGGACCCGGACACGGTGTAGCCGCTTTCCAGCAGCACCGTGGCAATGGCCGACATCCCCGCCCCGCCAATGCCAATCAAGTGAATGTGTTTCATGGCCTCTTTCAGCCTACACAAACACAATGATCACAAACACAAACGCCAGCCCGACCGCAAAGTAGATGTAAGGCACCCCCACCACTTTGGGCGGCAGGAAGCTGATGAAGTTGATGACCGACGCCTCGGTGGGCGGTGTGACGCCCGGCACCGGATAGCCGCTGATGTGCAGGTAATACCAGATGGAACCGATCAGCAAATAGCCGTTGACCAACCCCAGCACCACGCCCAACACCACGTCCTGCAACCGTTCGCGCCTGGCCTTGCCCTGCAGCGCGTTCGAAATGGCCGGCGACTCGTAGCCGAAAAACGCCAGCACCACAAAGAAGATGGCCCGCACCGTAAACTGCGCCGCAGGCGGTTGCGCCGCCAACCCCGCCGCCACTCCCGGCACATAAGTGGTGATGATGACGTCGAGGAACAACGCCAGCACCATGGTGAACATCACCAACGTTTCTTTGGCCCAGCCGCGCATGCCGCCAATGGTGCCGAAGATAACCATCAACAGCCAGAAGACGGTCAGCAGCGACATCATGGGCGGGCGCTCTCTGTGCCGCTTGCCAGCTGCAAAAGTTCGGCGGCTATGCGCCCCGAGGCATCGGGCACGGCCAGCGCCCGCGACGCCGCCCGCATAGCCTGCAAGCGGGCCGCATCACCCAGCAATTCGCGAATCGTGGCCGACAGTTTCATCTTTAGCTCATCGTCATTCAATCGCACTGCCGCGCCGCGCTCGGCAAGGTAATCGGCGTTCACCTTTTGGTAGCGCCACGCATGCGGGTACGGCACGAGAATTGCACCCAGGCCAAACATGGGCAGTTCTCCCAACACACTTGCGCCGGAGCGGCAGACCGCCACATCGGCGGCGGCAAAGGCCAGGCCCATGTCGTCGTGCAAATAGGCAAACGCATGGTAATGAACCCGCTGCTCCTCCGACATGCGCGCCCGCCGCCCTGCCACCGCCAGCCAATCCTGTTGGCCCGCTACGTGGATGATCTCGAAGTCCGCAAGCAGATCCTCCAGCGCATTCAGCAGGGCCAGGTTAATGCTGCGCGCCCCGCGACTGCCGCCAAACACCAGCACCGTGGGCCGCCCCTCGGCCAACTCAAAGTGGCTCCTGGCCCGCTTGCGTTCGGCGGCGGCGCGCAACAGAGCGGGCCGCAGCGGATACCCGGTCACCACGATCTTTTCGATTGGAAAATACGCCCGCGACGCCTCCGTGGTGACTGCCACTTTGGCCGCGAACCGTGCCACCAGCCGCACCGCCGACCCCGGCTCAATGTCGGGCAGATAAACCAGGATGGGCACCCGCGCCAGCCAACACACCAGGGCCACTGGGATGGCCGTGTAGCCTCCGGTGACGAATAGCGCGTCCGGGCGGAAACGCATGACCAGCCGCGCCGCCTGCGCCGCGCCCCACGCCAGCCGGGCCAGGCCCCACATGGCTCGTAAGGCCCCCACCCCGACCACAGCGCCCGCCTGAACGGATTCGAACTTGATCCCCTCGCGGGTCACAAGCTCGCCTTCCATCCCCTTGACTGTGCCAATCCACAAAACCGGCGTGCCGGGTGGCAGCTCACTCGCCACTGCGAGCGCGGGATAGACGTGGCCGCCTGTCCCTCCGGCTGTAATCAAAAGCCGCACGTGTTTTCCTCGGTATGCTTTCGGCGGGGTCGTGCCGCGACACGCTCAGCAACAACCCGATGCCGGCCAACGTGACCACCAGCGACGAGCCGCCATAGCTAATGAACGGCAGGGCATTGCCGGCAAACGGCAACGCCGCCACAATCACGCCAATGTTGATGATTGCCTCCAACGCAATCCATACCGTCACTCCCGCGGCCAGAATGGTCCCCAGGCCGTCTTTGGCCGCCGCCGCAATTTTTGCGCCGCGCCATACCAGCAACGCAAACAGCGCAATGAGCAGCAAGCAGCCCACCAGCCCCAGCTCTTCGCCTACCACCGCAAACACGCTATCGGTGTGCGGCGTGGGCAAAGCCTGAAACTTCTGGTGGCTCTCGCCCAGCCCGCGCCCGAGCAAGCCGCCATTGATGAAGGCGATGATGGCCTGCTGCACGTGCCACGAGGTCTGGGTGACGTTGGTCAGCCCGGCCAGATATTCGGCGATGCGCGTGCGCGCGGTTTCCGAGGTGACCATGACCCCATAGCCCGCCGCGCCGCTGAATGCCAGCGCCAAAAAGATTTGCCACATTTCGGCGCCGGCCAGAAAGAACATGGCGGCGCCCACAGCCACCAGCGTCAGCCCGGCGCTAATATCCGGCTGGCGCAGCACCATCCCCGCCAGGACCCCCACCACCACACTGTACGGAATCAGCCCATAAGTCAGGTTGTGGATCTGGTCGCCTTTGGACGTGAGCCACACGCCCAGATAAATGATGGTCGCCAGCTTGGCCACCTCCGACGGCTGGTACGAGCCGTTGAACAGCCCGCGCGTTGGGCCATCAGTGCGCGAACCAAATATCAGAACCGCCACAAGCGCCGCCGCCGTCACCGCTATCAGCGGCACGGCCAACTTCTGCCACACGTGATAATCCACGCGGGCTAATACGGCCATCACCGCCAGCCCTACCAGCAGCGACCGCACTTGCAGGAAGAACAGTGTGGTCGGCGAGTTGGTTTCCCGGTACGACCAGTCGAACGTGGTCGAATACACCATCATCAGCCCGAGGGCCACGAGCACGCCCACCACCAGCAGCAATCCCCAATCGAGATTGAGCGGGTTGGATTTTTTGCGGGCAGGAGCAGAAGTTGAAACGGTCATAGTGTCACAGCCATGCGCCTCACAGCGCGATTACCATCTCCCGGAATTTTTCGCCGCGTTCCACAAAGTCTTTATACGCGTCGTAACTGGTGCAGCCCGGCGACAACAGCACCACATCGCCCGGCCGGGCCAACTCGCCGGCCTCTTGCACCGCCTCGGCCAGCGTGGCGCACTTCACCACCTCCAGAAACTTCGGCGCCATTTTGTAGCGGCGGCTCTCCACTTTCATATTCTCGGCTTCCGCCGCTTCGGCAATCAAATCGGCCGCTTCGCCGAACACCACCAACTTGCGCACCCGCTGGCGGGCCAGCACCATCAACTCGTCCCACGGCAGTTTTTTGTCGCGGCCGCCGGCCAGCAGCACCAGCGGCTCGGAGAACGAATGCAGCGCCGCCGTCACCCGCTCCGGCGCGGTGGCAATCGAATCGTTGTACCACTTCACGCCGTTCACCTCGCGCACAAATTCCAGCCGGTGCGCCACGCCGTCGAATGAACTGAACACTCCGCGCATCACATCCGGCGGTGCGCCGGCGGCCCCGGCCAGCGCGCACGCCGCCAGCACATTCAACACATTGTGAGCGCCGCGCAGTTTGATGTGGCTCACCGGCCCCACCTTTTGCTCGCGGCGGCCATCGCGCAGGAAAATATCGCCATCGCGCACCAGTGTCCCCAGGGGAACATCCCCCCGGCTACTGAACCACCACACCAGACCGGGGGCCGCATCCGCCAATTTGCGGGCGTTGTCGTCGCCCCAACCCAAAACCGCAATATCACCGGGGCGCTGGTATCGCACAACGTGACTCTTGGCTTCAATGTACGCCGCCATCGTGCCGTGCCGATCCAAATGGTTAGGCGTAATGTTCAGCACCCCGGCGATGTGCGGCGAGGTCGTCATGATCTCCAATTGAAAACTCGACAACTCCATCACCGCCAGATCGCCTGCCTCCATCTGCGGCAGATCGGCAATGAGCGGGTTGCCAATGTTGCCCCCCACCCAGACGGACGGATGAGTGATGAAGGATGAAGGCTGAGATTCGTCCTTCATCCTTCCGCCTTCAGCCTTCAGTATTCGCCCCACCAGCGCCGTCGTCGTCGTCTTTCCCGCCGAGCCGGTAATGCCCACCACCGGGCACGGCGCGGCATCCAGAAAAATCTGAGAGTCGTTGGTCACCGGCAAGCCCCGGCGGCGGGCCTCCTGTGCTGGCGGCACATCGGCGGGGACACCGCCGGAGAGGCACAGGAGGTCCGCGCTATCGAGCAGAGTCGGCGGGTGACCGCCGAGGACGAAATCAATAGGCCAATCGCTCAGGCCCGCGAGTTCAGCCGCCAGCTTGTCGGCGGGCTTCGCATCGCTGACCGCGACGCGCGCCCCCTGCCCCGCAAAATAGCGAGCCAGGGCCATTCCCTGCCGGGCCAACCCCAAAATCACAACGCGCTTGCCCGCCCAATTCATGTTTGCCATTACAGCAGCGCCATGCCAATGCCCACCATGGCCCCGAGCAAGCTCACCAGCCAGAAGCGCTGCACCACTTGCGTTTCACTCCAGCCCACCAGCTCAAAGTGATGGTGCAACGGCGCCATTTTGAAAAGCCGTTTACCGCCCGTCCATCGAAAGTAGGCGATCTGCAGAACCACCGAGAGCATAGTCGCCACCGGGATAATGGCAATCACGGGCAGCAGCAGCCACTGGCCGGTCATCAGCGCCACCACGGCCAGGGTTGCGCCCAACGGCTGCGAGCCGGTATCGCCCATAAACAACTGCGCCGGGTGGACGTTGAACCAAAGAAAAGCGAACAACGCCCCGACCACGGTAAAACAAAAGCGGGCCAAAAAGAACTGCCCCTGCATGGCGGCGATCACCCCGTAAGCGGCAAAGGCCGTCGCCGAAATCAGCCCGGCCAGCCCGTCCAGCCCGTCGGTGAAATTCACCGCGTTGGACATGCCGACGATAATGAACACGGCTATCGGCACGTAGAGCAAGCCGAGATCGATCTTGCGCGGGTTGCCGGGCAGGGCCAGGCTGTGCACGCCGAGTCCGTAATAAAGCACCAGCACCACGCCCAGCGCCAATATCACCTGCACAAGAAACTTGTACCGCGCCAACATGCCCTCGCCGCGCCGGGCGTTTGTCCCGCGCAGGCCTTCCCAATCGTCGCGCATGCCCAGCAGCGCAAACACCGCCAGCACCGCCAGCGGCAGCAACACCGAGCGGCCAATCACCGGCTTGACGAGGCTGACGACGTTCAGAATGGCGGTGATCACCAGCACCGGGCCGATGATCATCAGGCCACCCATCGTGGGTGTGCCCATTTTGGTAAAGTGCGTTTGCGGGCCGTCCACCCGAATCTGCTTGCCGATTTTGAACCGCCGGAGCAGTTCCAAAAACGGCCCGCCCCAAATGACCGTGAGCAGAAACGTAATGCTGCCCAGGGTCAGCGCGAAAGAGATGTCGGTCAAGCCGGTCTCCCGGCGGAATCGGCGGCCACTTCCAGCGCGTTCACCATGCGATCCAGCCTCATGCCGTGCGATCCTTTCACCAGCACCACGTCGCCCTCGCGCAAACTCTGTTGCAGGTACGCTTGCGCTTCATCGCGATCGCCCAACCGGACAATGTGCCGCGCCGACAGCCCGGCGCTTTCGGCCTCGGCGGCAATCACCTCGGCCCGTTTGCCGATGGTCACCAACTCGTCGGCCACGTCGGCAGCGCGTTTGCCCACCAACCGGTGGCCCACGGTTTCATATTCGCCCAGTTCCAGCATGTCGCCCAGCACGGCCACCCGCCGCCGGGCATCCATTTCGTGCAGCAGGTTGAGCGCGGCAATCATCGACTCGGGCGAGGCGTTGTACGAGTCGTCCAGTATCAAACTGCCGCCCGGCCCGGTCACGGCGTACAGCCGCAACTGCGACCGGGCTTCGATGCCTTGCAAGCCCTCGACTATCTCCTGCCACGTCAGCCCTTCGGTCAGGCCCACGGCCACGGCCCGCAGCGCAGTGTGCACCGAGTGGCGACCCAACATGGGGAAGCGGATGTGCAGCGTTTCGCGCGTCGGCGCAAAGTGCAATTGGAAGCGGATGCCATCCAGCCCCAATCCTTCCACGTCGGAGGCCCACACGTCGGCCTGCGGATCGAGGCCATAAGTCATCACCCGGGCGCGGGTGCGAGGGGCCAGGCCCATCACCAGCGGTTCGTCGAAGTTGAGGATGGCGACGCCGTCGGGCGCGGGGGGCAACGCTTCCAGCAGTTCGCCTTTGCCCCTGGCAATCGCTTCGATGCTCCCTGCCCGTTCCAAATGCACCGGGTACACGTTGTTGATCACGCCCACGTGCGGCCTGGCCAGCGAGCACAGCAGCGCAATTTCGCCGACCTCGTAAAACCCCATCTCCAGCACCGCCCGTTCGTGCGCTTCGGTGAGCCGCAGCAGCGAGAGCGGCAGGCCAATCTCGTTATTAAAGTTGCCTTCGGATTTTAAGGTGCGAAACCGCGTGCCCAGCACCGCGGCAATCATCTCTTTGGTGGTGGTCTTGCCCACACTGCCGGTGATGCCCACCACTCGCAGGCTCAGCCGCGAGCGCCAGTAGCCGGCCACTTTGTGCAGCGCGGACAGCGTGTCGGCCACCCGCAGGCACACCGGGATGCGAAACCCGGCGGCCATGTCAAACGTCACCGGCTCGCGCAGGTCGAGGGTGTAAAACTCCCCGCCGAGATCATCCTGCTGAACCAGCGCGGCCACCGCCCCTTTCTCGAAGGCCGCGCCCACAAAGCGGTGCCCATCGGTGCGCTCGCCGGCCAGGGCCACAAACAACGCCCCCGGGATGGCGAGCCGGGAGTCAATCACCGCATCGGTGACCACTTGCCGCCCGCCCGCCAGCGGCACCCCGGTGAGGGCCTCGAGAACGTGCGACAGGGTGAGCATATCAATACAAAGTACCCAATACCAAATATCCAATTATGTATTTTGTATTGGGTATTGGGTATTTGGCATTCAGCCTCACTGTCCCGAGGCCGCCAGGGCCTGCCTGACGTTGTCCGGCGGAATCTTCATCAACACCACGAGCCGCTTCACCATTTCGCCAAAGGTGGGCGCGGCAGTTTCAGAGCCCCACATGGAGGCGGTGGGCTTGTCCAGCTTGATCAGCACGATAAACCTCGGATCGTCCGCCGGCCCCCAGCCGATAAAGGTGGCGATGGTTTTGTAATAATCGTATCCGCCGGGGATCGGAATTTGCGCGGTGCCGGTTTTGCCCGCCAACCTGTAGCCGGGCAGCAACGCGTTCGAGGCTTCGCGTTCCAGGCTCACGGCCAGCATGGCCGAGAGGGTGTTGGCGGTGTCTGCCGAGATGGGGCGGCCCAGCACCTGGGGACGGGTGGTGTGCACCACGCCGCCGTCGGACACGCGCTCCAGCACGTGCGGTTGCATCATGGCCCCGCCGTTGGCCACTGCCGACGCGGCGGCGAGTAGTTGAATGGGAGTCACCGCCACGCCCTGCCCGAAGGCATTGGTGCCCAGATTCGATTCGTACCAGTTCGAGTCGCCGGGGCGGCTCAACATGCCCGCCGCCTCGCCGCTCAGATCGATGTTGGTCGCCTGGCCCATGCCGAAGGCCGTCAGATGATCGTAAAACTTCTGCGGCCCCATGTGAGTGGACACCCAGGCCGTGCCCACGTTGAGCGAGTGCTGCAACACGCCCGTCATGTCCTGCGTGCCCCACGCGCCGCCGTTCCAATTGGCGATGCCCACGCCGCCGACCTCGATGTACCCCGTGTCGAAGTAGGTGGTTTCGGGCCGCACCGTGCCCGATTGCAGAGCGGAAGCCATGGTGATGATCTTGAAGGTTGACCCCGGCTCGAACTGGGCGCTCACGGCCGGGTTGGCGCGGTTGGCCTCCGGCTCGGTGAGGAAGTTGTTCGGGTCGTACGTGGGGCTAACGGCCATGGCCAGAATGCGCCCGGTTTTGGGGTCCATGATGGTAATACTGCCGCTCTCGCCGCCGTACAGTTGAAGCGCATTTGCCAGGGTCTCCTGGGCCAGGAACTGGATGTCGCGATCAATAGTCAGATAAAGGTCCGCGCCCTGATCCGGCGCGGGGTTCAGGGCCACGTCGAACGGCACCACTTGCTTGATGCCCACTACCGGATGGCCGGAAAGAATTTCGTTGTAGAACTCCTCGACGCCGTAGTAGCCTTTGCCGTCGTAACTCACAAACCCCAGCACGTTGGCCGCCAGCGTGCCGCCCGGATACGTGCGGGTCTGAAATGGTTCGATGATGAGGCCGTTCAAATCGGGGCCTTTCGGGTCGCGTTGCATAGCCAGCAGCTTCTCGCCGATTTCGGCGGACACCGGTTTCTGAATGGGAACGTATTTGGCGGCGTCCACGCCCGCGGGGGCGGGCCGGGTGATGGCAGCCAGCTCCTCCACCGGGCGGTCGAGCATGGCAGCCAGCACCTTAGCCATACCCTCGGGGTCGGTCACGAAATTCGGCGACAGACCCAGGGCATATTGCACATCGTTGGTAGCCAACAGTTCGCCGTTGCGGTCGAAGATGCGCCCGCGAGGCGGGATGATCTTGACGGGATAACTGGAGGCCAGCTCATATTGAGCCTCAAAGAAGGAGACGGAACTGCCAAACTGCAGGCTGATCAATCGTATGACGATCAATCCGGTCAGCACGCTGAAGATGACCAGCAACAGCCGCAATCGCCCCTGCAATGTTTCAGACACAACCTCTATCCCCCAGGTCTCATCAGCGCCGACAGTGTTTGCGCCAGCCAACTGCCGAGCGATTCGTTATAGTCCGGCACCGCGTCCGAGGCGGCCGGGGCAGTCGGGCTTGCGGCCAGCTGCATGCCAGGATAGCCGGGCACCAGCAGGTATTCCACTTGCGCGATCTCGGCCGGCACATAGCCCAATTCGCGGGCCCGGGTTTCGAGCCGGGTGAGCGATCTGGCGTCGGCAATTTGTACGCGCTGCCGATCAATAGCCAATTGCAGATCGGCTTTAGCCGCCTGCAACGATTGCACGTCGCGACCGGCGGTAGCGGCGCGCGAAGCTTCGGACAAATACATGCCCGCCAGCGCGATGATCGCCACCGCTACAGCCGCCAGCGTGGCAATCCACTGCGTTTGCACGCGCCACGGCGCCTGCCGGAAAGCGCGGCTGAACTCTTTATAGCGGGTGTGAGCGACGTTTTGCATAAGTGCCGATCCTGACATATCAGGAAATGCAAGGTTTATGCCAGAACAAGCTTTTCGATAATACGCAACTTGGCGCTGCGGCTTCGGGGATTTTGGGCCATTTCCCCCGAGGTTGGCGCCATGGGCTTGCGAGTCATTTCTTTTATAGTGGCCCGATGGCCGCAGGTGCACACCGGTTGCTCCGGCGGGCACACACAGTCGCGGGCTTCGCGATGAAAATACGATTTCACCGCCCGATCTTCGAGCGAATGAAAACTGATGACCGCCAGCCGCCCGCCTGCGGCCAACAACCCCACGGCCACGGGCAGCACTGCGGCCACTGCCTCCAGTTCGCCATTCACGGCGATGCGCAACGCTTGAAAAGTGCGCGTGGCGGGATGCACTTCCCCACGCCCGGGCCGCCGGTTCACAGCGGCGGCCACCACTTCGGCCAATTGCCGCGTGCCGGCAATGGGCCGGGCGGCTACAATGGCCCGGGCAATTCTGCGGCCCGCCGGCTCCTCGCCAAAACGGTAGAGCACATCGGCCAATTCATCCGGCGAGGCCCCGTTCACCAAATCCGAAGCCGTGAGCGGCGAACTCCGGTCATAGCGCATGTCCAGCGGGCCGTCGTGCTTGAAGGCAAAGCCTCGCGCCGCATCTTCCAATTGCAGCGACGACAAACCCAGATCCAGCACGATGCCCTCCACCGCCTGCCAGCCCAAGCGGCGGGCCGCGTCGGCCATGCCGAGGTAACTCTGCTGCTCGAGGCGCGCCCGGCGGCCAAAAGGCCGCAGGCGTTCGGCGGCGGCGGCCAGGGCAGCCGGGTCACGATCGAGGCCCAGCAATTCGCCATCGGGCGACGACGCCTGCAGGAGGCCGAAGGCATGGCCCCCCGCCCCCACCGTGCCATCAATGTAACGGCCGCCGGAGCGCGGCTGCAGCCCGCTGATTATTTCCTGGTAAAGAACCGGTATGTGGTTGACCCACGACGACGGCGGGGCGACGAACGAACCCTCGTCATCCGCTTTTCGTCGGGTGCTCATCGTCAACCGTAGCCAGGTTGAGCGCGGCAAAACGGCGGGAGTTCGTCTCGGGGTCGTTCAAGACCTTGAGTTGATCTTCCCAACCGGCTTTGCCCCACACTTCGATACGCTCACCTACGCCAATCACGTAGGCTTCGGTGTCGAGGTCGGCGTAAACGCGCAGGAAAGGCGGCACGAGAACGCGGCCGCTCTTGTCGGGTTGGGCTTCGCTTGCGCCAGAAAAGATCAGCCGGTGCAGAATGCGCGTCTCCGGGTCGGTGGGGCTGAGAGTCTGCGCCTGCCTGGTCAGCTTACTAAATGCGTCAGAGGTGTATATAATGAGGTGCTTCTCGAAACCGCGAGTCACGACGCAGCCGGCAGCCAACTCATCCCGGAATTTGGCCGGAATGGTCAGGCGACTTTTGTCGTCGAAGCTGTGGAGATATTCCCCTAAAAACATTTGTTCTGACTCTCAATTAAGTAGCAACGCCGGAGCAATTGCTCCGGCGCACCACTTTGACCCACTTTATCCCACCATGCGCCACGTTTATATCACAATTCCCCACCTGGGCGCAAGCACGGCGTGATAATTTAAGGCTAGCAGTGCTAATCTCCCCCACCGGGGGCTTTGTTCCCGCCCAGCGGCCCAAATGGGGGGAAGAAAAGGGCAGGATTTGTGTCTTCTCAAAATTGTGGGGGCGAACCTGCGTGTTCGCCCAGGGCAGACACATGGCGCACAGGCCACCCATGGCAGGTCTGCCCCACCCCATTTTATTGAGATGATGCCAGGATTTGGTTTTCAGAGGAGGCAAGTCATGATTGCGCGGCAACTATTCGGGCGTACCGGGCATTTGAGCAGCCGCGCCATTTTTGGCGCTGCCGCGTTTTGGCAGGTCGCTCAAGCGTTAGCTGACCAAACGCTGGACTTGATTCTCGAAGTTGGGATCAACCACATCGACACGGCGCCCAGCTACGGCGAATCGGAAGTGCGGCTAGGCCCGTGGATGGAACGGAATCGCCAGGGGGTCTTTTTGGCGACGAAAACGGGCGAGCGCACGTACGCCAAAGCCCGCGATGAGTTTCACCGATCGCTGGAGCGGCTGAGGGTGAGCGCTGTCGACTTGCTGCAATTGCACAATCTGGCCGACCCGCAGGAGTGGGACGTGGCGTTAGGCCCCGGGGGAGCGTTGGAAGCGGCCATCGAGGCCCGCGAGCAGGGGTTGGTTCGGTTCATCGGCGTCACCGGGCACGGGGTTTCCATCGCCGCCATGCACAAACGCAGCCTCGAACGATTCGATTTTGACTCAGTGCTGCTGCCCTACAACTACCCGATGATGCGGAATCCGCAGTATGCCGCCGACTTTGAAGCGTTAGCGGCGCTGTGCCGCGAACGCAACGTGGCCCTGCAGACCATCAAGGCCATTACGCGCGCGCCGTGGGACAACCGGCCGCACACGGCGGACACGTGGTACGAGCCGCTGGAAGCGCAAGGGGATATTGAACGGGCGGTGCACTGGGTGCTGGGCCGCCCGCAGACGTTCCTCAACACCGTGGGTGATATTCGAGTGTTGCCCAAAGTGCTGGAGGCCGCCGGCCGATTTGAGTCCGCGCCGACCGAAGAAGCGATGCGCGCGCTGTTTGAAGAGCGGGCCATGCGCCCGCTGTTTG
Organism: Chloroflexota bacterium; assembly: GCA_016213135.1. GTDB lineage: Bacteria > Chloroflexota > Anaerolineae > Anaerolineales > VGOW01 > VGOW01. The sequence goes on along the minus strand of JACRBQ010000141.1, from coordinate 10,537 downwards.
TGTAGGGGCCGCCTCGCCTCCGCGCCATGCGTCGTCGCCCGGCTCTCTCCCGTTTCACCTCATACCTGCTGGCCGTGTTGGCCATTGTGGCCGTCACCACCCTGCTCCATTTGATGCGGGGCGGGCTACACCCGCCCACCGTGGTGCTGCTATACCTGCTCGCCGTGGTGCTGACCTCGGCGGTGTGGGGGCTGGGGCCGGGCATCGCGGCGGCGTTTCTGGCGTTCCTCGCGTTCAACTATTTTTTCATCGAGCCTTATTTCACTCTTGGCGTCCACCACGTTCAAGACGTGCTGGCGCTGTTGGTATTTTTTACCGTGGCGGTGTTCATCAGTCAACTGGTCAGCCGGGCGCAATCCAGCCTGGCCGAGGCGCAAGCGCGCGAGCGCGAGGCCACCCATCTATACGAGTTGAGCATGGCGCTGGCCGGCCTGCACAACGAAGAGGCCATTGCCCGCGTGGCCGCCGGACACATCCGCGACACGTTTCGCGACGCCACCGTGGAAGTGTCGGTACAGGCCTCCAGCGGGTCGGCCCCCACGACGATGCGAGCCGTCGCCGGAAACAAGCCTCTCTCCGATAAGCCGGATTGGGTCTTCCCGTTGAATACGGCCCGAGGGTTGCTGGGCGAGATCAGGGTGTGGCACACGCCGCGGCCGCCCATGCCTGCCGAGGAGCGAATGCTGCGCGCCTTTGCCAACCAGACGGCGCTGGCGGTGGAACGGGCCGCGCTGGCGCAAACGGAAACCCGGGCCAAAGTGCTGGAGGAAAGCGACCGCCTCAAATCGGCGCTGCTCTCGTCGGTATCGCATGAATTGCGCACGCCGCTGTCGACCATCAAAGCGGCCATCACCAGTTTGCGCAGCGGCGAGGTGGCTTGGGCCGCAGACGCCCGCGAGGAATTGCTGGCCGCGGTGGAGGAAGAAACTGATCACCTCAACCGGCTGGTGGGCAACTTGCTCGACATGTCGCGCATTGAGGCCGGGGCGCTGCGGCCTCAGCGCGAGTGGAACTCGCTGGCCGAGATTGTGGGCAGCACTTTGGAGCGCATGCGCCGCGCCTCCGAGCAGCATATGTTGGAGGTGGATGTTTCGGACGACCTGCCGTTGCTGCCCATCGACCCGGTGCAGATGAGCCAGGTGTTCAGCAACCTGCTGAGCAACTGCCTCAAGTATGCGCCGCCGAACACCACCGTGCGCGTGGCCGCCCATGTGCAGGATGCCGACACCCTGCTGGTGCAGGTGAGCAACGAGGGGCCGCCCGTGCCGGCGCTCGACCTCGAGCGCATCTTCGACAAGTTCTACCGGGTGACCGCCGCCGACCGGGTGACCGGCACCGGCCTGGGGCTTTCAATCTGCAAAGGGATTGTGGAAGCCCACGGGGGGCGCATCTGGGCCGTTAATTTACCCAACGGTTTTGCCTTCAATTTTGCCCTGCCCCTGACGTGGGACGGCGAGCGGCCCTCCTCGGTGCCGCTGGACACGGAAACCCCATGAGCGCCGAACCCAGCATCCTGATCATCGACGACGAGCCGCAAATCCTGCGCGCTCTGCGCACGATATTATCCGAGAAGCACTTCAAAGTCACCACCGCCAGCCGGGGCGAAGAAGGATTGACCCTGGCCGCCGCCAATCCGCCGGACCTGATCATTCTCGATCTGGGCCTGCCCGATATGAGCGGCTTCGACGTGTGCGAGCGCCTCCGCGAGTGGACTCGCGCCCCCATCATCGTTCTATCGGTGCGCGACAACGAGCAGGACAAAGTGGCCGCGCTGGACAAGGGCGCAGATGACTATCTGACCAAGCCCTTTGGCATACAGGAATTGCTGGCGCGCATCCGCGTGGCCCTGCGGCACGGGGCGCAGGCGCAGGGAACCAAAGAGACGGTGGTGAAGTCGGGCAAGGTGGTGATCGATCTGGCGCGGCACGTGGTGACCCGCGACGATGCCGAGGTGAAGTTGACCGCCACCGAGTTCAAGTTGCTGGCTTACCTGGCCGCCAACGCCGGCCGCGTGCTCACGCACCAGAGCATCCTCTCGCATGTGTGGGGCGCGGAATGGATTGGCAACGTGGAATACTTGCGGGTGTATATGGGACAACTGAGAAAGAAGCTGGAGGACGATCCGCGCCAGCCAAAATTACTGCTCACCGAGCCGGGAGTGGGATATCGGATCAATATCGAAGAATAGCCGCCGGACGGCAGTTGCGACAGTGCTTGTGACCTGAGCGCCCGAGTCTGGGCGCTTTTTTATTTGTCCTTTATGGGGTTGCCCAAAACTTTTGTTTCGGTTTTATCCGCGACTGATACGATGTGAGTACATTCAAGAAATTTGCGCAACTTTCTTTGAGCAGGCGCTCCGAGCGAAGCGGCGGGGATTTGGCTGTCATGTCTACTCTGCAATCGCGCTCCGAATTAACCGACCCGAGCGTGCGTGTGTCCGGGCTGCTTATGCCTGCCGACCGGCCGTTGCCCCCCGCCCGCCGCCTGGTGGCTTTGGTGCCGGCAGTCGAAGAGGCCGATGGCGAATTGGCCAAACAGCTCTGGTCGTTGGCCTCGCCGCGCGCGTTGGATGTGCTGCTGGTGGGCCTATGTTCGCAGCCCGACGATGAAATGCGCGTGCGGCGCCACCTGGCCACGCTGGCCGCCCTCACCCGCGACGAACGGTTGCACGTGGATACCTGCCTGGGATTGGGCCGCGATTGGTTGGATGTGGTGCACGCGGTGGGCCGGCCGGGCGACCTCGTCGTTTGCCACGCGGAGCAACGCGCCCGCCATGGTTTGGCGCTGGGCCAGGCAGTTGTCCGCGAACTGGGCATGCCGGTCTACATTTTCGTCGGCGTGTATCCCAAGAGCTTACCGGCGCGCTCGCGGGCCCAGGCCTGGCTGATGCAATCGATCCCGGCCTTGATCGTAGCCGTGTTCACTGCCGCGCAGATTGTCATTCAGCGCTTTCTGGCGACGGCGCGGCCTTATACATTACTCATGACACTTTCCGTGGTGGCCGAATACGGCCTCATTGCACTGTGGTTCCATCTATCTAATTCGCAAGCGAAGTGACTCCCATGCTTACACACACTCCCACTCCCCCGCTTCAAGGTCCGGCCAGCCAACTCAGGCAGGAATATGAAAGCTGGCAGGCGCTGTTTGGCGCTCAACCGGCTATCGTGCAACGGTTCTTTGAAGCTCAGGCGCGGCAACTGGCCGACGCCATCATCCAGCACGTTTCGCAGGTGCGGTTCAACCTGCCCGACCGCGTGGTGACCCAAACGGGCGGCCCGGCAGCGGCCGTGCCGCCGGAGGATCGCGACCAAATGGCAGGCGGCCTGATAGACCGCCTGACTCGCGCCGACACCGGCGCAGCCCTGCGCCAGCGGCTGAGCGAGTTGGAGCAATCGACCCACCCGGCCGTGGCCGCAAGCGCGGGATTGATGCGCCATGCCACGGTGACACATTTGGTGCGCGGTGTGTTGCCCTCCGGACGCACGGTGAACTACATCGCCGCCGAGGGCGAAGAGATTCCCACCGTTCCGATGGGCGACGCGCTGGAACCGGCATCGGCCATCACCTCGACCGGTGACGCGATTGCCGAAGAAGGCTCCGGCGAAAGCGAGGCCGGGCGCGGCGAACTGCTGGTGCCTTATGTGCCGGCGGCGCGCCGCTTTTACCTGCCGCAATGGGTGGCCTTCGACGACGAAGACCGCTTGCTGGTGAACTCGGTGAACCAGGCCGAGGCGCACGTCGGCTCGATGCAGCGGTTCCTCACGGTGCTGCATGCCGCCGTGGCGCTGGCGCCGTACATCGTGGCCGACGATGTTTATCAACAAAAGCGTTACGGCATATTGGGCCAGCTCGTCAACCAGGGGCGCGCTTTGGCGCGCTACAAGACCAACGAAATCATCCAGATCATCAAGCGGCGGGCCTCAGCCAACGACCTCAACCGCGGCCTGAGCCTCAGCCTGCCGTACTTCGACGATCAAACGCTGCATATGGAAACGCACCCGTTCGAAATCATCCCTGCCGGGCGCATCATGTTTGTTCCGGCGTTTGTGGTGCGCGCCGCGCGCGAGGAGCATGCCAAAGTGGCGCAGGATACACGGCTCAGCCCCTCCACCCGCAAGCACTTGCTTGCCGAATTGAAGGCGTTGGAAGCAGCCTTCGACACAAAAAAGTGAAATATGTTTTCTATCATCCTGCTGGTCATCATTGTCGTCATCGCCTATAGAGTCTCGCCGCGCGAGAAGAAGGATGACGCCCACGTGCACGGCGCGGGGCAAATCGGCCTGCTGGCCGCCGTGGCCCTCTTTGGCGTGGACTACTTCACCTCGTACTTCTATGCCACCGGCGAGATGATGAGCGCCCTGCATCCCTACGGCCTGCAGAACTACGCTTATCTCGCGGTATTGGTGATTGGCATCGCCAACCTGGTGTTCGGCGCGCTGTACATGTATTCGCTGGGCGTGTTCAACGAGGGCGGCGGCTCGTACACTGCCTCCATGCGCTATCTGGCCCCCACGCTCAGCCTGATTGTCGCCGTCACCCTTATTCAAGACTACGTTCTGACTATCGTGGTGTCGGCCCTTTCCGGCGGCGACCAGTTGCTGTCCATTGATCAGATTCGCATCTTCTTCCTCAGCCTCGCCCACGTGGAGTGGTTCTGGCACTTCCTCATCGGCGCGCTGCTGGCCTCAATCACCTGGTATCTCACCATTCGCGGGCGCGGCGAATCGGCGCAGGTCACCTTTACCATGCTGGGCATTTTTGTGATGCTGACGATCGTGATGGCCGTTGGCCTGTTCGTGGCGCACTTCAAGGGAGTACCGGCCGTGCCCGACACTGCCGCCGTCAAAGCGGCTTCGCTGGGGCAGGCCCTTTTGCATCTGCTCACCGCGTCCATGAAGGGTATGGTGGCCCTCACCGGCCTCGAAGCCATGTCCAACGGTATCCAGTTCGTCATCAACGAGGACGCGGCGATTGTCAAGTGGGGCAAGCAACACCTGCCGAAACTCAACAGCCTGTGGAATTTCTACAGCGGCAAATCGGGCATCGGCCGCTTTGTGCAGACCTCGTTTCTCTTCTACGGCGGACTCACCACCCTGTTCCTCACCTTCTTTGCCATCCGCTTCAACGTGTTCGACGGTACGCTGGGGCGCACCCTGATCGGCAACCTGGCCGCCATCGGCTTTGGAGAGATTCCCGGCGGCACTGTTCTGTTCTGGGTTTACCAGCTACTGGCGGTGGCCCTGCTGGCCGCGGCCTCCATGACGGCCTTTCAGGATGCCCAGGCCACCGAATGGCGTGATGTGGCCATCGGCGAAATTCCCGAGGCCATCGTCTACCGCGACCCGCGCGGCACGTTCACGCGGTCGGTCACTATCACCTTCGGCATTTCGGTTCTGATCATGCTGCTGGTGCGCGGGCAAACGACGCTGGCCCTGCCCTATTACGGAGTGGGCGTTTTCATGCCCATCATGGTCATGGGGTTGGCCATCCGCAAACATGTGCTCGCGCAGTTCACGGGCCGCGCGCGCACGTGGGGCGCCGCCGGCGCCACGTTGGTTGCCGTGCTTGCGGCAGTGGTATTCGTCGGCCAAATTGCGGGTAAGTGGCAGGAAGGCGGTTGGGTCGTTCTCATCTCCTTCAGCGTGCTCGCGCTGGCGGCGCACGCCATGCTGCTCTCGCCGCTGGGCTACCGCGACCCGAAGCAGATTCACCGCATCGTGCGCGACAAAGCCCGGGTGCAGGGCGCAATGGCTTCCATTGTCGAATGGCAGTCGCTCAAGATGCAGGAATACCGCTACGGTTTGCTCATCGGCATCTCGCGCTTCTTTGAACTCCTCGGCGTGCGCCGCCCGGTGCGGTACGAGCCTGCGCCGGCCGGCGATTACGACCATTCGTTGCACGTCGACCACCCCGAAGCGCCCTCGTTGCTGGCGCAGTATATGGACAACCAGCCCAAGCCTGAGCCGCGCCTCGGCGGCCAGCCGAGCGTAACCGCCGAACCCGTCGACAAAACCTCATAACGATCGGCCCTGTCCGTGCGGGCGCACGCGCACCCGGCACGGGTGTCAACCTTCGGATAGCGCTCCGTGAACTCCCAACCCATTCATGCCCTGAGCATCCCGGATGTCTATCTGGCTCTGGAGTCGTCGCCCGATGGCCTCACGCCCGAAGAGGCTCAGGCGCGCCTATCGCTCTACGGAACCAATGTGGTGCGCGAGCCGCCGCTCCAGCCGTTGTGGCGGCGGTTTGCCGGACACGTCACCCACCTCATGGCGCTGCTGCTGTGGGCGGCGGTGGCGCTTTCCGTTGCCGGCGGACGCGTGGCCCTGGGCAGCGTCATCTTCATCGTCGTCCTCGTCAACGCCGCATTCTCGTTCTGGCAGGAATACCGCGCCGAGCGGGCCGTGGCCGCGCTGAAAAAAATCCTGCCGGCTTATGCGCGGGTGGCGCGCGCCGGACAAGAGATGAAAACCCTCGCCGGCGAAATCGTCCCCGGCGACGTGCTGGTGCTGGCCGAAGGCGACAACATCCCCGCCGATGCCCGCGTGGTGGAAGAATACGGGCTGCGCACCAACAACGCCATCCTCACCGGCGAAGCCATGCCCGTCCGCAAAACCGCCGATGCCTCGCTCCGCGACGGGTTGACCGAACTGGAACGCTCCAATCTCGTATTCGCCGGGACGTCGGTGGTGTCGGGCACAGGGCGGGCCGTGGTATTCGCCACGGGCATGGTCACCCAGTTCGGGCGCATTGCCAACCTCACCCAAACCGTGCCCGAAGAACCCAGCTCGCTTCAGCGCGGCATCGCGCAAGTCACTCGCCTCATATCATTGGTAGCCATTGGCATCGGCGTCATTGTGCTGCTCGACGGCTTGCTCGACGCTACCATTCCGGATATTGAAGCCTTCATCCTCGCCATCGGTATCATCGTCGCCGCCGTGCCGGAGGGGCTGCTGCCCACCGTCACCCTTTCGCTGGCGCGGGCCGTGCAGCGACTGGCGGGGCGAGGGGTGTTGGTCAAAAAACTGGCCTCGGTCGAAACCCTCGGCAACGTCTCGGTCATCTGCACCGACAAGAGCGGCACGCTTACGCAAAATCAAATGACCGTGCGCGACCTGTGGGTGAGCGGCCACCGGCTCACCGTATCGGGAGTGGGCTACGAGCCAACGGGCGCGTTCACGCCCTCGCCCGTTGGGGCGGCCTGCGAGTCAGACTTCAATACGTTGAGCAGCGCCGCGCTGCTGTGCAACAACGCCCGCCTCACGGCCCCCTCGGTCGAGCGCCCGCAGTGGACGGCCCTGGGGGATCAGACCGAAGCGGCCCTGCTGGTCATGGCGCTTAAAGGCGGCGCCGACCCCCACGCCGTGAGCGCCCTGTTTCCGCGCATCCACGAACTGCCCTTCGACGCCCGCCGCAAGCGCATGAGCACCATCCACCGCGACACCCTCAGCGGCAGCGAGGTGGCGTTTGTGAAAGGCGCGCCCAGAGAGGTGCTGCAATTGTGTTCGCAGGTGCTGCTTAACGGGCAGGCGCGGCCGCTGGATAACAAAACCCGCGCCGACATTTTGGCGGCCAACGACGATTACGCCCGCAACGCGCTGCGCGTGCTGGCGCTGGCCCGGCGCGAACTGCCGTCCCGTTCCGGGGCCTATGTGGCCGGGCAAGTCGAACAGGGGTTGACCTTTCTCGGGCTGGTAGCCATGATGGACCCGCCGCGCCTCGAAGTGGCCGCCGCCGTGCGCGCCTGTCATCAGGCCGGCATTCGCATGGTGATGATCACCGGCGATTACGGCCTGACCGCCGAATCGCTGGCCCGCCGCGTGGGCATGCTGCCGCCCAACGCGCCCGCCCCGCGCATCATCACCGGCGCGGAAGTGGACGCCATGAGCGACGCCGATCTGCAAGCCGCGCTGGGCGGCACGGTGCTGTGCGCGCGCATGGCGCCCGAGCACAAGCTGCGGTTGGTGTCCGCGTTTCAGGCGCGGGGCGACGTGGTGGCCGTGAGCGGCGACGGAGTGAACGACGCGCCCGCGCTGCGCAAAGCCGACATCGGCATTGCCATGGGCATCACCGGCACCGATGTGGCCAAAGAGGCCGCCGACGTGATCCTCACCGATGACAACTTTGCGGCCATCGTCACCGCCATCGAAGAAGGCCGCGCCGTGTACGACAACCTGCGCAAGTTCATCGCCTACATCTTCGCCAGCAACGTCCCCGAAATCTTCCCGTTCATTCTCACTTCTCTTTTCAACATCCCGCTGGCGCTCACCGTGCTGCAAATCCTGGCCATTGACCTCGGCTCGGACCTGTTGCCGGCGCTGGCCCTGGGCACCGAAAAACCGGAGCCAAACGTCATGCGCCGCCCGCCGCGCCGCCGCTCGCAGCCCCTGCTCGATCGCGGACTGTTCTTGCGCTCGCTGGTGTGGCTGGGCGGCATTGAAACCGCGCTATGCTATGGCGGCTTTTTTGCCGTGTACTATCTGGCCGGGTACATCGATTTGGCCCACCTGCCCCATTCCGATTGGCTGCCCTTTGCCCAGCGACTCGCCACGCCCGAGGGGCGGGTGTATAGTCTCGCCACCACCGTGTTCTATGCCGGGGTGGTGGCCGCGCAAATCGGCAACGCCTACGCCTGCCGCACCGAAACCGACCGGGTGCGCGGGCTGGGCCTGTTTAGCAACCGCTACCTCATCGTGGGCATTTTGACCGCCGGGGCCATCATGCTCTCGGTCATCTATGTCCCGCCGCTGGCAACGCTCTTTGGGCACCTGCCCATTCCGTTGCCCTATTGGCCGGCGCTGGCATTGTATGCGCCCCTACTCTATGTCCTCGACCGCATCCGCAAAACCATCGCGCGCCGGGTGCAGCAGGCGCGCCGCCAAAAAACTTTGGCCGCGCAGGGAGGTTTGGCATCATGAAAGTAATCATCATGGGGTGTGGCCGGGTGGGCGAGCAAGTGAGCCGCCTGCTGGCCGACGAAGGGCACGACGTGACCGTGGTGGATTACGACGCCGCCGCGCTGGCGCGGCTGGGCACGCAATTCAATGGGCGCACGGTGCACGGCATCGGCTTCGACCGTGATATTCTCATTGCGGCCGGCATCGAGCACGCCGAAGCGTTTGCCGCCACCAGCTCGTCGGACAATGCCAACATCGTCGCCGCGCGGCTGGCGCGCAACGTGTTCCACGTGCCCAAAGTGGTGGCCCGCCTCTACGACCCGCGCCGCGCCGAAATCTATCAGCGGCTGGGGCTGGTCACCATCTCCTCCACCACCTGGGGCGCCGAGCGCATCCACGAGGCCCTCACCCACAATGAGATGGACTCGGTGTTCACCTTTGGCAGCGGCGAGGTGTCGGTGCTCACCATCGAGGCGCCGCCGCAATGGGTGGGGCGCACGGTGAACCATATCACCGTGCCCGGCGAAATCACCGTCATCGCCGTCACGCGCAGCGGCAAAGCCCTCCTCCCGTTCTTCGGCACGCAGTTTCAACACAACGATCTTGTCCATCTGGCCGTCTTGTCGTCGGCCATGGAACGGCTGGAAAGCCTGCTCGGTTAAGGCACAGGAGGCAGCCCATGTTTGTAATTATCGTCGGCGGCGGCAAAGTCGGATCGCACCTCGCGGTGCTGCTGCTCAACGAAGGCCACGAAATCAAAATCATCGACGACCGGCCGGCCGTGGTTGACCACCTGCAACGAGAGCTACCCGCCGGATCGGTGCTGGCGGGCGACGGCAGCTCGCCCACGGTGCTGGAGGCGGCGGGCATCCGGCGGGCCAAAGTGCTGGCCGCGGTCACCGCCGCCGACGAGGCCAACCTCGTCATTACCAGCCTGGCCCGTTTTGAGTTTGGCGTGCCGCGCGTCATCGCCCGCGTCAACGACCCGCGCAACGAGTGGATGTTCAACGCCGAGATGGGCGTGGACGTGGCCCTCAATCAGGCCGACATCCTGGCCAAGCTCATCGCCGAAGAGATGTCGCTCGGCGACATGATGACCCTGCTGAAGCTGCGCCGCGGCCAGTATGCGCTCGTCGAAGAAAAGCTCCCCGCCAAATCCAAAGCGCTCGGCGTGGCCCTCAAGAACCTGCGCCTGCCCGAAGCGTGCGTCATTGCCGCCGTGATTCGCAAAGGCAAAGTGCTGATCCCCAAAGGCGATATGATGTTTGAAGCGGGTGACGAAGTGCTGGCGGTTGTGGATGACGACGCTGCTCAAACCTTGCGGGCGCTTTTCGCCCCGGCGTAGCCGGCTCGCCATAGCGGGCAGATCGAAGTGTCAGCCTGCCAATACGTGAACGTCATTCATCCTGCGCGCCGACCAGCGCTTCCATCTGTGTGATGCAGAAATCATGCGCGCTCGTTCCACTCGGAGCGGAGATTCTGCTGATATTTGAGGGCGTCAACTTTGCGCCCGCGCCATGAGCCGAAGGCGGGGTGTTTGCGCAGGGAGCGCTGTTCAGCACTCTGTGGCGTCACCACCAGCCGTTGCTGTAAGAACGAGACGAAATCGAGCACTTCGCTTTGTTTTTCGGGCGGCAACT
>JACRBQ010000140.1 GCA_016213135.1 Chloroflexota bacterium | reverse complement strand
ATGACTGCGTTGAGAGATTGACCCGGAGACTCTTATGGACATCCTTCATCTCGTCGACCGACTGGAAGAACTCATCAACGGCGCGCGGCAAGTGCCGCTGACCAACAACGTCATGATCGATCAGGATCGGCTGATCGACCTCATCGATCAAATGCGCGTCTCCATCCCCGACGAGGTCAAGAAAGCCCAAAAGACCCTCTCCGAGCGCGACAAGCTCATGGCGCAGGCCAAAGAAGAAGCCGAACGCACTCTGGCCGTGGCCCGCGACGAGCGCGAAAAAATGCTCACGCGCGAAAACGTCACCGCCGCCGCCCTGAACAAAGCCGAGCAAATCATCCAGCAGGCCAAACTCGACGCCGAGAGCGTGCGCGGCGACGCCGACGAATACGTGCTCGAAGTGCTCTCGCAACTCGAAATGCAACTCGAGCGCACCCTGCAGCAGGCCCGCAACGGCATCGAGATTCTCAAAACACGCCGCAACACGCCGGGGTGAGTGATTAGCTGTCAGCGGTCAGCAATCAGCGGTCAGCCGCCCGCCAGCGCCGCACTTCACGCCTCACGTCTCACGCGATTCATCATTCATCATTCCGCATTCATCCTTCTCCTGCTATAATCCCCGTCGCGCAAATTAGCGGGGCTTCCCCGCGTTATACCTCAGGAAGGATTCCCCAGTTGAAAATCGAACAGCAACCGCTGGACACGTGCGAAGTCCGGCTATCCGTAGAAGTCGACCCAGCAGAGGCCGAACAAGCCAAACGCGCCGCCGCCCGTCGGTTGGCGCAAAAATATAAAATCCCCGGCTTCCGCCCCGGCAAAGCCCCGTACGAAATCATCGCCCGCCATTTGGGCGAGAGCGCCGTATGGGAAGAAGCCATGGAGCCCCTCGGCCAAAAAGTATACAAAGCCGCCCTCACCGAGGCCGGGCTGCACGCCTTTGCCCCCGGCCAACTGGTGGATGTCAAACTCGATCCCGTCACCTTCACCTTCAACGTCCCCCTGCCGCCCGAGGTTGCCCTGGGCGACTATCGCTCCGCGCGCCTCGGCTACGACGACCCCGAAATCACCGAAGAGGCCCTCGACGCCGCGCTCGAACACCTGCGCGAACACCAGGCCGTCCTCGAGCCTGTAGAGCGCGCCGCGCAACTCGGCGACGTGATCACGCTGGACATTGCAGGCGTAGCCGAACCGGCCGCCCCCGCCAAAAGCGAGGCCCCTGCCGCCGACCCGTCGGCTGAGGCCGCTGCCGCCGACCCGTCGGCTGAGGCCCCTGCCGCTGACCCGTCGGCTGAGGCCCCCCCCGATTCCGCCGGGCCTGTGGAACCTGCCCCCGCCGCCGAGGACGCGGCCACCCCGCCGGGCGACGAATTCCTACTGGACGATAAAGACGTCGAAGTGCTCCTCGATCCCAAACTAGAGTGGCCCATGCCCGGCTTCGTCGAAACAGTCGCCGGCATCGCCGCGGGCGAAGAGCGCCACATCGAACTGCGCTTCCCCGACGACTATGGCAACGAAACGCTGCGCGGGCGGCTCGGCAAATTCGACGTCAAATGCACCAGCGTGAAAACCCGCTCCGTGCCCGAGTGGGATGACGAACTGGCCAAGTCGCTCGGCGAATACGAGTCGCTGGCCGACATGCGCGAGAAAGTGCGCGCCGAACTTTTCGCCTCCGCTCAACACGAGAAAACCGAAGAGTACAACCGCTCGGTGGTCGACGTCGTCGTGGCCGGAGCCTCCGTCAGATTCCCGCCGGCGCTGCTGCAGGAAGAAGTGGACGACCTGGTGCAAGACCTCGACCGCCGACTGCGCGAACAGAAACTCACCGTCAACGACTACCTGAAAATCCAAAAGCTCACCTTGGAAAAATTGCGCGCGGACCTCGAAGCCCCCGCCCGAGAGCGCCTGCGCCGCTCGCTCGTGCTCAGCAAAGTCATTGCCGTGGAGGGCGTGGAAGTCACCGACAGCGACATCACGGAACGCATCGAGAGAATCGTCAGCCCCTTCGGCGACAACTCCGACCGCTTCCGCGAGCTTTTCCAGACCGAGGTTGCCCGTCGCTCCACGCGGCTGGACCTGCTTACCGAAAAAGCCATTGCCCGGCTGGCCTCCATCGCCAGAGGCGAAAACCCGCCGCTGCCCGAACCCGCAGCCGAGGAAGCCGAACCGGCTGAGGGCGTTGCCGCGCCTGCCGCCGAAGTCATACTCGTCGAGGAAGTTGCTCCGGTTGAATATGCCGTTGAGCCTGTTGCCACCGAGGCCGCTGCCGAAGAGAGTTCGGTTGAACCTGTGGCTGATGACAAACCCGCCGAGGCTGCCGCCGAAGTCGACTCGAGTTCAGCCGCAGCGGAGGCCTCATAGCCAAACGGGCAGGCTGCGCGTTAGCAAAACTCTAATACTGGCATGTTACAGTGGCGGCCAATTCGCAATTCGGCGCGCGCAGGCGCAACTTTGAAAGGACGAGCGAGATGGATATACACAACTTAATTCCAATGGTCATCGAAACAACCGGGCGGGGCGAACGGGCCTACGACATCTACTCCCTGTT
>JACRBQ010000022.1 GCA_016213135.1 Chloroflexota bacterium | reverse complement strand
TCTCCTGGATCAGCGGCGGATCCGGCGTCTCGGTTTTTTCCGGGAGGCCCGCCTCGATCCCCTCCATCCGGAGGTGAAGGAGTCGGTGAAGGACCTGATCCTTCGCGTGGAGGAGGGGAAGCCGGGTTCGGTGGAGTTCGGCGTGGGGTACGGAGACGTGGAGAGGTTCCGGGGGTCGTTCGAGGTCGGCCACCGGAACCTCTTCGGGACGGGACGCCAGGCCACCCTCCGGGCGGAGGGGAGCAGTATTGAACAAAAATACACATTGGGGTATAAAGAACCCTGGGTGCTGGGGAGCGCCTGGGACGGCCGGGTCAGCCTGGTCGATCTGATCGAGGACAAGATCAGCTTCGAGCGCCGGACCCTTGGGACCATCGCCGGGGTGGAAAAGAGCTTCGGCGAGAAGATCCGGAGTTCGGTGCTCTATCAGTACGAAGACGTGTCCCTTTCCAATGTTCAGCCGGAGGCGGTTCTCACCCCGGAGGATACCGGGAAAACCCAGGTGGCCACGATCAATCCTTCCCTGGCGGTGGATCTACGGGACGATCCCTTCAACCCGACCGCCGGGGCATTCTACAGCGCAACCTTCCGCGAGGCCGCCAAGATGCTGGGCGCCAAGCCTCAATTCGTGAAAGTCTCTCTTCAGGGGAACTGGTTTTATTCCCCCGTCCGGAGCATCGTCCTGGCGGGGGCCTGGCGCGGCGGCATGGCCCAGAATTTCGGGGAGTCGACGGACGTGCCGATCTTCGAGCGGTTTTTCGTGGGGGGGCGGAGCACCGTCCGGGGGTACGACCAGGAGCGGTTGGGGATCCCCGGTGAGACCATTGAATATCGGAATGGAGAATGGATCCCCACCGGGGGGAACCTGATGATGGTGATGAACGGGGAGGTCCGGATCGGCCTTACCTCGGGATTGGGGATGGTTCTCTTCGTGGACAGCGGGAACGTCTGGCGGAAGATCGAGGAGTTCGCGGCCTCGGATCTTCGCTCTACCGCGGGGGCCGGTTTGCGGTATAATACCCCGGTCGGTCCACTCCGCCTCGATCTCGGGTGCAAGCTGGACCAGGAGATCGGCGAGGATCGCTGTGTCCTGCACTTCACCCTGGGGCACGCGTTTTAGGGGGTGTGCCAATGATCCATTTTCTTCTCAAAGATAACCTGCCGCTTCTGGTCGACCGTCTCCTCCAGGAATACGTGGTGGTCGCCCCGGTGGTCCGGGATCAGGCGATTGTTTTCTCCGAGATCGCCTCCCACCAGGAGATGGCTCTGGGGATCCGGGAGAACAAGGCGCCGGGCCGATCCACCCTCAAACCGTGCGACGACGGGACCGTCTTCGGCCACTTCAACGGGGCGAATTCCGTCAAGGGGTTTCTCCATCCCCCCCATCAGCCTCTTTTCAGCGGGCCGTCGTCCCGTGAAAATGGCGGGGTGGCGGAGGTCCCACCCGAGGCCGTCCGGATGGCCTTCGTGGGATTGCGTCCCTGCGACGCGGCGGCCGTCGGCGTCCTGGACCGGGTCTTTCTCGGAGGGCCGCAGGACGTCCATTATCAGGCCCGCCGACGGGAGAGCCTGATCGTCGCGGCCCACTGTACCGCCTTCGGTGCGACCTGTTTCTGTACCACCGTGGGGACGGGGCCGAAGGCGGCGTCGGGATACGACGTCGCCCTGACGGAACTGGAGACGGGTTTTCTCGTTGAGACCGGGACGGAACGGGGAGAGCGGATCGTCCGGTCTCTTTCGCTCCGGGAGGCGCGGGTGGAGGAGATGACCGCCGGAGAAGAGCGGATCGGCCGGGTGGCCCGGGAGATGCCGGTCCGGTTCGATCGGGAGACGGTGGCCGCGGATCTCTGGAACGATCCCGACCATCCCGTATGGGCCGAGACGGCTGCCCGTTGTCTGGG
>JACRBQ010000139.1 GCA_016213135.1 Chloroflexota bacterium | reverse complement strand
CCAGCCTTTTTGTTTGGCCAGCGAGCCGAGCGTTTCGTACGTGCCTTGCAATATGCCTTGCGTGCCGATGTAAATCCAACTGCCCGCCGTCATCTGCCCGTACATGATCAGCCCTTTGGCGGCGAGGTCGTCGAAGTGCTGTTGCGTGGCCCAGTGCGGCACGAGGTTGGAATTGGCGATCAACACTCGGGGCGCATCAGCGTGCGACTTGAACACGGCAACGGGTTTCCCCGATTGCACCAACAAAGTTTCGTCATTCTCCAGCGTCTTCAGCGTTTCAGTGATTGCGTCGAAGGCTTCCCAATTGCGGGCCGCCTGCCCGCGCCCGCCGTACACCACCAGATCGTCCGGGCGTTCGGCCACATCGGGGTCGAGGTTGTTCTGGATCATGCGGTAGGCGGCTTCCTGCTGCCAGCCTTTGCAGGTAAGCTGTGTGCCGCGCGGGGCGCGGATGGTGCGAGCGGTCATTCGCTTGACTCCCGATCCTGAGATTCGTGCTTTTCGATTAGTGCAACTACTGCTTTGCCGAAGTCGTCAAAGTCAACCAACCCCGCCGTCGATCTCTCAAAAACGATTTTCGGATCAATGGTCAAATAATCGTGAACCAGAATGTTACGGAAACGAGTCAATCCAACCATGCGCTGGCCCAACTCTTGGGGAATCAATCCTGCGTTGCCCAATGTGACAAAGATGTTTGGGAGATCGTCAGGCGCAGCCAGCCCATATTCTGCAACTACGGACGCGCCAACGTCCACACAAACTTGCGCGGCAATTTGCAGCCAGCGCTCGACTATCGCCTGCCGATCTTTGTTGCTGAGATATTCGGTCAAAGTTAGCGACGGCAGATGGCGAAGATCGTGGACCGTGTCTTCAAGCTTTCGTAAGCGAACGCGCAGTTTTTCTGTGTCCATATCCTACCCCCCGCTCTTTGATTCGTTTGAACATGGCGTCATCGTATTCTCTGAGATACGGTTTGAGATCGAAGTATCTTAGATAGGTGCGGGCTTCGAACTCCGGGCGTTGCGAGAGTCCCCGATCAAAAATGAGTCGCCCGTGTTTCAGCGCAAGATAACAATACACAACCGGCGAAGTGTTCAGAATCCCCACATCAGCCCGCCGCCCAAACGCGGTTTCTGCCTCCCCCATCGCCTCCAACCTTATCTCCCACGCCCGAGCCCGATCTACCGGTTCAACCAGCAACAGCGCCACGTCAACGTCGCTGAATTTATGCGCCTTTCCGGCGGCAACCGAGCCGAAGAGATATGCGGCCACAATTTCGGGGCGGCTCTGGAGATATTCGATAAACGACTGCGGCACTTCGAGAGTGGACATGGCTTGATTATAGACCAACAGGAGACTCCTTCGCGCCCGCCTGCCCCCTGCAGGGGGTTGCGTCTTAGCGGTGAATTCTTCTCACCACTTCTCCCACCGCACCACCTCGTCGAACGATTTGCGCCCGACTTCACGCGGTTGCCGGGACGGCAGGTCGGGCGCGGGGTAGCCGAAGGAGATGGCCGCGTCGAAGAACCAGTCGGCGGGGATGCCGAGAATGGCGCGGGCGGTATCCGGCTCGTAAATGGCGGCCAGGCACGAGCCGATGCCCAGCTCCCACGCAGCCAATTGCATGTAAGCCGCTGCCTGTCCGAGGTCAAAGGCGATTTGCCAGCGGGTGGCGGGGTCGGGCGAGGCGATGGCCACGCCCATGGCGGCCCCGGCCATGTGGCCGGCGTACGTGCCGCACTGCGAAAGCTGGATGAGTTTCTCGCGGTCGCGCACGACCACGAACTGCCACGGCTGGGTATTTTTGGAGCTTTGCGACCGCCGCCCGGCGTTGAGGATGCGCCGGATGGCATCGTCGGGCAACGGCTGATCGGCAAAGTGGCGCAGGGCGTATTTGGTGCGGATTGCATCGTGAACTTCCATTTATGTTCTCGCTCCGTATCTTCTCAAAATTGTGGGGGCGAACCTGCGTGTTCGCCCAGGGCAGACACATAGGTCTGCCCCTACCCCCATTTATTAGACAACGGACACCTACACGCAAGTGCGGGTATCCGTTGGCGAATTCATCCGGCGAACACCACCCTCCCTCGCTTGATCACGCGCTCCACCGCATTATTCCCCAGCCGATAGATCACGTCTTCAAGGGTGGGCACGTTCCAAAGCTGGATGTCGGCCAGTTGGCCGGGGGCCAGTGTGCCGCGGTCGGCGAGGCCCAGCGCCCGCGCGCCGCCGACGGTGGCCGCCAGCAGGGCCTCTTCGGGCGACAGGCGATGCAGGCGGCAGGCCAGTTGCATCACAAGCTGCATCGACTCGACCCAGCACGCGGGGCACAGGTCGGTGGCGAGGGCCAGCGTGACTCCCTCGGCCAGCAGGGCGCGAGCGTCAAAGGGGCGCGGATGCCGCACGGCAAAATCGAGCGCGGGGGCGACCACGCCCACCACTCCGGCCTCGGCCATGCGGCGGGCGGCGGCGCGGTCGGTGTAGTTGAGGTGATCCGCCGAGACGATGCCCATTTCGGCGGCGAGGGAGGAGGCGCCGATAGCGGAATATTGGTCGGCGTGGAGTTTGGGTTTCAATCCGGCGGCGAGGCCCGCTTCGAGTATCCGGCGCGATTGCTCGACGGTGTAATAGCCCTCGTCGCAAAACACGTCGCAGAACTCGGCCAGCTTTTGCGCGGCCACTTGCGGGATCATGTCGTGGATGATGAGGTCTATGTATTGCTCGCGCGGCATGTCGCGGGGAAAGTCGTGCGCGCCGAGGAAGGTGCTGACGATGTCCACCGGTTGGCTGGATTGCAGGCGACGATTGACTTGCAGCAGCTTGAGTTCGTCGGCGAGGGTGAGGCCGTAGCCGCTTTTGCTTTCGACGGTGGTCGTGCCACAGCGCAACATGCCGCGCAGGCGCTCGGCGGCGGCCGCCGCCAGTTCGTCGGCGGAGGCGGCGCGGGTCAAGCCGACGCTGGCGATGATGCCGGTGGGGATGCCGAGGGCTTGCACTTCGGCGAGGGGGCGGGTGAGGCGGGCGGCGTATTCGCTTACGCGGGAGCCGCCAAAGACGAGGTGGGTGTGGCTGTCGATAAAGCCGGGGGCGACGATCTTGCCGGCGGCGTCTACCACGGTGGCCGAGGAAGTGTCCACGTGGTGGAGGTCGCCCACAGCGAGGATGGTTTCCCCGCGAACGGCAACGCCTCCCGCCACTCGTCCCAACCGATCCTCGCCGCGAGGGAGGCAAGTAATTATCTGCGAAGCATTGACGATGATGAGATCGGCGACGGGCATGAGCAAAGTATAGCTCAGTTGCCCTCCGCCGGACGGGCGCTAGTAGTCTGCCAACTTTGGATCGCATAGTCGTAGCCTAGCCCCTTGTGGGCGGCGCACGCGCACAAGGCGCTAAGCTACACAGCGTCCTAACATTGGCGGACTACTAGTAGTTCACCAAGGCTAAATTGATGGGTAGAGCGAGTCGAGTCGCACACGAGCCACCTCAGTCGTAAAATGCCAATTGATTGTTGCTTTTTGCTTGTTGCGTTGCTTCTCCCAACAAGCGACTTCACTCTTCAAAAT
>JACRBQ010000137.1 GCA_016213135.1 Chloroflexota bacterium | reverse complement strand
GCGCGGGGGCGCCGCCGCGCGCGCCCGCCTGCGCGGTCAACTGGCCGGAGTGCTGGCCCTCCCGCGCCTCTTAGCCAAACGCCGCGCCGTCCAGGCCGCCCGCACCGTTTCTAACGACTACCTCGAATCCATCCTCACCCCACCTTCCGACCTCTAACCTCCGACCTCCGACCCCTAACCTCCGACCTCCCACCTCCCACCTCCCACCTCCCACCTCTATTCCTCTACCGGATAGCCAATCTCAGCCAACAGGGCTTCGATTTTCTCTTTGGTGGCCGGGTCGTCAAAGGCAATGGTCACCAGTTTGGTATCTGCGAGCGCCTGCACGCTTTTCACGCCCGGCAGTTCACCCACTTCGCTTTGGATGGTGTGAACGCAGTGCTTGCAGGAAATTGCAGGGGCTTTGACAGTCATGGTTTGCATGGGATGAGTCTCCTTGTTCAGTGGACAATAGTCAGTAGTCAGCCATCGCTGTTTAGTTTTCGTCACGCATCACGCGTGTCCTTCATTCATCATTCATCATTCATCATTCTTCATTCATTTCACACTCTCGTCGCTGTTTCGAACACGGCGGCGATCTCGGCCAGCACGCGCTCGCGCTCTTTGGTGTCCGGGCCGCGCACGGCGGTAATGACGCAATTGTGCAGATGGTCATCCATGATCTGGGCCTTGATCTTGTTGAGCGCGGCCTGAATGGCCTGTATCTGGCCGATCACATCAATGCAATAGGCGTCCTCTTCGATCATTTTCTCGACGCCCTTGACGTGCCCGGCCACACTCTTCAGCCGCCGCAGCGTATCGGTCTTCTTTTTGTCGTCCATCCGGGCCTCCCGTCGCTATCCCCTCCCAGGGGGGTGGGGTATGGGCTGATTATATCCCGCCCGGCGGCGGCGTCAAGCCCCCGGCGCAAAAGCGCAATCAATGTCATGTGGGTGGGTATGAGCTATGGGTGTGCACGCAAAGTTTGTCGGCAGTTGCACTGCCGACAGCCGCCTGCCGCAGTGCAACTGCGGCAGAACAGGCGCTTTCTGACAACTTCTGCGTGCACACGAGCTATGGAGCGGGGCCTTGCCCCACTTGACACCCGTGCTATACTTTCATCATGCAAACACTCAGCTTTCGCTTTGGAATGTTGATGCACAGCCGGCCGTGGTGGTCGGGCGGCGAGGCCGCCTGACCGCAATGGGTCGCGCACGCCTGCGCGATTGCCCTGTAACACTCTGAACCGCCCGCCTCGGCTGGCGGTTTTTTTGTTGCCTCACCCACTGCCCAGTGCCGGGGTGAGGTAGAATCCCGCAATCATTTGGAGGAGACTCGCCATGACCGAAACCATACTCGTCGCCGTAGCCTGGCCTTATGCCAACGCCGACATCCACGTGGGCAACATCACCGGGGCCTACCTGCCCGCCGACGTGTTCGCCCGCTTCCACCGTTTGCGGGGGAACCGCGTGCTCATGGTATCGGGCACCGACGCTCATGGCACGCCCATCACCGTGCGGGCCGACGCCGAGGGCATCCCGCCGCAGGAAGTATACGAGCGCTACCATCGCCGCTTTCTCGATCTGTTTCTCAAGTACGGGCTGGCCTACGACCTGTTCACCAGCACCCATACCGAGAACCATTTCAAAGTATCGCAGGACATCTTCCTGGCGCTGAAGGATCACGGCTGCCTGTACACCGAAACCGAGAAGCAGTGGTACGAGCGCGGCAAGGGACGCTTTTTGCCCGACCGCTACGTCGAAGGCGAGTGCTACATTTGCCACTACCCCAACGCCCGCGGCGACCAGTGCGACAACTGCGGCAACCTGCTCGACTCGACCCAGCTCATCAACCCGCGCGCCAAAGGCGGCGGCGAACTGGAACTGCGCGACACGGAGCACTTCTACCTCGACCTCGGCAAGCTGGCCCCCGACCTCGGCCGCTATCTCGGCGCGGGCAAAGACCACTGGCGGCCCAACGTCATCAACCGTTCGCGGCAAGACGCCGCCGAACTGCGCGGCCGGGCCATCACGCGCGACCTCGATTGGGGCATCCCCGTGCCGGTGGCCGGCTGGCCCGAAAGCGGCAAATGCCTGTACGTCTGGTTCGAAGCCGTCATCGGCTACTTCTCGGCCTCCATCGAGTGGTCGCGCAACCACGGCACGCCCGAGGCCTGGAAGGATTGGTGGTACGACCCCGGCGCCAAAACGTACTACTTCATCGGCAAAGACAACATCCCCTTCCACGCCGTCATCTGGCCGGCGCAACTCATCGGCGTGCGCCGCCTGTACGAAACCGACCCCGGCAAAACGCTCAACCTGCCCTACGACGTTCCGGCCAACGAATTCCTCAACCTCGAGGGGCAAAAAATATCGGGCAGCCGCAACTGGGCCGTGTGGGGCTTGGACTCGGTGGAGCGCTACGACCCCGACGCCCTGCGCTACTACCTCATCGCCAACATGCCCGAAGCCAAAGACTCCGACTGGAGCTGGGCCGAGTTTGTGGCCCGCAACAACAATGAACTGGTGGCCACGTGGGGCAACCTGGCCAACCGCGTGCTGACGTTCGCCTACAAAAACTTCGACGGGCGCGTGCCCGACCCCGGCGACCTGCGCCCCGAGGACATCGAACTATTGGCAAAGGTGGACGCCGGCTTCGCCGGCGTGGGGCAACTGCTGAAGGCCGTTAAACTGAGGGCGGCATTGAGTGAAGCGTTGCGCGTGGCTTCCGAAGTCAACCGTTACCTCGACGTGCGTGCCCCGTGGAGCGAGATCAAAACCGACCGCGCCGCCGCCGCCAAAACCATCTACACCGCCCTGCGCGCCATCGACTCGCTGAAGATCGTGTTCGCGCCGTTCCTGCCTTTCTCGTCCGAGACACTGCACGGCTACCTGGGCTACGACGGCTCGCTGTTCGGCGCGCAGAAAATTGAAACCTTTGCCGAGCCGGCGCGCACGCACGAGGCCCTCACCTACGACCCGGCGGGGGCCACGGGCCAATGGCAGCCCAGCCGACTGAAAGGCGGCCAACCCCTGCGCCCGCCCGCCCCGCTGTTCAAAAAGCTGGATGAGGCCGTGGCGGAAGAGGAAGTGGCGAGGTTGCATGAAAAGCGATGACCCGGTGACAAGGAGACAAGGTGACAAGGTGACGCGATTCACCTTGTCACCCCTTCACCTGGTCACAATAATCATTGCCACCTACCTCGCCATCGGCATCCAATACTCCGCGCTCACACCGCGCTGGCAGGTGCCCGACGAGCCGGCGCATTACAACTACATTCGCTACCTCGCCGAGCGGCGCACCCTGCCGGTGCTGGACCCGGGCGAATACAACCAGTCGTACATCACACAACTAACCAGGAACAACTTCCCGCCCGACCTTCCAGTTGATTCGCTGCAATACGAATCGTGGCAGCCGCCGCTGTATTACCTGCTGGCCCTGCCGCTGTACGCGCTGTTCGGCGGCGCGGTGCTGCCGCTGCGGCTGTTCTCGCTGTTGCTAGGCGCAGGGGTGATCGTGTTTGCGTATCTTGCAATCCGCGAAACCGTGGGAGCGAATTATGAGTCGCCTGTGCCGATCCTCGCCGCCGGGTTCATCGCCTTCATTCCGCAGCACGTGGCGATGATGGCCGGGATCAATAACGACAGCCTCTCGGAGCTGCTGATCGCCATCGGCCTGTGGCTCATCCTGCGGCTCAACAACGGCAAAGAGAAGAACGGCGAGCAGTGGGCGCTGGCGGCGGTGATTGCGGCGGCGCTGGTGACCAAAAGCCTGGCTTACATATTGGTCCCCATTGCCGGGGTGATGCTGCTGCTCAAGTGGCGGCGGGCGGGGTGGAACGCTGCGCCCCAAATCGTGCGGCAGGGGCTGGTATTGTTCATCCCGGCGCTGGCCGTGGGCGGGCTATGGTGGGGCCACAACATCGCCGTGTACGGCTGGCCGGATTTTATGGCTTCGCAGCGGCACGCGCAAGTGGTGGTGGGCCAGCCGCGCACCGCCGAGTGGGTGGCGCAGTTTGGCGCAGCCGAGGTGGCGCGGCGGTTCGTCGTCACCACGTTTCATAGCTTTTGGGGGCAGTTCGGTTGGATGGGCGTGGTGATGGATTCGCGGGTGTATTGGGCGCTGGCGACTTTTTCGATGGCGCTGGTCATCGGGGGAGTGTTTGCCGTCATTCGTCATTCGTCATTCGTCACCAGCCGGCGCGACGGTCTGATTCTCTTGCTTGTCTCGGCCCTGCTCACGCTGTCGCTGTATCTCTACTACAACCTGTCGTTCGTGCAGCATCAGGGGCGGTATCTGTTTCCCGCGCTGATTCCGTTGGGGCTGGGGGCGGCGGTGGGGCTGGCTCAATGGGGGCGGTGGCTGAGCCAGGCGGCCCGTCGGAATGTGGGTTGGGCCACGGGGGCGGTGGCCCTGTGCGCCATGGCGGCGCTGGATGTGGCGGCCTTGTACCGGTTTATTCTTCCGGCCTTGCGCTGATCAAATAGTCCCACGCCATTTGCAGGGCC
The DNA here is from genome assembly GCA_016213135.1 of Chloroflexota bacterium. Lineage (GTDB taxonomy): Bacteria > Chloroflexota > Anaerolineae > Anaerolineales > VGOW01 > VGOW01. The sequence continues at coordinate 5,717 of JACRBQ010000137.1, read as the reverse complement.
GCCTCCGCCGATTCGGCTTTGTTGCCTTCGCGATCTTTTTGCCACACGAACTGGCGGGCCGTGTCGGTGTCGCGGGCGCTGAGGGCAATCCACGTGAGGCCCACGGGTTTGTTGGGCAGGCCGCCGCCCGGGCCGGCGATGCCGGTGACCGATACGGCGATGTCGGCGCCGAAGAGCCGCCGCGCGCCGCGCGCCATTTCGACGGCGGTCTCTCTGCTCACCGCGCCGTGATCGTAGAGCGTGGCGTGATGCACGCCGAGCAGTTGCTCTTTGGCCTCGTAGGCGTAGGCCACCACGCCGCCGAGGAAGTAAGCCGAACTGCCGGGCACATTGGTGAGGCGGTGGCACACCAGGCCGCCGGTGCAGCTTTCGGCGGCGGCGAGCGTGAGCTTGCGAGCCGTGAGCGCCTGGCCGATTTGGGCTTCGAGGGAAGGGGAGGGCATGGGCGGATTATAATTTGTTTTGACAGAACGCCCGGCCTGTGTTAGACTGCCGGGGTCTGATTTCGTGGACGTTTATTTTGCAAACTTGCTACTGTCGTCGTCGGAGATTGAAGGCGGCGTGAAGGTTCCGGTTGTAAACTATCTGTCAGGAATTATCTAGCAACGTTCCAGCCTCGGCGGAGTCGGACTCTGCCGAGGTTTTCTATTTTAAGGAGTCTAAATGACAAGCACCAAACTAAGAATTGTTCCCCTGGGCGGCCTGGGGGAAGTGGGCAAGAACATGATGGTGATCGAGTACGGGCGCGATGCGCTGGTCGTCGACACCGGCCTCATGTTTCCCGAAAACGACATGCTGGGGATCGATTACATCATCCCCGACTTTTCGTACCTGCGCGAAAGAGCCGACATGATCCGCGGCATTATCGTGACGCACGGCCACGAGGATCACACCGGGGCCATCCGGCACGTCATCGACGAGTTGAATGCGCCCATTTATGCCACGCCGCTGACGCGCGGGCTGCTGGAAGTGAAACTGCGCCAGGCGAAGATGCTGGACAAGGTGACGCTAAACACCGTGAATGCGGGCGACAAAGTGACCATCGGCCCGTTCACCGTGGAGTTTTACCACGCCTGCCACAGCATACCCGACAACGTGGGGCTGGGCATCACCACCCCGGTGGGGCTGATCGTCCACTCGGGCGATTTCAAGATCGATCATACCCCGGTGGACGGCCAGCTCACGGACTTTTCAAAGCTGGGCGAGTTTGCCAGCCGTGGCGTGCTGGCGCTGTTGTCGGATTCGACGAATTCGACCAAGCCGGGCTGGACGCCTTCGGAGGCGGTGATTGACGGGGCGCTGGACGAGGTGTTCCGCACCGCCCCGGCGCGCATCATCGTCGCCACGTTCGCCTCGCTCATCTCGCGCATTCAGCAGGTGGCCAATGCCTGCGTGCGGCACAATCGCAAGATGACGCTGGTGGGCACCTCGATGGTGGAAAACGTGAAGATGGCGCTGAAGCTGGGCTACCTCGAAGCGCCCGAGGGGCTGATCCTGCCGCTGGATCAGGCGCTGGCGATGCCCAACAAAAAGCTGGTGATCATGACCACCGGCTCGCAAGGGGAACCGTCGGCCATTGTGGGGCGGCTGGCCACGGGGCGCAACCGGTCGTTTGATCTGGAAAAGGGCGACACGGTGGTGATCTCGGCGCACCCGATTCCGGGCAACGAGGAAACTGTGGCCCGCACGATCAACCGCCTGTTCCAGCGCGGGGCCAACGTGATCTACGATCCCATTCTGCCGGTGCACGTCTCCGGCCACGCCAGTGCAGAGGAGCAGAAGCTGCTGATCAACCTGGTGCGGCCCAAATTCTTTGTGCCCATTCACGGCGAGCTGCGGCAGTTGAATCAGCACGCGGCGCTGGCGCGCGAGGTGGGCATTCCGGCGGAGAACATTGCCGTAGTGGAAAACGGCACGGTGCTGGAGTTTACCGAGGACTCGATGAACGTGGGCGAGCGCGTGCCGGGCGGCTACGTGTACGTAGACGGCACGGGCGTGGGCGACATCGGCCCGGCGGTGCTGCGCGAGCGCGAGAATTTGGCCCGCGACGGCTTTGTGGTGGTGAACCTGCGGCTGGATCGCCGCACGGGCAAGCTGGCCGAGAAGCCAGGCATTCTCTCGAAGGGGTTTGTGTTCGTGCGCGACTCGGAAGAGTTGTTCGCCGAGGCGGCCAAGAAAGCCGAGAGCGCGGTGCAACACGCCAACGGCAAGGGTATTGCCCGCTCGGTGGAGGACTCGCTGTCGGAGTTCTTCTATTCCGAGATGAAACGGCGGCCGATGGTGTTTGCGCTGGTGAATGAGGTGTAGAGGTCAGGAGTCAGAAGACAGGAGTCAGAAGGGCGGGAGGGTTGTTTGTGGACAACCTTCCCGCCCTTTTTTGTTTAAGTTGCGGTGTGGGGGCTAATCGGCTTTGGGGGCCGCGTTCTTCTTGCGCCGCCGCCACAGGGCGCGCCCGATGAAGAAGAGGGGCAGGCCGATGACGAGCAGGAAGGGCAGGCAGGCGATGCCGAAGTAGATCAGGCCGTCGGTGAAGGTTTGCAGGCCGCGCACGAGGTCTTCGATGGCTTGCTTGGCCGTGCCCTCGGGGTGCCAGCCGCCGATTTCAATGGGCTTGGTGACGATGTTGGGGATGATGTCGAGGGTGATGGCCGAGAGCGCCGCCGAGTCTTCGTAATACTTCATCTGGCCTTTGATGACTTCGATTTGCTCGCGGGTGTACACCAGTTGGTTGTAAACCGCCAGCACGTCCTCGGTTTTGGTGGCCTCGGCCATGATGGATTGCAGTTGCTTTTCGGCGGCCTCGAGGTTGGCGAGGCGGCTTTGGAGGTCGGTGTATTCGGCGGTGACATCCTGGCCGACAATGCTCTTGCTTTTGACTTCCACCGCCAGGGCTTTGATCTGGCTGAGGGCGTCGTTGAGTCGGGCGGCGGGGACGCGCACGGTCATGTTGGCTTGCTCCGCCGGAGTGGAGTCCGGGCCGTAGGTGGTTTGATAGGTGTTGAGGGAGACGACGAAGCCGCCCATGCCTTCGGCCATTTGGGTGATGGCCTCGACGGCGGCGGCGGGGCTGTCCACCACGATGGAGAGGTTGGCGTTTTTGATGACGAGCCGCAGGCCGGCTTGCTGCCCGTCGGACTGGCCGGGGGCGAGAGCCGGGGCGGCGGTGGCGGCGGGCGCTTCCGCGTAGCCGGGAGCGGCGTTGTCGCTGGAGACTTCGCCCGAGATGTAGGGCATGGGGGCGGCCTCGCGCGTGGCGGCGGCGCCGGCGCAGGCGGCCAGGGTGAGGGCGGCGATGAGGACGAGGGCAAGGGGGGTGCGTTTCATGGATGGCTCCTATGGTTGCGATTTGCTATTAAGACGCGCGCGGGGAACGGATGGTTCCCGGCAGGCGACGGGCGGGGCGGCGAGGCGGGGGCTACCAGCCCTTTTCGAGGCGGGCAATGAGGCGGGGCGGCAGGCCGTGCCCGGCCATCCGCTGCTGCGTTTCGGCAATATCATAAGGAACACGGCGAAATTCCCAACACTGGGTGTCGGTGTCGAGCAGGGCGTAGGCGGCGTCGGGGTTGCTGTCGCGCGGCTGGCCCACGCTGCCGGGGTTGATGATCATGCGCTCGTCGCCGAGGGCCAGCAGCTCGTCGTAGTTGGGGCGGCGGTCGAGGACGACGCCGTCGGTTTGGATGTAGAGGATGGGCAGGTGGGTGTGGCCCACGAGGCAATAAGGGGTGTTGAAGTAGTTGAAATTCTGGGCGGCGATGTGCCGGTCGAGGATGTATTCCCACACCGGCTGGCGCGGGCTGGCGTGGACGAGGGTGTAGGGGCCGTGCTCGACGCGTTCGGGCAGGCCGAGGAGGTAGTCGCGGCCGGCGGGGGAAAGAGCATGGCCGGTCCAATTGATGGCCTGGCGGGCGTCCACATTGAAGGCGCTGATGTCGATTTCGCCGATAGCGGCTTTGTCGTGGTTGCCCACGAGGCAGGTGAGGTCGGGCAGGGCGCGAACGCGCTCGATGCATTCGTTGGGGTCGGGGCCGTAGCCCACGAGGTCGCCGAGGCACCATACGGCGTCGTGCTCACCGGCGTCGGCCAGGACGGTGTCGAGGGCGGTGAGGTTGCCATGGATGTCGGAGATGACGAGCACCTGCATGGCAGGAATGATAGCCGGGGGAGGCGGTTTTGTCCAACGAGGACGGGAGGCCTCACCCCTGTCTTTGGGGTTGCCGGCTCATCGTCGTCATTGGGTGTTGCATTCCCCCGGAAGGGTTGTAGAATACTTGTAGTTTGGGCGGTTGAGGGCAGAGACGGAGCATCCCTGAGAAGCGGAAATGTTTTTCCGTAAAACACGGCGATTCGGAGTCTGATACGGAGAAATACCGCCGACTACAGGTTAGCCGCTTTCTCCTACACCGCCAATTGCAGTATCAAAGGTTGAAACATGCGACAAGCGTTAGATGATATCCGCAAGAGGTTAGCAGGGCGAGCCTACAAGAACGAAGAGCATGTCCGCCTGTCACTTGTCGCCCGCATCCTGAACGAGCTGGGCTGGGACTTATGGAATCCGGCCGAGGTCAACACCGAGTTCATTGCCGTCCCCAGCGAAGACAGTACACGGGTTGACATTGCTCTCTTCCTGTCACCCTTCGCCCCGGCAGTTTACATTGAAGTGAAAGCGGTCGGCAGACTGCAGGGCGACATCAGCTCAATCGAACTTCAGCTCCGGGATTATAATCGTAACAACACAGCCGTGTTCTCTATCATGACCGACGGCCAGAAATGGAGATTCTATTACTCCCAGACTGGCGGTGAGTTCTCGAAAAAATGCTTCAAGGCCCTTGACGTCCTTGAAGATGAAATTGAAGAGTTAGAGTCTTCCTTCCAAACCTTCTTGTCCAAAGACGAACTGAACAACGGCAATGCAAAGCGCAACGCTGAAACCTATCTGCAATTGAGCCAGAAGCAACGCGCAATTGAAGATGTGTTGCCACAAGCTAGAAGGATCGTGTTGGAGCCACCCTACCCCAGCCTTCCGCAAGCAGTTATTGAACTCGTTGCCGGCGCGGGGTTGGTAGTGACCGAAGACGAAGCAGCGCAGTTCATCAGAGATTTCAATCTTAGGAAGCCACCTCCTGAGCAGATATCCATCAAGCCAGCAGCGTCCGTACATAGGGCAAGAGCCACTCGCCCAGATATTCCCGTTGCTCTGGCACATGTGTTAGATGTTTGCGGCGAGGTGTTCCGGAACAATAGAAGCTATCGTGAAGCCTGCGGAATCATCACGGAGAGGAAGAACCTGAGTTCAAAGGGAACAGTCCCAAACGCATGCACACGTGCCATAGACTTGGACACGGCAGGTTTCTTGCGCTTACTCGAAGACAAAGACCGCCTGATTGCATATCTCATAAAACATTATCCGAGCTATAAGGCCTACATTCGAGAAGCGTTGGAGTGAAAAAACGCGGCTACCGATGAATTGCAGTTATCCAGAGGGAAAGTGATCGGGGGAGCGCGCTGAGTGCAAGCAGTGAGTCACCGCCGCCGTCAGCAAATCCGCTGGCGGCCTTTTGTTTCTGTTCAATTGCGGCTGTCATTCCTCGGTGTAAAGTAGCCAGGTGCTTTCAGCAGAACTGAGCCAGGCGTTTTCACCCAAAGTGAGCCAGAGGTTTTCGGCCAAATGAAGCCAGGCGTTTTCACCCAAACTGAGCCACCCGGGTTGCCGCACTTTC